>CAZRPI010000037.1:0-26592 GCA_964601865.1 uncultured Pelobacter sp. | reverse complement strand
CAGGGGGGATTTGTCTTTACCATGCTTCCCTACAACAAAAATCTGAAAGAACCTGCAAGAAACCTGCGCAAGAAAATGACCGAAGCCGAGCAGGCGTTATGGTCACGCTTGCGGGGGAAACAGCTCTTCGGCATTCAATTTTACAGGCAGAAGCCTATCGGACCATACATTGTGGATTTTTTTGCTCCAGTGGTGAAACTGGTAGTTGAGGCGGATGGCAGTCAGCACATGGAAACAACCAACGTGGATAACGACTCGGTACGTGACTCTTTTATGAAAGCACATGATCTGCTGGTACTCCGTTTTGACAACAGACAGATTTTGACCGAGATGGATGGCGTACTTGAAGTGATTTCAGGAGTAAGTGAGCAACGCAGGGAAATCCCCCTGAATCCCCCTTTTTCAAAGGGGGACTTTAACAACCGCTCTGTTGGCAAGCAATGTTCTTCAACGGGAGATGCCGCTTCCACATGAACATCTCCGCCCCCTTCATACGGCGGCCGGTCGCTACGACCCTGCTTACCCTGGGACTGTTCCTCGCCGGGATAATAGCCTTCCGCCTGCTGCCGGTTTCGCCCCTCCCCCAGGTGGATTTCCCCACCATCTCCGTGTCCGCCTCCCTGCCGGGAGCCGACCCGGAAACCATGTCCACCTCCGTGGCCGCCCCCCTGGAACGGCAGTTCGGCCGGATCGCGGGCGTAACGGAAATGACTTCCACCAGCAGCCGCGGTTCCACCAGCATCACACTGCAGTTCGACCTGGACCGCAACATCGACGGGGCGGCCCGCGATGTCCAGGCCGCCATCAACGCGGCGCGCGGTTTCCTGCCGTCCAACCTCCCCAACAACCCGACCTACCGCAAGGTCAACCCAGCCGATGCGCCGATTCTGATCCTTGCGCTCACCTCCGACACAGTTGACAAGCCCCGCATGTACGACGCGGCCTCCACCATTCTCCAGCAGAGGCTCTCCCAGCTGGAGGGAGTCGGGCAGGTCACCGTCGGAGGAAGTTCCCTCCCCGCGGTGCGCGTGGAACTGAACCCCATGGCCCTGAGCAGGTACGGCATCAGCCTTGAAACGGTGCGCAACGTGATCTCGGTCAACAACGTTAACCGCCCGAAGGGACAGCTGGCCGACGGGGAGAAATCCTGGCAGATCCAGACCAACGATCAGCTGTCCAGGGCGGAGCAGTACATCCCCCTGGTCATCTCGTACAAGTCCGGGGCCGCCGTGCGCCTCGGCGATGTGGCCAGGATTGAGGACTCGGTGGAGGACATCCGCTCCAGCGGGCTGGTCAACGGCAAACCAGCGGTCATGGTGATAATCTTCCGCCAGCCGGGAGCAAACATCATCGAAACCGTGGACAACATCCGTTCCCTGCTGCCGCAACTGGAGTCCGCCCTGCCCGGCGGCATCAAACTTTCGGCGGTCAGCGACCGCACCCCTTCCATCCGCGGTTCCCTGCGCGAAGTGGAAATGAGCCTGATCCTCTCCGGCCTGCTGGTGATCCTCGTCGTATTCGCCTTTCTCCGTACGGTCCGGGCCACCATGATCCCGGCCGTGGCCGTACTCGTCTCAATCGTAACCACCTTCGCCGTGATGTACCTGTGCGGCTACTCCCTGGACAACCTGTCCCTCATGGCCCTGACCATCGCCACCGGTTTCGTGGTTGACGACGCGATCGTCGTGCTGGAGAACATCACCCGCTATCGCGAGATGGGGCAATCCCCACTTCAGGCGGCACTGTCCGGCTCCGGGGAAATAGCCTTCACCGTACTCTCCATGAGCGTCTCGCTGGTTGCCGTGTTCATCCCGATCCTGATGATGGGCGGGATGGTGGGGCGGCTGTTCCGGGAGTTCGCGGTTACCCTTTCGGCCGCCATACTCGTCTCGCTGGCGGTATCCCTCACCCTGACCCCCATGATGTGCGCCACCCTGCTCAAACCTCAGGATCCGGCCAGGCACGGCCCATTCTACCGGGCAAGCGAACGCGCCTTTGAACTGATGCAGGCGGCTTACCGGCACAGTCTGGCCATCGCCCTGCGACACTCACGCCTGATGCTGGCCCTGATCCTGGCCACGGTACTGTTCACCGTTTATCTCTTCTGCGTCATCCCCAAGGGGTTCTTCCCGGAACAGGATACGGGACGCATCTCCGGGACCATTCAGGCAAGCCAGGATATATCCTTCCAGGCCATGAACGGGAAAATGTCCGAAGTCGTGGATATAATCAGCGGAGATCCCGATGTGGAGAAAGTATCGGCTACTACCGGCGGAGGTGGAGGAGGCGGCTCCGGCATAAACAGCGGACGCATGTTCATCTCCCTGAAACCGTTCGGGAAACGGACCCTCACCGCCCAGCAGGTGATCGGCCGTCTGCGCAAAAGGCTGGCCGGCGTGGTGGGCGCCCAGACCATCCTGCAACCGGTACAGGACCTGCGGGTGGGAGGCAGGGGGGGCGGCGCCATGTACCAGTACACGCTGCAGGGGGAGGATTTGGCCCTGCTGAACGAGTGGGCGCCGCGCATGCTCCGGAAAATGCGGACGCTGCCCGGCCTGGCGGACGTGAACACCGACCAGCAGGACAAAGGGCTGGAGGCGAATCTGGTGATCGACCGGCCGACCGCCGCACGCCTCGGCGTCACGCCGAAGCTGCTCGACAACACCCTCTACGACGCCTTCGGCCAGCGCCAGGTCGCGGTCAGCTATACCCTGCTGAACCAGTATCACGTGGTGATGGAAGTCGCTCCTCAATACTGGCAGAACCCGGACATGCTGCGAGACGTATACGTCACTGCCGCAAACGGCGCCCAGGTGCCGCTCTCGGCGTTTACCCGTTTCGAACCGCGGCGCACATCCCTGGCGGTGAACCACCAGAGCCAGTTCCCGGCGGTGACGCTCTCGTTCAACCTGCTGCCCGGATTTTCGCTGGGGGATGCAGTGAGTGCCATCGACGACGCCAAACGTGAGATCGGTTTTCCCGGCGGGATCCGGGGCAGTTTCCAGGGCACGGCGCAGGCCTTCCAGGCGTCACTTGCCAGCCAGCCCCTGCTGATCCTAGGGGCGCTGGTTACGGTTTACATCGTTCTCGGCATGCTCTACGAGAGCTACATCCACCCGGTCACGATTTTATCCACACTGCCGTCGGCCGGTGTCGGAGCCGCCCTGGCGCTCCTCGCCTTCGGTACGGACATGAGCCTTATCGCCATGATCGGCGTAATCCTCCTGATCGGCATCGTGAAGAAGAACGGCATCATGATGGTGGATTTCGCCCTGCAGGCCGAACGGGAAGAAGGGAAGAAGCCGGAGGAGGCGATTTTCTCCGCCTGTCTGCTCCGCTTCCGGCCGATCATGATGACCACCATGGCGGCGCTTTTGGGCGCCCTGCCACTGGCAGTGGGAAGCGGCGTCGGTTCCGAACTGCGCCGCCCGCTGGGTATCGCAATTGTAGGCGGCCTGATCTTCAGCCAGATGATGACGCTCTACACCACCCCGGTGGTCTACCTGTACATGGACCGTTTCAGGATCTGGCTGGACAGGAGGCGGAAGGGGGGCCGCCGGACCAGCGACCGGCCGCCCTATCTGGAGGATAATGCTTCCGAATGACCGGGAGATTCGGTGTAAAAGAATGAGTCATCACTGAAAGTATGTTGAACCCGAACTCCCCCCTTTGAAAAAGGGGGGCCGGGGGGGATTTAGCAGCGCTGAAATCAAAAGCAAATCCCCCTGAATCCCCCTTTTTCAAAGGGGGACTTTCCGCTCCGGCAATGCGGGCACGGAATGTAATGGAAAAATAGAGGGAAAATATATGAAGAGTATCAGATACACACTGGCCCCCATTCTCCTGGCACTTCTCGCCGCCTGCAGCGTGGGCCCCGACTATGTCAGGCCGACCGCGGTGGCGAAGCCGGAATTCAGGGAGGACTCAACCTGGAAGATCGCCAGGCCGAGGGACAACGTCAACCGCGGTCCCTGGTGGCGCATCTTCAATGACCCCACTCTGGACGGATTGGAGGAGCAGGTCGCCATTTCGAACCAGGATATCAAGTCCGCCGTGGCCCGGTTCCGCCAGGCCCGCGCCCTGGTACAGGCCACCCGCGCCGGCTATTTTCCCCAGATCACCGCCGACGCGTCCCTGGACCGTTCCCGCGGTTCTTCGACCCACAAGACATCCACAACCCAGCTCCTGGGTGTGGACGCCTCCTGGGAACTGGACGTATGGGGCCGGGTGCGCCGCGGCGTGGAAGCGGGCCAGGCGGGCGCCCAGGCCGGCGCGGCCGACCTGGAGTCGGTCCGTCTGAGCGCGCAGGCGGAACTGGCCGCGGACTACTTTCAGCTCAGAACCACGGACGCCCAGAAAAAACTGCTGCATGAGACGGTGTCGTCCTACCGGAACTATCTGGATCTGACGAAAAACCGCTATAAGGCCGGAGTGGCGGCCCTGTCGGATGTGCTGCAGGCCGAGACGCAGCTCAAGGGCGCCCAGGCCCAGGCAATCGATCTGGGAGTTCAGCGCAGTCAGCTGGAGCACGCCATTGCCCTGCTGATCGGCAAGATACCGGCTGAGCTCTCCCTGCCACCTGCCCCGCTTGACGCATCCCCTCCCCCCATACCGCCGGTCATGGCATCGGAACTGCTGGAGCGCAGGCCGGACATCGCCGCGGCCGAACGGCGCGTCGCCGCGGCGAACGCAAAAATAGGAGTGGCCGAGGTCGCCTATTTTCCGGCCATAACCCTGAGCTCCACTGCCGGCTTCGCCGCTTCCAGCTTCTCCAACTGGCTGAGCTGGCCCAACCGTGTCTGGGCCCTCGGCGCCATAATCGCGCAGACCGTCTACGACGGAGGTCTGAGGGGAGCCCAGGTGGATGAGGCAAGGGCCGTTTACGACGAGACGGTCGCGTCCTACCGTCAGACCGTTCTTACCGGGTTCCAGGAAGTGGAGGACAACCTGGCGGCCCTGAGAACACTCGAGGAGGAGGCGGCCGTACAGGATGCAACCCTGCGGACGGCCCGGCAGTCCCTGGAAATAACCACCAACCAGTACCGGGCCGGGATCGTGGGCTATCTCAACGTCATCATTGCCCAGACCATCGCACTGAGCGCGGAGCGGGACAGCATCGGCATCCTGGGACGACGCATGACGGCCAGCGTACAGCTCATCAAGGCCACCGGCGGCGGCTGGGACGCCTCCGCGCTGGCCGAGGTTGACGGAAAACGGCTTCGATAGTAGTAGTATACGGATGAAACCATCCGGCATGCGGAAAGAACCTTCTTCACCCCCCCCTTCTCCGTCCAGGTCCCTGGACGTGCGATTTCTCCTGCGCGCCTTCCGATCCCGCAATTACCGGCTCTTCTTCATGGGACAGGGGATCTCGCTGATCGGCACCTGGATGCAGCAGATCGCCGTGAGCTGGCTGGTGTACCGGCTCACCGGTTCGGCGTTTCTGCTGGGCCTGACCGGATTCGCGGGCCAGTTCCCCGCATTCCTCATGGCGCCGTTTGCCGGGGTTTTCATCGACCGCTGGAACCGGCAGCGCCTGCTCCTGATCACCCAGATCTGTTCCATGCTCCAGGCAACCCTGCTGGCGTTCTTCGTCCTCTCCGGCGCCGTACTGATCTGGCAGATCATCGTCCTGAGCGCTTTTCTGGGCATTATCAACGCCTTCGACATACCGGTGCGCCAGTCCCTGGTGATCGATCTGGTGGAGAACAGGGAGGATCTGGGCAACGCCATTGCGCTGAACTCTTCCATGTTCAACGGCGCCAGGCTCATCGGACCGTCCATAGCCGGGATTGTCGTGGCCTCGCTGGGCGAGGGGATCTGTTTCGCCATCAACGCGGCCAGCTACCTGGCGGTCATCGCCGCCATATCGGCCATGCGCATTCCCATCAACCCGGCGATAAGAAAAAAACGGCACATCCTCCACGAACTGCGGGAGGGACTGGACTACGCCTATCACTTCATCCCCATCAGAAACATCCTGGCATTGCTCTCCCTCACCTGCCTCATGGGGATGCCCTATGTGGTGCTGCTCCCCATCTTCGCCCGCGAGATCCTCCACGGCGGCGCCCACACCTACGGCTTCCTCATGGCCGCCATCGGAGTCGGCGCCCTCTGCTCCACCCTCTACCTCGCCTCCCGCCGGAACGTGCTGGGGCTCGGCCGGCTGATCTCAGTTTCAACGTCCATCTTCGGCATAACTCTCACTTGCGTTGCTTTATCCAGTAACCTCATACTGACCCTGGCGTTTCTCTGCCTGGCCGGTTTTGCCGTCATGGCGCAGATCGCGTCCAGCAACACGATCCTCCAGACCATCGTGGACAACGACAAGCGGGGCCGCGTGATGAGTTTCTACACCATGTCGTTCATGGGAACCACCCCTCTCGGAGGGCTGGCTGCAGGATATATTGCCGTCAGGATCGGCGCCCGCCCCACCCTGATCATCGGCGGCATCGCCTGTCTGGCGGGCGGGATCGCGTTCGGCAGGACGCTGCCGTCAATACGGAAACTGGTGCGTCCGATCTATGAAAGGATGGGGATCATTCAGAAAACGAATACGGAAAAAACCGGAAAAGACAAATAAACCGGGGAGCGTCCCGGCTTATTGCCCATACAAGGAGATACCATGATAGTAAAATCGAATGAGGCACAGAGAAGAAGTTTCCTTGGTGTTGACTTTGTCCTGCTCTCGCATGGTCCGGAATCAATGGTGACTAAAATGCTTTATAAGAATGGGGACAAGCCTCCGTTACATAAGCATCCAAATGAGCAGAGCGGATATGTGATTTCCGGAAAATACAGAATTGTCATTGATGGTATCGGTCGTGAAATTGGTCCGAGTGATTCATACACTATCCCCCGCGATGTCGAGCACAGCATTGAAATCATAGAGCCAGGGGAGGTGCTGGACTTTTTCAGTCCACCAAGAAAGGATTACCTATAGTGCATTACCCGCAAATGCTGCGAACGGCAAAGCCGGCGGTGCCTCAGCACCGTTCTGCCGGACTCGGCAGAAGAGCAGCAGGCTACGTTGACCGTACCACCCTGTTCCGGCCGGTTTTCTTGGCCACGTACAACGCTCTGTCGGCGCGCCCGATGAGAGCATCCTCGGCATCTCCGGCTTCCATGAGCGAAATTCCAACACTGATCGTCACCTTACCACCCACCCCGGGAAAACGGTAACCCTCTATGGCGCCGCGGAGCTTCTCGGCAACCACAACGGCTCCATCCAGATCGGTATCAGGGCAGACAACGACGAACTCCTCGCCGCCATACCGGGCAAAAATATCCGTGGATCTGAGCGTAGCGGAGACAACCTCCGCTACATTCCTCAGCACCACATCGCCGATATCATGGCCGAACGTATCGTTGATTGTCTTGAAATGATCCAGGTCCATCAGCAGCAGCGACAGGGGAGAGCCGCTGCGTCTGGCCCTCTTCAGCTCCATGGCCAGCACCTGATACAGCTTTCGCCTGTTGTACAGCGATGTCAGCGGATCCCTTTCCGACAGATCACGGAGTTCGTCCTGCAACCTCTTGCGCTCGGTGATATCCCTGATGGCGGCAATCAGCACCGCATGCCGCTTCCAGGCAAACGAACTGGTAAAGATCTCGACCGGGAATAGAGTTCCGTCTTTTTTCCCGTGATAGCTCAGCGGTATATGCTCGTTCAGTTCGTCAATCCGGGAAAAACCCTTTTCAGGATCGGTGGCGAGTTCAAGGTATCTTTTGCCCAAAAGCTCATTTCTGGCGTAACCGTACAGCCTGACGGCCGAGGCGTTGACCTCCAGAATTTCACCGTTTTCACAGTTGACAAGCATGATGGCGTCGGATTGCATTTCAAAGAGCTGGCGATATTTCGCCTCGCTCTCCTTCAATACCTCCACGGCCCTTCTACGGAATCTGATCAGGAGGTAACCCAGGATTGAAAAGATGACCGTCAGCAGGGCGGTCAACAGGATCGCCCTGTCTCTCAGCTTTTCGTAGATTGCAAAATAGGTGCTCTCCCCGATGCCCACATACAGTGCGCCGATCACCTCACCCTTTTCGTTCCTGATGGGGTCATAGGCGGTCACATACGGAACGCCCAGAATCATCGCCCTGCCGCGGTAAGACTTTCCCTTCCCGAAAAGCGCGTCCCGCGGCTCTCCCTCCAGCCTGGTGCCGATTGCGCGGCTGCCATCAGGTTTGCGCACGTTTGTCGAAACCCTGGTGTCACCCATGAAAATGGTGGCGGTGCAGCCGAAAATTTCATGCAGCTTGTCGGGCAGTTCATTGTTGCCATTCACGACATAGTTGCCCACCCGCAGTCTGCCGTTTCTGACGCTGAACTTCTGCCCCTTATTCCTCAGCAGTTCCCAGAAGGTTCCCAGATGCTCTTCCTGCTCGTGGATCGCCCACCCCCTCGCCTCCTCATGTATTTCGGCAAGAAACATCACGGCGGCGACCGCAAGCGCCACCGCAATGAGAAGTATGTCGAACAGCATGAATTTTGTGATGTTCTTCATGGGGTAAGCGATTTTCCTTTGCAGCGTATCCGGATACTACGGTGAATTGATTATAGTCCTGGCCTGACCTTCTAGCTAATAAAATAGTTTTCATGTCAGTCAGAAGGGGGAGTTGGAAATGATGGGGGAGACAACGGAGTGCCGGGATTCAGCAACGGGATTGACTCAATCCGACTGAAGGGCGGATTATTTCCGCCCTTATCACCACAACCGCAAGCGACTCTGTGAAATTACAGTTCCTTACCCACGGAAAAAGCCCTGCCGAGAAGAGGACCGACACCGCGGTACTCCTTCCGGGAAACATCGTAAACGAGCGGCCTGATCTTCATGATGTCCAACAGGCCATCCTCTCCCAGAACGGACTCGTCGGCCTTCACATCCAGGATCTGACCGATGAACTGGGTATGGACCCCGAGTTCCAGGGTGTGCAGCAGGCGGCATTCCAGCACCACCGGGAATTCCGAGGCATAGGGAGCATCCACGATTCCGCTCCTGACCGGTGTCAGGCCGGCGACGGCGAACTTGTCCACTTTGCGGCCCGAAGCGATACCCACGTAATCAGCCTGCTTCATCCACAATTCCGAGGCGATGCCCACGGTAAAAGCCTTTCGTTCGACAATAGCGCCGTAGGTATGCCGTGATTTTCGCACCGAAACGTTCAGGCAGGGAGGGTCGGAACAGCAGATGCCGCCCCAGGCGGCGTTCATCAGGTTCGGCTTCCCCTCACCGTCATAGGTTCCGATCAGCAACACCGGCGTGGGAAACATCAGCGTTTTTGCTCCAAGGGATTGCTTCATAATTTTTCCTACCTCCTGTCAATAACATTCTGAAACCGGAATGATACCGACTTTGCCGGACCGATTCAATCAGGTATTAAGAAAACTCCCGGTTTTTCCGAAGAAGTAAGTAGGGAGGAATGAAAACCGAAGACCGCGGATTTTTTCATACAATTAATGAATATTATGGACAAGTAACTTTTTGAAGTGATATATATTTTATAGAGTACGATAGGATAGAACTGTGTTATCGGTATCCGTTTTTAATTCAGCGGGAACGGTTCCGAAGCAGCATCCGCCGTCAGCAGCCGTTTTTCCGTCGGGATGCTTTTGAGCCATCAGCATTACCAAATGTGATGCAGGGTTTTCAAGCATGCATCAGGGAGCCATCGTCGTGGGACATTCAGAGAAACGCCATTTTGGCAGGATACTGTTGGATGGCAGATTTTTGTCGCGGCGCACCCTTGATTCCGCCCTGGAGGAGCAGAAGCGCACAAATGAGCTTCTGGGGCAGGTACTGGTCAGAAAGGGAATCCTGAAAGAGCTGGACATCAGGCTCCCGCTGCTGCTGCAAAAACATCTGAGCTCTCTTGCCGATGCGGTAATGACCGCTGCCGGCGATCGGCAACCGCTCGGAGAACTGCTGGTCCGATCAGGGTACATTACCGCGAGACAGCTTAATCGCGCGATATCGGAGCAGAAACGAAGCGGAGAAAAACTCGGGGAGGTATTCTTACGTCTCGGTATGCTGACCGAGGGGCAACTGAACGCTCTTCTTGACTACCAGTTCCGCCAGCAGGCAAATGTTGATTCCCCCCTCAGGCTGGGTGAGCTTCTGGTCGCAACGGGCCAGGTTACCCGCGAGCAGTTGAATCAGGCGCTTCACAACCAATCCACCTCTCACAAAAAAATTGGCGAGGTCCTGGTTGAGGCCGGCTATGTCCGCCCCATGTCCATCAGACGCGGTATACGTCTGCAGAAGATGCTTACGAATGCGGCACTTGCGGCGATCATATCACTGGGCATAAGTACGGCAGGCAATGCGAGCCAGCTTCCCGAGTCCAACACTCAGACGATTATGAAGAACGCCATCGAAGAAACGGGAGAGTATTCCTGTCTTTCCGCCAAGGAGCAGGAACTGTTCCGGCTCGTGAACGAATATCGGGAAAAGCACGGGTTGGCGCCCATATCAAATTCGCGGTCTCTGAACAAAGTGGCTCGTATTCACGCCATCGACCTGAGTGAAAACTCCCCGGCCAAGGGGAGGGATTCCCGGGGGCAGGCCTGTTCACTCCATAGCTGGTCGAACGTAGGCACCTGGAAACCGGTGTGCTATACGAAGGACAACCTGTACGCAGAGGCAATGTGGGACAAACCCCGCGAGATTACCAACTCCACCTATATCGGAGATGGTTACGAG
This sequence comes from uncultured Pelobacter sp., assembly GCA_964601865.1. Taxonomy (GTDB): domain Bacteria; phylum Desulfobacterota; class Desulfuromonadia; order Geobacterales; family Pseudopelobacteraceae; genus Pseudopelobacter. Next base: position 15,889 of record CAZRPI010000037.1, on the reverse strand, counting down.
AACGCGTACTCCACATCCGCCAAAGAAGTCGATCCGGCAAGGGTGCTGGAAGCATGGAAATCGAGTCCGAGCCACAACGCCATACTTCTCGAATCCGGAAACTGGAAGGGGAGCAATCTCCTCGCTTTCGGCATCGGCATCCACAAGAATTACGCGGTCATGTGGGTGGGCTCCATGACCGACCCGCTCGGTCCCATGCAGGCCTGTACAGGCAATGAAGAGATCGAGCCTAAATGAGCGGCAATCCGTCCCCGCCTGTTACACCGCGCGGGCTGGGCCCTGTTTTCGGAATAAACATACCGTTGGGAGATGATCCATATGCCATATAAAAGGCGATCAGAGGGAAAGAAGGCTGTTGTCGGCTTCGCGAAGGGAATGGCCATTGCCGCGGTCATCGTGCTGGCTATTGTCGCAACAAGTCTGATGGTCCGATCGTTTCATGCGGAAGACAGGTGCGTAAAACAGGGGCCGGGAGCGGCAGTTGAGGAACCGGCCGACGCAAACAGTGAAATAGCGGGCAAGTATTACGGCCTGTGCGAGAAAAACAGCATCCACTCAGTCGAGGACTTCCGAAAAACCGTCCAGAGCGATCCCGTCCTTGCCGCGCACTTTTCAGGGTTCAACTGGGAAACAGCCAGGCAGGGTAGACTGGAGAAGGAGGTCTGGACCTTTGTCTCGTATCGAAAAGGCGATACCATTAAAAGAACTTCCCGGGCGATCAGACTGCCCAGGGGCGACGGATTCATTACCGACGGTACCCGGGTTGCACGAACCTTCTGCTGCAACGACTACGTAATCGCGCCATCTCCCACTTCGGTTAACACGGCCACGACGGATAATCCGGTAGAACGGGTTGACGCGCCTCCCAATCGCCCCAGCCCCGGCAACAGCAATCCTCCCAGCGCTTCTTCACAGGGACTGACGTCACGTTCCTCAGCCGAGCAATCGCTCAGACATGTGGCCGGTGCCCCCCCCGCCCCCCCATATCCCTACACCCGTCCCACATTCAGGCACCGCTCTTCGTCGAGGAAACGCAGGCCGGAGAAACCGCCTGTCGTCACACCTGAACCGGGCACATTTTTTATGGTCGGTACCGGCATGGCGTATGGCATCTTCAGTCTGCTTCGCAGAAAACGGAAAAGCAGTCTGTAGAGACCATCGGGCAAAAAATCAGTTCGTTGGCAAACAAGTGAGGCCGGATCCAGACAGAGACTGTAGCGTCTGAATCCGGCCTCATAGTCATTTTTCTTGATCAGACTTCATCGGGAGCTGGCGCACCCGACAGCATGCGGCCGGTTATGCCGTTGACCCGGGCCACGGCAGAATGAATGCGGCAAGGCGCATTGATGAGGGTGGACATTCGGCGCCCCCCCCCGCCGTTACGGATCTCCACGGCCGCCACCTCGACCCCCCTCCCACTCCGCTACGGACTCAATCCGCTGGTTTCAACATCAATCGCGACATGCCGTTCCGCCATGGAACACCTCCTTCGGGCAACCACATGGGGACCGCCCCTTCACAGCCCCCTACTCTACCACAAAGGGGTGACGGAATACGTCCACCCCTGCGGATCGATTTCGTTTTTTGTCGGCGAGACGGGTTTTTAACGATTTCATGGTACTATTATGAAAAGATCAGCCGAGTCCGGATGTATGACCTGCAACGCGCAGTTGATGCAATCGAATGTACGAAGGAGGCCGCCATGCCATCGGAAGACCGCAGGATACCGCCGCACAGACTCTCCTGGAAATGCGGAGAGGAATCGTTCGACTTCACCACAACCGAAGAACTGGGAGAACTGGAAGGCATCATAGGACAGGACCGCGCCTTCCGCTCCATCGAGTTCGGCCTGGGAATGGTTGAAAACGGATTCAACCTCTACCTTGCCGGAGAATCCGGCACGGGTCGCACTTCATCAATCATGTCCCTGTTGAAGAAAAGGGCCATATCCGAACCTCTTCCGCACGACTGGTGCTACGTCAACAACTTCAGGAATCCGGACAGCCCCATCTCCCTGTCACTTCCGGCAGGCATGGGCAGGGACCTTGAAAAGGACCTGACCGATCTGCTGCGGGTGGTGAAAAGCGACATACCCAAAGCCCTGCAGAGCAAGGATTACGCCCTGGACAAGACCGAGCTGATCGTCGCCAACCAGGAGAGAAACAACAGGATGTTCGCGGAACTGGACAGGGAAGCCCAAAGCAAGGGGTACGTGATGCAACGAACCCCGCAGGGTCTGATGATGGTGCCCCAGATTGACGGCCGGAACATGACCAACGAGGAGTACGAAAATCTCGACCTGGCAACCAAGGCCCGGGTGGACAAGGCCGGCAACGAACTGAAGGAGCGGCTGGCCGACGTGCTCAGCCTCGTAAACGAAAACGAGAAGGCTCTCAGGGAAGACCTGGCAAGACTGGACCGGGAGCTGGGGCTCTCCGCCGTGGGGCACCACGTGGCGCCGCTCTGCGTCAAATACGAGAATTTCCCGAAGGTTGTCTCCTTTCTGGAAGATGTGCAGGAGGATATCCTGCAGAGCATGGAGGGGTTCAAGAGCCAGGAGGCCCCGCCCCATTTCCCCTTCGCTCCGGAGGCCGCCCAGGCGCCGTCGTTCGACCGCTATGCGGTCAACGTGATCGTTGACAACGGCGGCATCAAAGGCGCACCGGTAATCTTCGAGGCGAACCCCACCTACCACAACCTGTTCGGACGCATCGACCATGTCATGCAGCCGGGAGGTGTGGCCACCACCAATTTCACCAGGATCAAGGCGGGCTCCCTGCATCGGGCCAACGGCGGTTACCTGGTGATCAACGCCCTCGAGGTGCTCACCAATCCGTTCTCCTGGGACGCCCTCAAACGCTGCATCCGCAACAGCGAGATCAAGATCGAGGACGTTCTGGAGCAGTACCGGTTTCTGACCATCGTCTCGATCAAACCGGAACCGGCGCCGCTCAGGGCGAAGATCATCATGATCGGCTCGCCGCTGATCTATCAACTCCTGTTCCACCTGGAGCCGGACTACCGCAAGTTCTTCAAGGTCAAGGCGGAGTTTGACAGCCGCGTGACCCGTTCCCCCCAGGTTCTGAAGGAATACGCCCTGTTCGTCGCCACCCACTGCAGGGAGGAGAACCTCCTCCCCTTGTCCAGGGACGCGGTCTGCTGCCTGATGGAGTACGCCGCCCGCTGCGTCGAGGACCAGGAAAAGCTCTCCTCGCAGTTCATGGAGATCAGCGACATCCTGCGGGAAGCCGATTATTGGGCGCGCAAGGACAACCTGAAGATCGTCGACCGGAACACGGTTAAAAAGACCCTGGAGGAGCGGGTGTACCGGAGTAACCGGATCGAGGACCGGATCCAGGAGCTGATCACCGAGGGGACCATCCTGGTGGACACCGACGGCGCGGAAACGGGGCAGGTCAACGGGCTTTCCGTGATCCAGCTCGGTGACTACACCTTCGGCAGGCCTTCCAGGGTGACCGCCCGCGTCTACATGGGAAGCGGCAAGATGGTGAACATCGAGCGGGAGGTCAAGCTTTCCGGCCCGATCCACGACAAGGGGCTTTTGATCCTGACCGGCTATCTGGGCGGCAAGTACGCCCAGGACAAACCGCTCTCCTTTTCGGCCTCCATCTGCTTCGAGCAGTCCTACGAGGGGGTCGAGGGGGACAGTGCCTCCTCCACCGAGCTGTACGCCTTACTCTCGGCCCTCTCCGGGGTTCCGCTGAAGCAGGGAATCGCCGTGACCGGCAGCGTGAACCAGCTGGGCAAGGTACAACCCATCGGCGGGGTCAACCACAAGATCGAGGGGTTCTACGCCCTCTGCAAGCTGAGGGGGCTGAACGGCGGGCAGGGGGTCATGATCCCCAGGGCCAACGAACGGAACCTGATGCTGAAGGACGAGGTGATCGAGGCGGTGCGCGAAGGCAAGTTCCACATCTGGAGCGTGGAGACCATCGACCAGGGGATCGAGATCCTCACCGGCCTGCCGGCGGGCGAACAGCAGCCGGACGGAAGCTATCCGGAGGGGAGCGTCAATTTTCTGGTGAGCAGGCGGCTGAGCGATCTGGTGGAGAAGATGAAGAACTTTGCAGGGGGGGACGGGAAGGAAAAACAGTAATCCACTTTCTTTTAATGCTCCACCCACCATCTATCCCTCTCCCCTCAGTGGGAGAGGGCCGGGGAGGGGGGGCAATTCACCCGCCTCATTCAGCCGCCAGGGGCCCCCTCCTCCGGGTGCTCCTGAGGAACATGAGGGCCAGAGGCGGCAGCAGGAGCAGGAAGGCGTACATCAGAAGATAGAAGGTCCGCTGGACTCCGACGGCGTCGGCCAGTCTGCCTACGTACGGCCCGACGCAGGCGAAGCAGAGGCGGAACGAAAGGGATTGCAGGGAGAGCACGGACGCCCGACTTCCGGATTCGGTTTCCCTCTGGACGTGGTCCAGCATCATCGGACCGCGCAGCCCGCGCATGCAGGTGAGCAGATAGTAGAAGAGAAAGCCCCACACCCCGCCTATAACACCCAATCCGAAATACCCGGTTGCGATAAGTCCCAGGAAGAGGAGGGTCATGCCGCGATCCCCCAGAAAACGGTGCGACCCGTGGCTTGACATCGCGCAGAGAGCCACCGTCAGGTTGGCGCCGGCCCAGACCGGACCGAACCAGCCGAGAGGAACCCCGGCATGGCGCATGTAAGGCTGAACCAGCCACACCGGGAAGAACGAGGCCAGCCCCAGGATAGTGTTGAAAAGGATGGTGCAGCGCAGATGCCCGTTCTCCACGAAGGCATAACGGGCGATGCTGATCGCCTCGGCCAGATGCGACCCGGTCTGCCGTGTCTCGCGGGGCGTCTCCACCATGGATCTGGTGACCATCAGAGCGGCGATCCAGACGGCAACCTGGAGAAAGAACGGGGAGAGCGGCGCGGCGGCGTACAGGACACCGGCAAAGACGGCCCCCAGCGCCTCGCCGCTCTGGGAGAAACCGGTCATGCGCCCCTCGCAGCGGGCGTAGAGCGACTCCTTCCCCTCCGCCTTCAGGGTTTCGTACAGAAGCGCGCTGTCGGAGCCGCTGATGAAGGAGAGGGAAATGCCCAGCAGAGTCTCGGCCAGCAGCACATCGCCGAAGGAATCGGCGAAAGTATAGACCCCCCACCCGGCCACGCCGAGCAGCGAGGCAAAGGAAAGCGAGGCGCGGTACCCGACACGGTCGCTGATGTAGCCGGAAGGGTACTCCAGCAGTACCGACGCCAGGGAAAAGACGCTCTGCAGCAGCAGGATCTGCGCGAGGGAGAGCCCTATATGCTCCTTCCAGAACAGGGTGATGATGGCCATGGGAAAAAGCGTCATCTGCAGGAAGGAGAAGATGTACAGCCGGGTTATGTTGCCGCTCGGACTTTTCATGAATGTAGCTCAAACTGTTCAGCCTGATCTTCGGTTACCGGAATAACACCCGTCAACCCAGGGCCATCATCCGTTGCGCGGAAAAACACAACCCATCGTACCGTCAACCGGAGGGGGACCACAACAGGATTTTGCCCGTCCGCGGGAATTTTGCCGCCCGCAGCCGGCACATTAATGAGTTCCCAAAGGATAGGTGTTGTGATTACGTCATAAAACTGTATTATATGCAAATTCATTGGCGCCGCGCCTGTGCTTGCCTACGTTCCATGAAAGGAGGTCGCGCACGGTGGAGAAGCAACCGGAAATGAGAGGAAAATCGCCCTGTCGGGCAGGCGGCTCCGTCCACATCCCAGGGTTATTCCTGCCGGTTTTCGCGCTGTTTCTTTTACGGATGCTGCTTCTCCCGTCACCGGCCGCGGCCGGTGACGGCATTGAACTCACCGTCGTAAACAGGGACAACCTCAGTTCAATCTGCGCCAGATACCTCCAGAATCCCTCACATTGGCGGGAAGTCGCCCGCATCAACCATCTGAAAAACGCCAACCTCATAATGACGGGTCAGAAACTGAACCTGCCCATCCACCTGCTCAGGGGGGTGCCGGTCAACGGCCGGGCACTGTTCGTCCGATCCGAAGTACTGATCAGGGAACCGGGCACCGGTAAATGGCATGCCCTGCACGGCAACGATGCCGTACGCCAGGGGAGCAGCATCAGGACGAAGAGCGAGGCGGCCGTGGAGATCGTTTTTGACGACGGCTCATCTTTTTACCAGGGACCGGACACGACCCTGGACGTGGACGTCTCCCAGATCAAGGGTGAAAAGAGCCTTTTCCAGCGCCTGATCCTCGGAACGGGAAGGGTCGTGATGAAAATCAGACGGGCCACAGGAAAGGACTCCCGGATCGAGATCCGGACCCCGTCGGCCACGGCGGTTGCCAGGGGAACCGAGTTCCGCGTCACGGCCGGAGCCCGTGATGTCACCACGTCGGAGGTACTGCACGGGGTGATCGACGTGGAGGCCATGCAACATGGCGTGGCCGTTCACGAGGGAGAGGGGACGCTGGTCAGGAGGGGAGAGCCCCCGATGCAGCCCAGGAAACTGCTGGAGCCACCCCTCCTGATCGACCGGCAGCCGGTATACCGGGGCCTGACCTTCAAGCTTGCGTTTGGGCCCATCCCGGGAGCGGTCTCCCACCGCCTGGTCCTGTCCCGCGATCGGGAGGGAAAGGACCAGGTTCTGGAGCGTCTGTTCAAGACAGGGGAAGGCGCGACGGTTTCCGGTCTGGATGACGGCGCCTATTTCTACCGGGCCTCAAGCATCGACGGAGTCGGACTGGAGGGGGCATTCAGCGCTCCGGACAGCATCGTTGTCAGGAACAACCCGCAACCCCCCTTCCTGCAGGAACCGGTCAACGGCGCCGCGCTGAAGGGGAACTCCGTAACCTTCCGCTGGCTCAGGGTCAGGGATGCCGCTTCCTATCAACTGCAGGTCGGAACCGACAGCCGTTTCGGCGGGACCGGGGCCGGGCCCCTGGACGTGAGCGGCACATCCCACGAGCAGCCGTTCTCCGAACCGGGCAGCAAATTCTTCCGCATCCGTTCCGTGGCGGATGACGGCTTCACCGGACTCTGGTCGGACACCATCGGCTTTACCCTCCTCCCTCCCCCGCCATCGCCCGAGCCGGAAAAACCGGAGCTGGACGGGAAACAGATCCGGATCCGCTGGCAGGACCGGGGAAAGGGCTACACCTACCACGTTCAGCTTGCGGCTGACGCATCCTTTGACCGGCCGCTGGCCGACCTGAAAGTGGCGCAACCCGAGATCAGCCTGGAGCGGCCCGAAAAGGGAGGGGTGTACCATGTCCGCATCAGCAGCATCGATCCGGAGGGATACGAGGGGCGCTTTTCTCCGCCCCAGACCTTCGAGATCAGAAGCTGGTGGCCCTACTACACGGCGGGGGGACTTCTGGGAGTGGCCGGAATCGTGCTGCTCCTGGCGCTGTAACGGCTTCGCGTGAAACCCGGTTGAATCGGAATACATCAGACGCGTAATGCATTGTCATGAGGTTGAGGCGTGACCCCCATCAGGACCCACCTGTTCAGATACCTGCTGCTGGTGACTATCGGTTGCTCGGTTATCCTGTCCGCTAAATATCTCGGTGTTTTCGAGGGGATGGACAACTACTGCTACGATCTCTTCTTCCGTCTGCGGGGGATGGAGGAACCGGACAGGCGGATCCTGATCGCCGCCATTGACGAACGGACCCTGAACGGCCTGGGGCGCTGGCCCCTGGAACGGAGTCACTACGCCCGGCTGCTGGATGTCCTCGGCGCGGCGCGGGTTGTGGGCCTGGACGTTCTCATGGCCGAACCGGCATCCGACGATCCCGTTCTGACGGAAGCCATCAAGAGACACGGGAGGGTGGTTCTTCCCCTGTCAATCGAACGTCCCCTGCCTGATCCGACGCTCCGGCCCGGCGGGCCACCTGCCGTTCCCGCCGGCCATGTCCACCTGGAACAGGATATCGACGGAACCGTCAGGAGGGTGTTTCATACGCTGTACCGCGATGGACGCCTCTTCCCGTCCTTCTCATCCGTAGTTGGGGAGACGGCCGGAGGCAAACCGTTCCGGCATGCAACTCCAGCCGCCGGGAGCGGCTCCAGACATCAGGACATATTCCAGCTGGACGGAATGAGGATCAACTATCTCGGTCCTCCCGGAACCTTTCCCCACGTCTCGATGGTCGACATCGTCGAGGGACGATACCCCGCAACTTTTTTCGCGGGCAGGATTGTGCTGGCGGGAGTCACCGCCGACGGACTGGAAAAGGGGGTCTCGACCCCGTTCTCCCAGTTCCGGAGAGGGATGAGCGGGGTAGAGACCCACGCCAACATCCTGAACAACCTCATCAACAACAACCCCGTCGGCGAGGCGTCCGAAAACGCCGCCACGGTCATTTCCCTCGTTGCGGCCCTTGCCGGATTCCTCCTTTTTTTCAGGTCCGGGGAGAGCCGGCTCCTGATTCTCTGGTCAGGCGGCATGGTCGCCGGCCTGGCCCTCTCCTACGGGGCCATGGCCCTGTACCGCTTCTGGTTCAGCCCCATTCTCTTCACCGCCCTGCTGTCGTTCATGTTCGTCCTTGCCTACCTGATCAGGCTCGAACAGGCCGGCATCAGGCTCCGGGCCGCCGAGCGGGAATGGGAGGACTCCTTCAACACCATTGACGACGGCATCGTCCTGGTCGATGGAAGTGGCTGCGTCAGCAGGATGAACGAGGCGGCGGCAAGAATGGAGGCGCCCAGACTGCTCGAACTGCTGGACGTTGCGTCTGAACGGGGACAGGCTAAAGGCGGGACTGTTTCGCCGTCAACGGAGGAAATCCGGGATCCCTGCACCGGGAGCTCCTTCGAGGTCAAGACGATGCATCGTTCCGGCCGGGGTGCGTGGCCGGACGGGGCCGTTCACGTGATCCGCGACGTCACATCGGCGCGGAAAACGGAGCAGGAGAAGGAACAGCTGAGGCGTCAGTTTCTCCAGGCCCAGAAGATGGAATCCATGGGGCGTCTGGCCGGAGGCGTCGCCCATGACTTCAACAACATACTTACCGCCATCATCGGCTTCAGCGAAATGGCGCTCGCGCGCATCGGCCAGAAGCACTCCGTTTCCGATTACCTCAGGATCGTGAACGAGTCCGGGATGAAGGCCGCCGCACTCGTCCGGCAGCTGCTCATCTTCAGCCGCAAGAACAACGTTGAACTTCAGGTTGTCAGCATCCGCGATATCGTGGAGGATATGGCAAAGATGCTGGGGCGCGTGATCGGAGAGGATGTTGATCTCAGCCTGGACACTGAGGGGTCAGTCAACCCCGTTCTGGCCGACCCCGGTCAGGTGGAGCAGATAGTCATGAATCTCGCCGTCAATGCCAGGGACGCCATGCCGCAGGGGGGGACCATCGGCATCCGGGTGGCGGACGTTTCCCTCGACGACTCCTACGCCTCCAGCCGGCTCGACGTGGCCCCAGGCCGGTACTTGATGCTGAGCGTAAGCGATACCGGCGTGGGCATGAGCCCCGAGGTGCAGGCCAGGATCTTCGAGCCGTTCTACACGACCAAGAAGGCGGGTGAAGGGACCGGACTCGGCCTCTCCACGGTCTACGGCATCGTCAGCCGCCTCGCCGGACACATCGAGGTCAGCAGCAACCCGAACGAGGGCACCGTATTCCGGATCTATTTTCCGGTCTGCGAAGCGGAAAAGGAAGGCCTGGCCAGGGCCGAGACGGATGCGCCCGTCAGGGGAACGGAAACGGTCCTGGTCGTCGAAGACGACGAGTCAATTCTGTCGCTCATATCATCGACCCTGAGGCCTCTGGGATATGGCATCATGACCGCCCGCTCCGGTGAGGAGGCGCTGGAACTGACCGGGCAAAACGGAGCGGGCATGGACCTTCTGCTCACGGACGTGGTCATGCACGGTATCGGGGGGAGGGAACTGGCGGACATGATCCTCGGCAAAAACCCCGGGATACGGGTACTGTTCATGTCCGGCCACACGGATGCGACCCTTGTTACGCAGGGAGTGGAACGGGGACGCTGCCACCTGATCCGGAAGCCCCTCTCCCCCAAGACGCTCTCCAGGAAAGTGAGAGAAGTATTGGATTCGGACTGACCGCGGTTTGGCAAATGTCGCAGGGGAGCAGCCTCAAATCGTTTCCACCCTGAGGGCACCTTCCGGGCAGACATGGGCACAGAGGGAGCAACCGGAGCACCTGGACGGGTCGACATCTACGCCGTTTTCGCCGAACGCCAGGGCCTGATAACCGCCGTCACGGCAGGAGACGACACAGGCGCCGCAGCGGACGCAGCGTCCGGCGTTGATGCGCGGCGCAACCCTGATGTCCCTGTTCAGGGACGAAAACGGAACCACCCTGTCGCGACAGGCACCCACAAAATCAGCCGGAGCCGCAAAACCGTGCCAGCCCATGAACTCGGCAAGCTCCCGTTTCATTCTCCTGATCACACCTAATCCCCTGAGCATCACCTCAGTGCACACCTGCACGACAGGCGCCCCCAGCAGAAGAAATTCCGCCGCGTCATAACCGCTGGAAATACCGCCGCAAGCCATCACCGGCAGCCCCGGATCAAGGCACAGCTCACTCACCGCCCGCAGGGCAATGGGTTTAATGCCCGGACCGGAATAGCCGCCGTACGAGGTCGCGCCCCCGATATCGGGAAGGGGGCGAAGCGTTTTCAGGTCGATGCCGAATAGCGAGGGGATGGTGTTGATGGCGCAGATCCCGTCGGCGCCGGCTCCGGCGACGGCCCTGCCGATCGACCGTATATCCGCCACCGCGGCGGTGAGTTTGGGGATCACCGGAATGCGGATGTCGGGGCGCCGTTTCAGCCACCCGGTAATCAGGGCGGAGTAATCGGCATTCTGACCGATGGCTGCCCCCCTACCCTCTTCCGGACAACCGTGGGGGCAGGAAAAGTTAAGTTCGAGGAGATCCGCCCCGGCATCCTGACATCCCCTGGCCAGGGAAAGCCACTCATCCGGGGAGCGGGCGTCCCCCATGATGCTGGCGATAACGGCCTTGTGGGGAAATTCGGCCTTCACTCCGGCCATGATCCCGAACCATTCGTCGGGTGGCAGTTCACTCAACAGCTCCAGATTCTCAAATCCCATTATCCCGTCCCGGAAACGGGAGACGGAAAAACGGTTCTGGAGGTTCTTCACCGGTGCGCGGACCAGCGTCTTGACTACCGCGCCCGCCCATCCCGCCCGGAAGGCGCGTCGAATCATCTCCCCGTTGGCCGTGGGAGGCGCCGAAGCGAGAACAAAAGGGCTGTCAAGGGTCAGTCCCAGGTATGTCGTACTCAGATCCATCCGTCTCTCCTCGATGAAATCATGCTACTGTCAAAATCACACCACTGAGCACACGGAGAACTTCTTGTTTTTAGAGAAATCTACCGGTTCTTCCGCCCCACTCTGTGCGCTCACAGATTGAGCCTCACGCAAACAGTATTCCGTTCATGGTTCGACAGGCTCACCACGAACGGAATATCAGTCTGTTATCGGCTTCAGATACGTATGAACGCGGATCTCCCCTACTCCTTGAGCTGGATCGACTTGATCTCCAGGAATTCCTCCAGGCCGTACCTGCCCAGTTCGCGCCCGTTACCGGACTGTTTGTAGCCGCCGAACGGCGCAAATATGTTGAAGGGAGCGCCGTTAACATCGACCTGGCCGGTCCGCATGCGCCGCGCGACGCGGATTGCGCGCGCCTCGTCCGCCGACCAGACCCCTCCGGAGAGGCCGTAGATGGTGTCGTTGGCAATGCGCACCGCCTCGTCTTCATCACGGTAGGTGATGATGGAGAGCACCGGCCCGAAGATCTCTTCCCTGGCAATGGTCATGGCTGGCGTGACCCGACCGAAAACGGTGGGGGCAACGTAGAACCCCTTCTCCAGTCCCTCGGGCTTTTCCGCTCCGCCGGTCAGCAGCTCGGCCCCCTCTTCAATACCGGTGGCGATGTACTTCCGGACCGTTTCCCGCTGTTTCGCGGAAACCAGCGGTCCCAGCCTTGTCGCCTCGACGAAGGGATCGCCGGGAGCAAAGGCTCTGGCGACGCTGACCGCCAGTTCGGCGACCTTTTCGTAGAGGGATTCCGGCACCAGCATTCTGGTATGCGCGATGCAGGTCTGGCCGGAATTGATCATGCATGCCGTCATGGTACCCTTGACAGCTGCCAGCAGGTCGGCGTCATCCAGGATAACCGAGGCGGATTTGCCCCCCAGTTCCAGGGAAACCTTCTTGATCGTCTCCGAAGCCAGGGCCGAGAGGCGCCTCCCCACCGACGTGGAACCGGTGAAGGAAACCATGTCCACCTCAGGGTGGCTTGCCAGGGCCTCGCCGATGTCACGCCCCCTGCCGCTGACCAGGTTGAAGACCCCGGGGGGGAGACCGGCGTCGTCCACGATCTCGGCCAGGATAAAGGAGGAGAGCGGCGCTTCCGACGTGGGCTTGACCACGACGGTGCATCCGGCGGCCAGGGCCGGGGCGATCTTGGCCACGATCTGGTGCAGCGGATAGTTCCAGGGGGTGACGCAGGCCACCACGCCGATCGGCTCCCGTACCACGAGGGAGGTGCCGATGCGCTCCTCCATGGGATAGTCGAGGATCATCCCGGCGTAGATCTGCATGACACCGGTCGGCGCACCCGCCTGAATCAGCCGGGAGAGGGTCAGAGGCATGCCGACCTCCGCCGTAATGGTGCGCGCGATTTCCTCGGCGCGGCCGGCGAGCCCGGCGGACAGCTTATTCAGGTATTCGGCGCGCTCGGCGGCGCTCAGGGCGGCCCACGGCTCGAATGCGGCCCTGGCCGCGGCAACCGCCCTGTCCACATCGGTGCGCGTCCCGCTGGGAACCCGTCCGATCACCTCTTCGCTTACGGAACCGATCACCTCGATGAATCCGGGATCGCTCGACGCCGACCACTCGCCATTGATGTACAGCCGGTCATACTGTTGCATGATGTAACCTCCTGGTAAAATAGGCATTCCAGCCTGAGATCAGTAAAGTTCGTACTTCAGCAGACGGCACTCCACCGGCCCGTTGAACAGCACGAAGCGGCGGGACGCCTTCAAACCGATGAATTTTGCCAGCTCCAGGTTGCCGGTCAGCACGTACCCGGTCCACCCCCTGCAGCGCTGCTTGAAGATGTCGCCGATCCGGCGGTAGAGCCCCTTCAGCTCCTCCTCCTCACCCATGCGCCTGCCGTAGGGAGGATTGACGATGATCACCCCCCCCTCCCCCTCGGGCCGGAACTCCTCCAGGGAATTGTGAAAAAAGTGGAGAGTCCCCTCAAAGCCCGCCGCGACGGCATTGCGCCTGGCAACTGCAAGGGCCCCGGCGTCAGTATCGCAGCCCGTGATCAACCCCAGGGCCAACGGCCTGACGCCGCTTTCAGCCTCGGCAGCTATCCCTTTCCACAGACGCGAATCGTAGTCCAGCCAGCGCTGGAACCCGAACGACCGGTTCCTGCCCGGCGGGATCCGGGCCGCGAGAAGCGCGGCCTCGATGGGAATGGTGCCGGAGCCGCACATGGGATCGGCCAGCCGCGCGGTCCCGTCCCAGCCGGTCAGGGCGATCACCGCCGCGGCCAGGGTCTCACGCAGGGGCGCCTCGTTGCGCTCCAGCCGGTAACCGCGCCGGTCCAGCGGCTCCCCCGAGCTGTCCAGGCTGATGGTGCAGACATTCCCGGCCAGATGGACATTGATGCGCACATCCGGCGAGGCCGTATCCACGCTGGGACGGCTCCCCCGTTCCTCCCGGATGCGGTCCACCACGGCGTCCTTGGTCTTGAGGGAAACGAAACGGGAGTGGGTCAGCGCGGAATCGCGCAGCGAGCAGTCCACCGCCAGGGTCATTTCGGGTGTGATAACTTCATGCCATGACAGGGCATGCACGCCTTCGTACAGTTCTTCCGGAGAAGAGCAGGGAAAGGAGACCAGCTTGACCAGCACCCGGCTGGCGCAGCGCAGCCAGAGGTTGGCGCGGTACAGGCCGGCCCGGTCGGCGGTGAACGACACGCCGCCGCGCGCGGCGGAGGCATCCCCGATCCCGAGGAATTGGAGCTCCCCGGCCACCAGTTCCTCGGCGCCGCGCGGCGCCGTGGCAAAACAGTTCATCGTCACGTCCGGTTTCTTCTCGGGACGGGGCGGCCGCCTGATAATGTGACTCTTACCGCTCATTCTTTTCACCCATCTCCCTGTCCCAGATGGCGGCGAGCAGCTCCAGGGTCTGCTCAAGATCGCCGCTGTTGTCGATGACGACGCTACCGTACCGTTCCTTTTCCGCGAGCGGCATCTGGCTGTCAATGATCCTCCGGGCCTCTTCCCTGGAGATGCCGTCCCTGGCCATCAGGCGGAGAATCTGGACCTCGGGCTTCACGGTGACCACCCATATCTCGTCAACCTGGTCGGTCACCCCCGCCTCGATCAGCAGCGGCGCCATGTAGAACACCACCTTCCGGCCGGCCGCGGATGCCGCGGCGATCCGTTCCCCCGCCAGCCGCCTGATCTCGGGATGAAGTATCTCCTCCAACTGACGCCGCCTTTCGTCGTTCCCGAACACGACCGACCGCATCCGTCTGCGGTCAAGGCTGCCATCCGGCAGGAGCACGTCAGCCCCGAACTGAGCGACGATCCTGGCAAGGGCCGGACTCCCGGGTTCAACCGCGATCCGCGCCAGTTCGTCGGCGTCGATAATCACGGCGCCCCTTTCCGCCAGGAAGCGGGCCACACTGCTCTTTCCGGTTGCGATTCCACCGGTAAGTCCCACCACGCGGATTACCACTGATCCTCCTCCCCGCAACCGCATCGCGGCAGGGCTCTTTCTCCACCCGCATCACGTGAATATGGCGCGGCGGAAAAGCGTACTCCATAATCTGTCGGACAGTCAGGAATTGCCACCGTTTCCCCTCTCCGCCCGCAGGATCTTAAGCATCCGGATAAGCTCGGAAATGTCATGTTCGTTCAGACCGGACGTCAATTTCTCCCGGACCCGTTTCGCGCATTCCGTCAGTGGCGCCTCCAGGCCCCTTCCCTGTCCGGTCAGGTGGATCTTGTAGGCCCTCCGGTCATGCGGATGGGGTCTCCGTTCCACAAGTAAGGATTTTTCGAGTCGGTCCAGCATTTCCCCAACCGTGCTCCTGTCTATCTGCGCCTTTTCGGAAAGCTCCACCTGCGTCAGGCCGTCCTGCTGCCAGAGAAAAGCCAGCAGACAGAACTGTGGCGGGGTCAGATCGTACTCCGCAATCTCCTCCCGCAGCATTGCCCAGCCCCGCTGGAAAGCCTTGGCAAGAAGGAAAGTGATAGTGTTCTCGACGTCATACATGACGGCAAATAACCTCGCGGCAGGTTTCAACGGATTGCGCGGCGACTGAACGGCGCCGAAGTCACAGGCCGCATCTGAGAAGTGAACCCCGCCATGGTGATTGTCAGCATAAACGCCCGGGCCGAACTATCCAGAGCTGAAACAGTCCGAAAGGCGTCGAGTTCCTGATTTTAATCATTATGCCGATAATAGGAGTACTGTCAATAAATAACGCAATGCAATCATCTTTTCTGACCGGGCAAAATCGAGACGGCCCCATGCCGTAAACCTCCAAACGAGCGCAAGCATTGTTCTGATGGATTTTTGTCTTGAGTTGGCGGCACAATTAGTGTACATCTTAGCGTCTACTGAATGATTCTTCCCGGATTTATCCGCACGGGCGGTTAGCTCAGTTGGATAGAGTACAGGCCTCCGAAGCCTGGGGTCGTGCGTTCGAGTCGCATACCGCCCGCCAAAATCAAGGGGTTACAAACGTAACCCCTTTATTCGTTCGGTGCACTTTGGCTCTCCGCCTTTTCGGTCTCAGCACCTCCACCCCAACACATCAAAACCAGTCGCAATCTCAACGGTTTTTCTGGCGTTCCCTCCCATCGTC
>CAZRPI010000036.1:25477-26612 GCA_964601865.1 uncultured Pelobacter sp. | reverse complement strand
TTCTTCCGTATGTCGCTTCAGAACTCATCGGTGAATCTCCTTCAGTACGTCGTTCTTCCAGACCCTGTCGATGATCGCCCGTTTGGCCTCGTTCCAGCCGCCGAAATCGGCGACCAGGAACGGATACCGGATCTGCCCGAAACCGGGGTTGGCCCTGTTCAGGGTTTCATCCATGCTCCGGAAGCCGCTCTTGACGAAGAGCCGCTGACCTTCCCCGCTCCAGATGAAATCCGTGAACGCCCGGACAAGCTCCCGCTGCTCGCCGGAGATGTTCCGGTCGATGACCACCAGGGTATGCTCGCTCATGATGGTGGAGCGGGGATAGATGATTTCGTTGGCGGGTCCCTTCCTGGAACCCTGGGACAGACCGTCCTGTTCATAGGTGATCAGCGCGTCGCCAAAGCCGCTGTCGAACTGGGTTCTGGCCGCCCTGCCGCTCCCCGCCAGGGAAACGACGTTGCGCCAGATGCCGAGGAGCAGCGCGCGGCCATCCGCGGGGGTTGCCCCGGGCCTGGTCATTGCCGCGCCGTATTCCGCGAGGATGGACCAGTTGGCGGCGCCCGAGGTGAGGGGGTCGGGATGGATGATCCGGACTCCCGGCCTGGCGAGGTCGGAAAAATCATGAATCCCCTTGGGGTTGCCCTTGCGCACCACGATCACGAACGGGGTCCGGTTGATGACCCCGCCGTGGGGGAGGCGTTTCCACGTCTCTCCCTTCACGACTCCCGCCTTGCAGAGCCGCTGGGCGTCCAGTCCGGTGGAGAAGATGGCGACTTCCGCCGGCACCCCCATGATCAGCTGGTTCGTCACCGTTCCGGAACCGGCGAAGGAACTGATCAGTTCCACATCCTGTCCGGTTTTTGCCTTCCATTTTTTCCTGAAGGCGGGAAATACGGTTTTGGTTATGGTCGGCTCCAGGATGCTGAAACCGTACAGGACGATGGTCCGCGGACGGTCGCCTTTCCCCGTCGGCAGCCAGGGCCAGAGAGTCCAGACGAGCAGAACCGTGCCCAGGCAAATCGCCATGCTAGACGCCAGGATGCGGCGGATTCCGTTCGAGGGAGGTAAAAGTGGCATAATGAGCTCATTCCACCTGGTCAGGCCGGGAACCGGTCAAAGCGTCCGGGCCGGAAAG
>CAZRPI010000036.1:18847-25377 GCA_964601865.1 uncultured Pelobacter sp. | reverse complement strand
CACTTTGCGGCGGTACCGGGCGCTCGCCCGGATATCGTCCATGGGGGTAACCGACTCCCGGACGATGGCCGCGGCGGATTCAAGGCGCTCCGCGGTGAGAGGGGAACCGACCAGAGCCCGTTCCGCTTCCGGAACTCTCGCCACCGTCGGCCCGACGCTCCCCCAGGCAAGGCGGGCCTCGGCCACCGTTCCATCCGCCGCAAGCCTCACCATTCCCCCGAAGCTGGCAACGGCGATGGCGAGGGATCTGCGGCGCCCGACCTTTTCGAAACAGATGGTGGTGAATGGCGGTGATTTCGGGAGCCTGATCCCCCGGATGATTTCGCCGGGGAGAAGGACGGTTCCGCCGGGACCGGTGATGAACTCGCCGATGGGCAGGGAACGCGTTCCACTGGACGATGCGGTCTCGATTTCCGCTCCCAGCAGATGGAGGGGGGGCAGCGAGTCCCCGGCGGGAGATGCGGTAGCGATGTTGCCGCCGATGGTCGCCATGTTCCTGATGGCCGGGCCGCCGATATGGCCGACCGCCCGGACCAGCAGCGGCGCGTGCGCCATGACCCGGGGATCGGTCATGATGCGGCTCATGGTCTCCGCGGCGCCGATGCAGAGGGATGCGTCATCTTCGAGAATCCCGTGAACCTCGGCAATTCTTTTCAGCGACAGGAAGGGGCGGTTGTCGGGAGTGCCTTCTCCCCGCAGCCGGACCAGCAGGTCGGTGCCCCCGGCAATGACCATCGCTTCCGGGTGACGTTCCCGGAGCTCAAAGAGTTCCTCCAGACATGACGGTTTCAGGAATGGTCTCATGCTTCCTTCCCGCAATCTGAAATATCTTTGGCGGCCCGTGTCACCGCGTCGATGATCTTCACGTAGCCGGTGCAGCGGCAGAGGTTTCCCGACAGCCCCTCCCTGATGGCCTCCCGCGATGGAGCGGGGTTGCGCCGCAGCAGGGCCAGGGCCGCCAGTTCCATGCCGGGGGTGCAGAAACCGCACTGGATTGCCCCTTCCTCGGCGAAGGCCCGCTGGATCGCTCTTCCCTCCGGTATCTGCTCCAGCCCCTCCACGGTCGTGACGCTCGTCCCCTCCAGTTGGGCTGCCACCATCAGGCAGGCCAGCCGGCTCTCACCGTCCACCAGGATGGTGCAGGCGCCGCATTCGCCCGTGCCGCACCCCTCCTTGGTTCCGGTCAGTCCCAGATCTTCCCGTAACAGATCGATCACCCGACGATCCTCCGGCGTATCACGTAGGATCCTGTTTCCGTTCAGTTCAAAGGCCAGTTTCATTTTTTCCCTCCATTGCCGTCAGAACCCGCTCCGGGGTCAACGGTCCATGACAGAGCCGGACGCCGCAGGCATCGGCTACCGCGTTGGCCACCGCCGGCAACGGTCCGTTCATGGCCACTTCACCCACCCCCTTCAGGCCGAAGGGGCCGGTGGCCTCATTACCGGGACAGGGGAGGGAGACGATCTCCGGCAGATCCAGAGTTCCCGGCATCAGATAGGTGCTGAAGTCTCCGGCCAGTACCTTCCCTTCACGGGTCACCAGATCCTCCATCAGGGCATACCCCAGTCCCTGGGCCACGCCGCCCTGGATCTGCTGGTCGAACAGGCAGGGATTGATGACCGCTCCGCCGTCCGTGATTGCCAGGTAGTTGGCAACCCGGATCTCACCGGTTGCCAGGTCGGTCTGGATGCGGGCCAGATGGGCGCTGTAGGCGAAGACCACATGGGGAAAACCGACGAAAAATCCCCTGGATGTGTCCGGAACCTCTTCGCAGACCGGCGCGACGAAATGCCCGATGCAGATGCGGTCCTCCCAGGGCATGAAAGAAGCCAGCTGCTTGAACGTTGCTTCCCGTCCGCTGGGCGGATGCAGGACCCTGCCGGGCTCGAGGCGCAGGTCACGGTCGCTGTCCAGGAAGAGGAGCAGCCCGGCCCTGTTGATGAGGCGGGATTTCATCACTTCACATGCCCTGATCAGGGCATTGCCGAAGGTGTAGGTGGTGCGTCCGGCTGAAGACGAACCGGATGGATAGGCGATCGCCGTGTCCGGTTGATAAAGGCGGAGTCGCGAGGCGTCCTGTCCCAGGATGTGACCGGCGATCTGCAGAAAGGCGCTTGAGTTTCCCTGCCCCATGTCGGAGACGCTGTTGTAAACGAGGATTTCTCCCTCAGGGGTCAGCTCCACCTTGGCAATGGAGGAATCACGCACCTTGCCGCCGTAACCGCCGGCGTTGAACACGGACGCCAGGCCGACGCCGCGCCTGGCGCCGGGAGGGGCCTGGCTCTGCCACTGCCTGCGTTCGAGCCACAGGGGGTGATGCCGCAGCGCCTCAAGGCAGGGGACGATGCCGGTGGAGGTGGTGAGCCGTACCCCGGCGCAGTTGGTGTCGCCGTCCTGCAGTGCGTTGGCCAGACGCAGTTCCAGCGGGTCCATGCCGAGCCTCTCCGCCAGCAGGTCCATCATGGATTCGATGGCGAAGGCGACCTGGCAGACGCCGAAGGCCCTCATGGCGCCGGCAACCGGGTTGTTGGTGAACACGCTTTGCCCCTCGATCAGAACATTTGATATGCGATAGGGGCCGCCGGCGTGCTCCATGCCCAGCTCCATCACCTCTCCCCCCAGGTGGGCGTAGGCGCCGGTGTCGTACAGCAGCCGGCACTGCAGGGCGGCCAGGGTCCCGTCGGCTCTTGCGCCCAGGCGGTACCGCATGCGGCAGGCGTGGCGCTTGTATCCGGCCGTCATGCTCTCTTCGCGCTCCCATACCATCTTCACCGGCCGGGAGTCGGAATGCATCGCCGCAAGCGCCAGGAGACACTGCACCGTAGCGCCGTCCTTGCCGCCGAAGCCGCCGCCCAGACTGGGCGCGGCGATGCGGATTCTGTCGTAGGTGATGCCCAGGGCGTAGCCGATCTCGAACCGGTCGCGGAAGGGGGACTGGGTGGAGACGGTCATGTGTATGATTCCGTCCTCTGCCATGCGCGCCACGCCGTTTTCCGTTTCCAGGAAGCCGTGGGCCTGCATGGGAGTGGAAAACTCTCCCTCCACGATTGCGTCGCACCCGGCCATGGCCTCCGCTGCGTCTCCCTTGCGGATCTCGGCCGCCATCAGGATGTTGCCGGGATGGCTTTCGTGCAGTTGCGGCGCGCCTTCGGCCATGGCCGTCTCGGGGTCGAAGAGCCCCTCCAGCGGCTCTGTTTCGATCCGCACCAGGGAAATCGCCATTCTGAGCGCCTCCCGCGACTCGGCCAGCACCAGGGCCACGGCGTCTCCGGCATGGAGTATCCTGTCGTCGGCCAGCACCGGCGTATCCCGGTGGATGATGCCGTGACGGTTGGGACCGGGCACGTCTTTCGCCGTCAGCACCCTGATCACGCCGGGTATGGCCAGGGCCGGCGAGACATCGACGGAGAGTAGCCTGGCGTGGGGAACGCCGGCCCGTACGGCCCCCGCCCAGACCGGGTTTTCCGGGTACAGGTCAACGGCGAAGGGCTCCCGTCCGGCCGCCTTTGCCTGGGCGTCGCCGCGGATCTCGGACCTGCCGATTTCCATCTGCCGTTCGCCAGAAGTCACTATGTTCTCCCCTTTGCCCGGATCGTCGCTATCTCGGCCCCCAGCGCCGCCGCGAACTGTTCCATGACCGGCATTTCCTTCACGGTTACCCGTATCCAGCCGGGAAACCGGAAACCGGTCATGGTGCGGACCATCATTCCCCGTTTCATCAGACGGCGGTACATGAGCATGTCGTTGATCGGGACCCTTATCATGAGGTAGTTCCCCTCACCCCCCACGGTTTCCAGCTCCAGTTCGCCGCACACGCCGCGCAGATAGCTCTTTCCCTTCCGCGTCATCTTACGGGTGGCGGCGATGTGGCGCCGGTCGTCGGACAGTGCCGCCAGGGCCGCCCGCTGGGCCTGGACATTGACGGAATAGGCGATGCTGGTGCGCCGCACCACGTCCACCACCTCGTCCGTGCCCACCAGGTAGCCGGCCCTCAGGCCGGCCAGGGCGTACATCTTGGAGAAGGTGCGGAAGACGACCAGATTCGGCAAGCGTTCCATGAGCCCGATGGTATCCGGGAAATCCGGATCTTCCACGTACTCCACGTAGGCCTCGTCCACCACCACGATCCTGTCCTCACCGGCCCGTTCCAGGAAATCCACCAGCTCCCCCTGTTTCCAGTAGCTGCCCGTCGGGTTGTTGGGGTTGCAGACAAAGATAATCCTGGTATGGCCGTCGATCCGGTCCAGCATTCCCTGGGGGTCGAAGGCGTAGTCCCGCAGCGGGACCAGGCGGGCCTCGATGCCGGAGAACTCGGCCACCCATTCGTAGACGGCGAAGGTCCTGTCCGCGGTTATGATGTTGTCCCCCGGCTGACAGAAAGCCTTGATGACGGAGGAGATCACCTCGCAGGAACCGTTCCCCACCAGGATGCGGTCGGGTGATACCTTCAGGCGGTTCCCCAGCGCCTGGCGCAGGTCGAAGGAGTCGCCGCTGGGGTAGATGGCCGCCAGATCCGGCGGGAAGGAGGAGATGACGGCCGCGGCCGCCGGAGGGGGACCGAGGGGGTTTTCGTTGTTGTTGAGGCGGTGGAGCAGGGGAGCGCCGTACTCCCGCATCAGCAGGTGGTCCGGCCTGCTCGGGGTGTAGGCCTGGAAATTACAGACGTAGTCGGGAATCAGCGCATCAAGGTTCATGGCGGTCAGTTCCGGCCCGAATGATCGTAGATCACGAGATCGCCGTGTCCGGCGTCGGGAATCAGCAGGCGCGACACGAAGCCGGTTTTCTCCAGCGCGGCCGCGAAGGCGGTATCCTCGCTTCTGCCCGTGTTGATCTCCACGATGAAGTTGCCGATCCCCTCGTTTCGCAGCAGATCCAGATGGCCGGCCAGGTTTTCCGCCATGTCCCTTCCCGCGCAGAGGGGGCGGATTATTGCCAGGGAGAGGGAACAGTCCAGCTCCACCGCCAGCACGGAGGCGTCGCGCGGACGTCCGCTCCCTCCCGACTCGCGTACCTGCCTGGGAAGGCAGAGGCGGTCGTACTGGTCGCGCAGAAAGCTTGACAGAGGCTCGGCGCAGTAGACCACGCCGCCGCCCTCCTCCCTGAGCTGGCGGTAGTAGTAGACGCGGTTGGACGCCTCTCCGGTGATCCCGGCCATCTCCAGTTCACCCAGGTAATCGAAGAAACGCTCGTGTCCCGCAAGCGGCCCCTGACGGCGGATGAGACCCGTCGAGCGGGATCTGGAGATCCGTCCGACGGCCTCGTCCAGGAGCATGGTCAGGACGGAGTCGCCCGGGTCGTCGCCGAACAGATAGGGGCCGTACAGTTCGAGGCAGGTTTCCGTCAGGGGGCGCCAGAGCACGCCTCCCATGATCCAGTCACCGCTCAGGGCCAGGATCGCGTTGAGCTGCGCTCCCGAGAACATGTCGGCCGCCATTCCGGGGCGGGCGAGGAAATCGGGGACAAACGCGGCGCCGGATGCAACGACCATGGCGGCGAAATGCCGCAGGTCGTCCGTTGAAGGCGTTGCCAGGCGCATGGCCCTGCCGGCGTCTCCAGGGGGGAGGGGGACGGGATGGGCCGGGCCGTAGTCCCGGTCGCGGGTCATGCGGATCATCACCCGTTCGTTGGGGCCGAAATCGAGACGCATGCCGGAGACGCTGCGGCCCGCGATCATCGGTCCCAGCATCTCCAGGGATTCCTCGCTGTCATGGCTGACGCGCCAGGTGAGGTTGAATGCGCGCATGTCCGGGTTGGCGCTGCGGAAGGAGAGGGTGAACGCCAGGCGGTACCCCTGGTCCTCGAGTTCGACCTCGGCGCAGGAATCGGGGGCGGCCCGCCGCATGTAGAAGGAGAAGAGCTCTTCGGCCGCCAGTACCAGGCCCGCGGTTTCGCGGTCGCCGTAGCCGAAGCCCCGCGCCCCCTTGTCGGCGAATTCCATGGCCAGGGGAAGAAAGGGGGCGGTGAAAGGGATGCGGGCGGTGATGCTTTTACGGTCGGGTGTCTGCTGTGTCATCGGTTAACCATCTCCTTCTCGATCCTTTTCACTGGCGCATAGAATCCGGCTTTGATCATTCTTCCCAAGATAGTGTTGGCTTCCTTCATTTCGATGGCGCCAACTCTGACCGCCTTGACGAGGATTCCCACCGTGCCGGTAAGTGTAACTCCCAGTCGGATGGCCTCGTTTCTGGCCAATCGGTCATCGCAGGCAAAGATGTACCGCCGTTGGGCGGCCAGAGCGATGCAGGCCGATTCGCCGGCGCCAAGGGATATGGACAGCAGTGCGAAAAATTGCTGTTCGGAGGGACTGGCGGGGTCTTCGATCCGCGGCCAGTTTTGCCCGAGCGACTCGAAAATATCTCGGAGACCGGCATGGCCGCATTGGACACCATGGAGAATCTCCGTCATGACTGCCCCGGCGCAACAGGCGGAAGTCGGATAGAGCCTTTTCAGGAGATCGAGCCGCCCGGCCAGGGAATAGTTGCTGAGGACGTTTGTGTCGAGGATGATGTCAGGCATTGGCGGCGTCGGAG
>CAZRPI010000036.1:12290-18747 GCA_964601865.1 uncultured Pelobacter sp. | reverse complement strand
GTGCTGTTGAGGAGTGAGCATGACGTTGGTTCTGATCATATGCAGCCTCATTATGTGTAAGATAATGTACCGTAACTATAGAGCGACTTTGGAAAATCGTCAAGGAGAGGTTCCGGACATTGATATTCATAGGTGGAGCCTCCTGCAAGAGGAGGCTACCACACACCCGTGACAGAATAGGTCCATTCCACCTTTGTTTGTGGGATAGCCCCGTTTCCTAGTGCTGCACCGGCCGGCCGAAGAAGTGTATCTGATTGGCGCCGCCCCGCAGCAGGAGCCCGCCGCCCTGGGAGCCGTCGTCCTGGATGCTGGAACCCTGCATGATGATGGCGTTGCGCCCCATGTTCAGGTTGGTGGTGAGGCTCAGGGTGTCGAACTGGAAACTGGGGTTGTCGTACAGAAGCGCCATCCCGTGGACGTGGACGCGGTTGGCGCCCCCCCTCAGGATCAGGCCGCCTCCCTGGGAACTGTCGTCATATATTTTCGACCCCTGCATGATGATCGCCTTCCTCCCCAGGTTGAGGTTGGAGTTGATGTCAACCGTTTCCTGCTGGAAGCGGGGCTGATCGTAGATGAAGGCGTCACCGTGCAGATGGACCCTGTTGGCGCCTCCCCGGAGAATCAGTCCGCCCCCCTCGGAACTGTCGTCATAGATGCTGGACCCCTGCATGATGATCTTCCTGCGGCCCAGGTTCAGGTTGCCGTCGGCGTCCACGTAATCGGCCAGGGTTCTCAGTCTGTTGATCTGGTCCTGGCTGAAGAAGTCGTGGGAGGCGCCGATGAGCAGGAAAGCCGTGGAACAGGCCAGCACTCCGATCAGAAAACTCTTGATATCAATGTGTTTCATTTTCATCTCCTTTCCTTTGTTACCCCAGATCAAGCGGCTGGCCGGTTGAGGACTGGACGCTGCTCCAGAGCCATCCCTCCGGATCGATCCTCTTCTTGCGGGAAACTGCCAGCGAGATGGGCACGTGGGTGAATTCGCCGTTCCAGTAGCCGACGACCATGTTGGTGCGTCCCGTCATGCCGGCATGAACCGCGTTGTGCCCCAGGAGCAGGCAGAAGGAGGAATCGTGGGGCCGGGCCGGCACGCTTCTGATGGTGTAGCTGGGATCGATGTACTTCAGGTTGATTTCCACTCCCAGCTCCCTGAAGTGGCTGTTGATCCTCTCCTTGAGAAATACGCCGATGTCCCCCAGACGCACGTTGCCGGAGGCGTCCCGTTCACCCGACTGTTCGAGCAGATGCTGCCCGGCGCCCTCGGCCACCACGATCACTGCGTGTCTCCGCTTCCTGAGCCTTGCCTCCAGCGCGGCCAGAAATCCCTCCAGACTGAAGGGGGACTCGGGGATCAGGCAGAAGTTCACGTTGCTGTCCGAGAGGGTGGAGTAGGCGGTGATGAAGCCGGCGTTCCTCCCCATCAGCTTGACCAGGCCGATGCCGTTCTTGGCCCCGATGGCCTCGATATGGGCCGAGTTGATGACCCTGCTGGCTTCGGCCACCGCCGTCTCGAAGCCGAAGGATTTCTGGATGAAGGAGATGTCGTTGTCGATGGTCTTGGGTACTCCGATGACCGCGATCTTGAGCCCCCGCCGCCCTATTTCCTCCGCCATGGCCTCCGCTCCGCGCAGGGTGCCGTCGCCACCGATGGCGAACAGGATTCCGACGTTCATCCTGTCCAGCGTATCCACCATGTCACCCACGTCCTGGGGACCGCGGGAGGAACCGAGGATGGTGCCGCCCATGCCGAGGATGGCGTTCACGCTCTCCGGAGTCAGTTCCAGAGGGGTGTGGCCATACTTGTGGGAGAGCCCCTCGTACCCGTAGGGGAAGCCGAAGACGCACTTTACGCCGTAGTGGAAAAACAGGCTCATGACCAGCGACCTGATGACCTCGTTCACGCCCGGACAGATGCCGCCGCAGGTGACGATGCCGCATTTCAGCTTGGATGGATCGAAGAAGATGTCTTTTCGCGCTCCGGCGAGTTCCATGGAGGGCGGCTCTTTCTTGTCCGCCAGATAGCCGCGTACATGGGACGAGTATGAATGGTAGAGGAGGCGTTCGTCATCGTTGATAAACCGCACTCCGTTCAGGGGTGAAGGAATGGCGCATTTTCCCAGCTTGGCAATGGTGAAATCGGGATCAGGTCCGGTCATGGTTCTTATCCTCCTTGAGAGTCCATTCTGTTCTCTGGACTTCCGTACTTGGTAACAATGATACCAGACATCCGCCCGTGGACACGTTTTTCCCCCAGAATCCCGTGTTTCGGGCGGGGCTCCGAAGACGGTTTTTTCTCCCTCCGGAATCCTGTTGCAGGAAGGCGCCCGTTGACGGCCGGACGGTCCATGACTCAGGGCGATTGAGGAGTTGAGAGGAATTCATCCGTGACTTTTGGCAGGATGCGCCTGAAAGCGGCGATGCAAGCGGCGTCCCAGCGGCTGCCCGCGCCGCTTTCGATAATGGCGAGCGCCTCTTCGGGAGTCCTTGCCTTCTGGTAGGGGCGGTTGGTGGTCATAGCGTCGAACGCATCGGCTACCGCAAGGATTCTGGCGCCCAGGGGGACGTCGCCGTCTTTCAGGCGTCGCGGATAACCACGGCCGTCCGGCCGTTCATGGTGACAGTGGATGTAGCTGATGGCCGGTCCGAGAAAGTCAAGCTCCTTCAGGATTTCCGCGCCGGTGGCCGGGTGGCGTGTGATCTCCCTGATCACGTCTTCGGGGTTTTTCCCCTCGTGGGGAAGGAACAGGCGGTCGGAAAAGCCGATCTTGCCGATGTCATGGAGGCGCCCCGCCACCCGCACCAGCTCGGTCTCCTCTTCCGGGAGCCCCATCTCGACGGCGATCATGGCGGCGATCCTGCCGACGCGGTCGGCATGACCCTTCGTGTAGGTATCCCGCGCCTCCAGGGCGCTGGCCATGGCGGATACGGTACCGATGGCGTTGCGGCGGATGCGTCCGTTCAGCTCTTCGAGCTCTCTGATCAGCATCTCCAGGTGATATTCGCGGGCCTCCACCTTCACCATCATGAGCCCCATGGCCTCCGCTATGGCGCGCACCGGCTCCCCTATCTCGGGCCGGGTCAGCTCCATCACGTCGTTGGAATAGTTACCGACGGCAATTTCTTCGATGACGGAGAGAAGCTTTTCCAGTTCATTCATCCGTTGTTACCTCCGGATCCGGTAGAAAATGCGTTCATTTTTGCGGTTTCAGTTGAGCCTCATGCAAAAGTCGCTGAAAGCGAAGTCCCTTGACGGGAGGGGGCTGGGGGGGGGGAGAAGCCGCAATCGCCTGATCTGTTGGCTATTTCCACTTCCCTCTGACCCTCCCCCCCAGGGGGAAAGGAACTTCTTCCTCCTGAAAAGGGTGATTTGGGGTCATGGATACGTCATCCTGGGCGGCAGGTACAGCGCGGGATGGAAGTGATAGGTGGCGGTGTGGTCCCAGGTGTACTCCTTCGTCCCCCGGGTCAGGGTGAAGAAGGCGTAGTCGCCGTACTTCCGGTCGCCGTTGGCGTCCAGCCCCATGAAGTTGCTCATGCCGATGTAGCTGTCCGAACCGCTGATTACGGCGTTCCTCAGGACCGCCGGGTCCGCGGACCATTCGGTGTCCATGAGCGTTGTGGCGATGATCCAGAGTGAGTCCCAGGCGGGGAAGGCGTACAGCGCGGGGGTGCCGCCGTAGCTTTCCCTGATTTCGTCACGGATGGCCAGCTTCGGGATGGAGTTTTTCTGGGGAGAATGGCTGATGAAGACATGCTCAATGGGACAGGTGAATCCGCGGCCGGCGGCGAAAGCCGCGGCTGACGAATTGGTGGCAATACGCTCATTCTGGGCCGTGCCGTCGCCGCCGAACCATTTCACATTGGCCAGGGACTGGTGGGCTTCCGCCTTGAGAAAGATGTCGGTGATTTCGTCGAATGAAAGCGCGAGCACGGCGGTGGTGGCCGCGGTCGAGCCGCTGACCGCGTTTGAAAGGGCCGTCAGCTGATCGGTGTAGCTGGAGGCGTTGGCGGGATAGGTGAAGGTGCCGAGCACTTTTCCCCCCAAGTCCTGGAAATCCGTGGCCGTCTGCTGCGCCAGGTCAGCTCCCCAGATGTCGTTGCGCGCCAGGATTGCCAGTGAAGTTATGCCTTCGTGCTGCAGCAGCGTTGCCAGGGCCGCCGCCTCGTTGGTCGCGCTCGGCACGAAGCGGATCAGGTTGTCGTCGGCAATGGCCAGTTGGATGGCGTTGCCCGAAGGGGTGACGAGAACCACCCCGCGGCTGTTGGCGGCGGCGAGGACGTTCTGGCATTCGGCGCTTGACAGCGGGCCGACTATGAACCTGACACCCCGGTCGGCAAGGGTGTTGAAACCCTTCAGCGCCTTTGCCGGATCAGTATCGGTGTTGATGATCTCCAGTGAAAACTGGACCGGGTAGCCGTGCCATTTGAAGTAATTGTTGACATCGGCAAGGGCTGCCTTGAGCCCGGCCCTGACCGATTTGCCCGCATAGGCCTGGCCTCCGGTGAGGCTCAGCAGGGCGCCGATCTTAACCTTGGCTGTTGGTGGATTCAAACCCTTCGGGGTCGGTTCGGTGACGTCCACTACCTGGGGCGTTGCCAGCAGTTCGTACTGGTAGGCCGCCTTCAGTTTCCAGGTGGGGGAACCGTCGCCGGAGGCGATGCCGTAGAAGGCGTAGTTGCTCTTTTTCATGTCGCCGGCGTCGTTGAAAACCAGGGAGCCGCTCAGCCCCACGTTGTTGAAGGCGGCGGTGACCAGCGCGCTTCTGAGCGAGGTCAGGTCCGTGGCCGTGCTGTCCGCGTATGCCCTCGTTGCCAGCCAGAGCGCGTCCCAGGCGCCGAAGGCGGTGGTCTCGGCGTTTCGGCCGAGTTTCAGGGAAATTCTCTCCCTGAGCACGCGGTCGTTGAGCACTATTCCCTTGACCGGGAGAATCGCGTCCTCGCGGCTGAAGATGGGGGAGAGCAGGTTGGTCTGGGCCGCGAATGCCGAGGCCGTGGCCGATGCGGTGAGCACGGGCGAGAGGGTCAATGCGTCGCTGCCGAACCACCCCGCCTTTGCCAGGTCCGGCCGGCTGGCCGCTCCGCTGAGCAGGGCCGCCGATTCAGCCGGGAAGGAGAGCATGACCACCGCCACATTGCCGCGCCCGTAGGTGGTCAGGGCTTGGGAAACCTGGCTTGCGGCCGTGTCCAGCGCCGTGGTGTAGTCGGTCGCTCCCGGGGTGAAGCTCACACCCGTCATGACCGCTCCGCCGCCGCTCTGGAACGCATCGGCGATGTTCTTTTTCAGGCCGTTGCCCCAGACGTCGTCGCGCCAGATGGGCACCACGGCCCTGAATCTCTTCTTCAGCATCAGGGCCGCCGTGGCCGCGCCCTGGCAGCTGTCGTCCGGTATCAGTCGGTACAGGTTGTCGCCGGCGATGGCCAGTGAAGAAGCGGTGCTGCCCGGACTCAGCAGGATCATCTCATGGTTGTTGGCGTAGGAAAGGACGGCCTCACATTCGGCGCTGGAGATCGGGCCGATGACGATGGTGACCCCTGCCGCCTTGAGGGTGGCCAGAGCGGTCAGAGCGGTCTGGGGATCCGAGGCTGTATCCCTGACCAGGGTTTTGATCCTGAAATTCTTCCCCTCCAGCTCAAGGCGTCTGTTCACCTGCGGGAGGGCAACTTCGAGAGCCGCCTGCATCCCCTCGCCGATGGTTTTCAGGCTGCCGGACATGGGCGCCAGAACGCCGATCGTCACGGTTTGCAGGTTTCCGGATGAAGACGAGCCGGAACAGGACGTCAGAAGCATGACACCACACATCAGCAGAAAGCCCGCAAGCGCTGAAAATAAATTTCTCCTCATCGAATTGGATCCTTTCGTATTCAACATTTCGCCTTATGCCGGCCTGGTTCGCCGCCCGCCCGGATTACTGATCTCCCTTGCGGATTGAAGCCCCCAGCCGCTGCAACCCTTCGGAACAATCCAGCCTGGGGACACGGATTTCGATCAGCACCAGTTTGTCGGGATTCCTCTCCGCCGTCACCAGAGCCCGATGCAGCTCTCCCTCCGTGCCCGCGCGCAGACCGATCCCCCTGTCTCCGGCGCCGAATACCTCCGGAATCCCGGCATAACGCCACATCCGGATATCGTTGTACGGTCCGTCTTCGTGCAGCATCCGCTCCACCAGGTAGCCGTCGTTGTTGATGACCAGAATCACCGCCGGACAGTTGTGGCGCAGCAGAGTGGAGACCTCCTGGACGGTCATCTGGAAAGCGCCGTCGCCGGTCAGCACCACGGGGCGTTTCCCGGGCCGGGCCATGAAAACACCCAGGGCCGCCGGAGTGCAGAAGCCGATGGAGGCATAGTATGCCTGGACGACGAAATTCTCCGGCTCCTGCAGATTAAACTCGGGCGCGGCGCAGAATGAATCCCCCGGTTCCGCCAGCAGGATCATCCGGTCATCCATGAATCCGCGCA
>CAZRPI010000036.1:5257-12190 GCA_964601865.1 uncultured Pelobacter sp. | reverse complement strand
TTGCTGCTGAGCATGGTGGCATAGGGCAGTTCCGCGTGCTCCACCAGCCGCAGCAGATCCCGGCCCAGCCCGAGGCGCGCCACCTCGATGCCTGCCAGGATTACCGGTTTTTCCGCCGCGTTGACGCGAGCGGCGATATCCGTCACGCACCGTTGCAGCGTTTGCGGATCGGAGCCGCAAAGGAATCCCCGCAGGGGGGCCGCCGGCGGGCTGCATGCGGCGCGAGCCAGATCCGCCGGCAATTCAAGGTATACCGGCAGGTGATGCCTGACGCAGTTCATCAGCACCCGGTCGATCTCCTGGGGGGCCGATTCCCTATCCAGCAGCATGGCCGCGTCAACGGTGACCCTTCTGAAAATCTCCAGCTGCCGGTAATAGTCGGCAACCAGATGGTGCACCATCGCTCCGGTTTCACGCCTGATGGCCGGCGGCGCGCCACTGATGAGCACCAGCGGCACCTTCTCGGCGAAAGCCCCTGCCACGGCATTCAGAATGCTGAACCCGCCGACTCCGTACGTTACTACCGCCGCGCCCACGCCGTTGAGGCGGGCATAACCGTCAGCGGCGTAACCGGCGTTCAGCTCGTTGCAGGTGCCGATCCAGGCGACGGAACTGGTTACCACCTGATCAAGGAAATCGAGGACATAATCGCCCGGGACGCCAAAAAGATGGTTGATCCCGAGTTCCTTCAGACGCTGCAGCAGATAAGTCGAAACCGTACACGAGGTCGTCATGAGGCGTTCCCCCTCTTCGTGGATTTCAGTTCTCATTTTATGTCACGGCTCGAACGCGGACGTCCGCCGGAATCCGGCCTGTTCCGCGTGCCATGGCCTGTCCGGTTTCGGCGTCAGGCTCCGGAAGAGCGCTTCTCCGGATCCGGTGGGCGCTCTTTTGTTCACAGCCTGAATTCCATCCGCAGGATGTTGCGGCCGTCTTCACGGCGGTAGCTGACGCCGTCCGACATCGTGCGGATGAAATGGATACCCAGGCCGCCGATCTGACGCTCCATGATGTCCTGCGTCAGGTCCGGATCGGGGAGCGAGAGGACATCGAATGGGCTCCCCCGGTCCGCGATCTCCAGAACGAAGGCATCGCCGTTACCCGTGCAGCGCACTTCCGCCTCCCCCGCGCCGTCGGGGTAGGCGTAGCTGCAGACATTGACGAACGCCTCCTCGAAGGCGAGCAGCAGACCGAATTTCTTTTTGACGTCAAGACCGGAACGGTCGGCGCACTCCTCGACGAAATCGTTCGCCGCGGTGAGATTCTCAACCCTGGCCGCGTATCGCTTGGTGTCGGATGTCATGGCGGTTCAGGAAAGGGCTGAAATTGCGGCAACCACCGAGTTGTCCATCTGGAAGATCGAGTTGAAACCGGAGATGTCGAATACCTCCTTGACCGCTCCCCTGACGTTGGCGAAGCGCACCTGACCCGCCCTGGCTTTCAGCAGTTTGGCGGTCACCAGCAGCCCGCGCAGTCCGGCGCTGCTGATGTAATCCAGCTGTTCGAAGTCAACCACGAGGCGGGTATCTCCGGCGTTGATCAACTCCTGAACCTTCTTTTCATACTCCGGCGCGGTAATGGCGTCGAGCCTGCCGGTGATGGTGATTACGGTCGCATTCGCTTCTTTTCTCGTCCTGATTTCCATGTTTATTCCCCTTTGGTTTTGTTGAATTGCCGTTTCAAGGTTGATTCAGCTTTCTCCCCGATTCCCGGCGTTTCCCAGGTATCTGATCGCCAGCATGGTGATGTCGTCCGACTGGGGGGCGCCATCGGCGTGTCCCGCCACCTCTGCCCGGATATGACGGACGATGTCCGACACTTCCGTGCCGGGAACGCGCTGCAGGGCGTTCAGCAGCCGGGTCTCGCCGTACAGTTCGTCTTCCCGGTTTTTCGCCTCGGTTACACCGTCCGTGTAGAGAAACAGCGTGTCTCCCGGCTGCATGAAGATCCGTTCGGTTTCATAGACCGCGTCCGGCAGGGGACCGAGCACGAAACCCGATTTCAGGGTGAGATACGCCGTTCCCCGGGAATTCATGAGCAACGGCGGGTTGTGCCCGGCGTTGGCGAAACGCACTTCACCGGTCGAGGTGTCCAGGATGCCGCAGAATACCGTGGTGAACATGCAGCTGTCGTTGTCCGCCGCCAGGATGCCGTTTACCGAGGAGAGAATCAGGTCCGGTTCGCCGAGGCGCTGTCCCTCGGTCTTGAGCAGCGTTTTTGCCACCATCATGTACAGGGCGGCCGGCACGCCTTTGTCCGACACGTCGGCAATCAGGAAGCAGAGATTCCTGCCGTCGGCCAGAAAGAAATCGTAGAAGTCCCCCCCCACTTCCTTTGCCGGGTCCATGGAGGCGAATATATCGAACTCGGGACGTCCCGGGAAGGGGGGAAAGAGTCGCGGGAGCAGACTGGCCTGGATGTCGGTGGCCACCTTGAGTTCGCTCTGGATGCGTTCCTTGGCTGCCGTGGTCTCGGTCAGGTTCCTGATGTATTCCTTGAGCGCGTCCCTCATGACCTGGAAATCACGGGTCAGTTCACCCACCTCATCGTTGGAGCGCGCCGTCGGAAGCTCCAGGTCGAAGTTGCCCGAGGCGAGTTCGTGGGTTGCCGCGGCCAGGGAGCTGAGCGGCCTTGTGATGGTACTGGCGATGTGGACCACCGCCGCGGTCAGGAGCAGGATCCCCGCGATCCCCATGACCGCCATGGTCACGCTCAACCGTGTGACGGTGGCGAAAAGCTCGTTTTCGGGGAATACGACGGCAAGACTCCAGCCGACCGAGGGGAGCGGCGCGTAGTAGAGCCGGCATCTTTTCCCCCTGACGCTGGTGTAGGGGATAAACCCGGTCTCACCTCTGACCATCTTCCTGCCGAGTTCGCGCAGCCCCGGGTCGTGACGCGCCTCGGCAATGCTGAAGATGGTCTCGTTCATGATCATGTCCTTCACCGGATGGGTGACAATGGTCCCGTTGCGTGATACCAGGAAGGCGTAGCCGCTCTTGAGCACCTTGATGGAGGCAACCATGTCGGTCAGCCATTCGAGCGACACGTCGGAACTCACCACCCCCCTGACTCTTCTCACCCCCTTTACGGTTTCGTAGAACGGAACCGAGCAGGTGGCCATCAGGATGTTGGAGCCGCCATCGCCGTAGTACGGCTCCGTCCATTCGGTCCTGCCCAGTTCGCGGCTGATCTGGTACCAGTCCTCGCGGAGGTAGCTGAAGGAGGTTTCGGGGTCGTAGACCACCCTGTTTCCCCGTTTGTAATAGTACGGCGCGTACGGTGTGGGGGATGAGGTTCGGGGGTCCGGCTCGAAGGCGGCGCAGGAGCCGTAGATCTCGCGGTTGTCCGCCACCGTGGCCCTGAGAAGCGAGGGGATGTCCCGGCGATTGGGCCCAGAATGCTCCAGGGAACGAGCCAGTCCCCCGGTGACTTTAGTGACCGACGTGAGCACTGTTTCCACCCGGTTCACGGAAGCCATGGCCAGGTTGCGGGCGTTCTGCTCCAGTTCCCGTTCCAGGACGGCCCTGGAGTGGTAGTAGTTGTAACCGAGGATAGCGGCAAAGATGACGGCGCTGCTCAGGGTGATCACGAGGATGAGCTTGAAGGCGATGCTTCTATCGAACTTCATCCGGCCTCCCCGTAAAAGCGCCGAAACCCGGGATCTCCCGGATCACGCCGTCACCCATCAGGATCCTGGCCGTTGCCAGGTAGTCATCCCTGCTGAGCCGTCCGGCCGTGGCCCGGTCCGCCGGGGTGATCAGATCGCGCATCCGCTCCAGCATCCACTTCTGGTGCATGCGGTTGGCCGGAATCTTCGCCGCGCGCATGTATCTGATGATGATATCCAGCGCTTCCTCCGGGTGGTCGAAGGCATAGCTCCACCCCTCAAGCGAGGCCCTTCTGAACGCTTCGACCAGGGAAGGGTCTTTCCTCCAGGTCTTTTCCAGGGTGTAGAGACCGTCTTCCGGGAGATTCTGTACGTGGTCCCTGAGGTGGAATACGGTGAGTTCGTCCGGGTTGAGACCGGCATTGAGGATGGTGTGATACTCGTTGTACCACATGGCGGATGCCACATCGATGCCGCCGCGCAGGAATAGGTTCACCGTGTAGGATTGGGGAATCACACGCACCCGCAGATGGTATTTCTTGAAAAAGGCGCGGGGGGGAATGGCGAAAGGGCCGCCCCAGAGGCCGACCTTCCTGCCGTTCATGTCCGCGGGGGTCCTGATGCCGCCGGGTTTTCTGGCGACCAGCATCATGGAGGACTTCTGGACGATCTGGCCGATGTTGACGAGTCCGACTCCGGCGGCCCGGTCCCGGATGGCGGTGGTGAGCCAGAGGAGGGCGAAATCCGCCTTCCCCTCGGCCAGATACCTGTCGGTGTGACGGTTGGGACCTCCGGGAATGATGGTCAGATCGATGCCGTGCCTGCGGTAGATCCCCTTGTCCAGTGCGGTGTAGTATCCGGCAAACTGGGCCTGGGGGCTCCAGAGAGGGATGAAGGTGGCCTTCTTCAGCGCGGCTCCCGTGCCGGCGGCAGCGGCGGAAGAGGGGAAGACGTTTGACAGGAAGAGGAGCAGGGTGGCGCAGATTCGCGCCAACCTCCGCCATCCTGAAAAAATGTCATGGGTTGCGCTTGACATGGATTATTCCGGCGGCATGCGCCTCAGTTGCCTTTGGCTTTCGGCTCCCTGACCAGCGCCGCTATGCCGCCGGTGTAGTACGGTTCCGAAAACAGCACATTCCTGGAACGCTCCTCGGTAACCGTGATACAGGCCGCAATCATGTCCACCTTGCCGGACATCAGTGCGGGAATCAGGCCGCCGAAGTCCATGTTGACGATCTCAAGCTTTTTCCCCAGTTTTTTTGCCACGTAACGCGCCAGTTCGACGTCGAATCCCACCACTTTCTGCGAACCGTCCACGAATGAGAACGGCTCGGTAACCGCGGAGGTCCCCAGTTTCAGAACACCATTGGCACCGCTCTCCGGGATTTCCGGCATGGGGGCGGGAGCGCCGTTTTTGGGGAACCACCGCTGCTGCATGGCGGCGTAGGTGCCGTTTTTCTTCAGCTCGCCGATGACCCCGTCGACGGCCGATTTGAGCCCATGGTTGTCCCTGGCGACGGCAACGGCGTAATTGTCCACGGTAATCATGTCCGGCAGCAGCACGAGCCCGCCGGTTTTGCCAGCGATGTTCTTCAGTATCGGTTCGTCGTAGGCGGCGGCATCAGCCTTGCCGACCTTGACCGCCATCGCCGCATCGAGAACGGTGTTGAAATACTGGAATTTCGCCCGGGGGAACTTCGACAGGACGAGCTTGTCGGCCGCGGTACCGGAAGGAACTGCGAAGACCCTGTCGCCGAGTTGCGACAGGCTGGTGATATCCTCCTTCTTGCTGCATCCCGATGTTGCCAGGAGGGTGAATACGAGGAAGCAGCAGCCGGCCAGTGTGATGAAGTTGCGCATCATGTCCCTTGATACTCCTTTGAGTTGTTTTCTATTGTCTGTTGCGGAAATAAAAAAAGCCTGCTCCCGAGGGAGGCAAGCATCAGTTATGAAAGCAGATGATGTCCGTCACTTCGACAACCCCTCTACCCGGCCAGTGCGGGTGGTAGCTCTGTGTCACACGGTTACCCGTGCTTTACCCTTTCGGCGACTTGTTATTCAGTTTTCGTGGTGAATGAAATCCGAATCCGATGGCCATTCCGAACGGTGACGGTCAGGAAGTCGCCATCGGTTCCGGACAAAAATCTTGGGCAAAATTTAATGATATTTTATAGCTTGCGCTAGAGGTATGTGTCAACAACGTTTTTTTACCGGAACCGCCGGTTCCATGGTGGCTGGGTCAGCCGTGTTCCCGCGGTTCCGCTGCCGGCCTATTTTTTCAGGAGCCGGTCCACCTTCTCCGTATCCGCCCCCTGTACGATCCTGCCGTTCACAAAGAGCATCGGGGTTGCTTCAATACCGAGTTCGCGGGCAGTTTCCATGCAATCGACCAGTCTCTGGGTAGCATTCGGGTACTTGGGCAGGTCGGCGAACGTAATCGGCAGTGGTTCCTTGTCGTACTTCCCTGAAAAAACCTCTTTCAGGGCCGCCGCACCGTCCTTGCTGCTCAGGATGTAGACCGACTTGGCGCGCGCGTTGGGGTGGAGCTGGTCGAGCGGGTGCAGGAACACGTACCGGGTCACGTCGCTGCGCTGGGAGAGGAACCTGTCCATCTGGCGGCAGTAGGGGCAGTCCGGGTCGGTGAACTCGATGACCGTGTTCGGGCCATTGCCCACCTTGACGGCAAGATCCAGTTTGATGTTCTTCAGCTTTTCAGCCGCGGCCTGTTCCCGTTTCTTGTCATACTCCTCACGGGCCAGGCGCCCCGCTGCCGCGGTCAGGTTGGCGCCTCCGGCGTCTACGATCTGGCCGAACAGCAGGAATCCCTTCCCCCCCGGCGCGACGTAGAAGACGTTCGGCCCCGAGATTGCCTCGTACAGCCCGGGAATCGGGCTCTTCCTGACGGAGCTGACCTTGGCGTTGCGGAGGACCTTGGCGAACCTGGCCTCGATTTCGGCCGGCGTCGGTACGGATGCGGCGCAACAAAGGGAGGCAAATGCCGTTGATGCGATGACGGCGGTTAGAAGCCGGAACAGGTAAGTGATGGTCGGCTGCGTTTTTCTCATGTCGTAATCTCCATTGTTGTTTTGGCGGGGAATGAGCCCTGCGGCCAATTCGTCCCCTGGCCTGGTGCACTATAAATCAAAAGGGGATCAAACACAAAGCCTCGAAAACGGAGATAGTCGGCACCCAGGCGGAGGGGCGGCGGAATGAGCGGCTTGAAACGACACGGTGGCGTATGGGCAACTGGGGTTTTCAACGCGGATTGCACGATCACTTGCCGCGAATCCCGGATACGCGGTCAATGAAATCGCCTTCTTTTTCGG
>CAZRPI010000036.1:0-5157 GCA_964601865.1 uncultured Pelobacter sp. | reverse complement strand
GCTCAACAGGGCGTTGGTGGTGATCGTCTTGCTCGGGGAGTTACCCTTGTAGAGCTGAATCTTGACCTTTTCGTCGGCGAGTCCGTCAAAGCCGGTATGGCTCCAGGTAATGGGGATGACATCGCCCGGGGCAAGACTCTCCCCACCGTTGGGCGCGTCGACCGTGATGGTGGGGGCATCGATGGTGAAGGGAGCGTCGCTTACGTCGCTGTTCTTGGCGTTCGACGCGCTGGCGATCATGATCCTGTAGTCCGCGCCCGCGGGGAGTTTGGCGGGGATGGTCCAGTTGTAGACGCCGGCGCCCGATGACACCCCGGATGCTATCGTCCCCTTGGAGATCTTTCCGCTGTAAAGCTTGATGTTCACCTTGGCGCCGGGAGTGCCGATATAGCTCCAGGTGACGGGGTAACTGTTCCCCCCGATCCACTCCTCCCCACCGTCGGGCGAGGTGACCGTAATGGCGGAGGTGGTGAAGGTCATGTCCTTGCCGTAACCCGCCCCCGCCGGATTTACGGCATAGGCCCTGACGTGGTAGGTGGTGTCTGCCGTCAGGCCGGTGATGGAACTGGTGAATTTCCCCTTGCCGGTGCCGTCGCTCGTGCAGCTGTCACCGGTGTCCGGATTGGCCGCCGTGCTCCAGCATACGCCCCGTGAGGTGACGGTCAGCTTGCCGTCCGAGGTGACCTTGCCGCCTCCGGAAGCCGTGGCGGAGGTTATGGCGGAAACCGGGGAGGTGGTGACGGTGGGAACCACTCCCGTGGCCGCGTTGCCGGTACGGACGCAACGGCAGTTCAGGGAAGATGATTTGGCGCCGGCGTTGGTGCCGCCGCTGCCGAAACTGACCACCCATGCCGCGCTCGGCGTCGTGGCATAGGAGGTGGATGACCAGTAGTTCGCCGCGGCTACTTTGGGGAAAAAAGTGGTATCCAGGGCGGGGCTTGATTTTGATTTGTTGTCGTCCACCAGGGAGACCAGTTCCCGGATGTTGGGCAGGCGCCAGTCAACATGACCTGCCAATGACAGGCCGTCGCAATACGAGATCGCTTCACTCCAGGTTTTTGCCCCCGGCTCGTCCTGCTGCCAGACAAGGCCGGTGGTTTTATCCGTAATCGTGCCATCCTGGTTGTTGACAAAAACGGGGACGGCCTGCGTGCCGCGCACGCACCGAAGGTACATGGATTCATATTCCCGGGTGTCGGTTACGTTCTTGCCGGCGGCGAACTCCACGCCCCAGGCTTTTGTCATATATGACGAGGGGGCCTCGTTGTAGGACCAGTAGGAGGTGGTGTGGGTCGGCAGGAATGACTTGGCATTGACCGTCGGCCCCGGATCGGGAACCGAGTAATCCACGATACTCAGCAGTTCCTTGCGGGTGGGCATCCGCCAGTCCGTGTAGCCCCCCAATACCAGGTCACCGCAGATGCTGATGGACTTCGGATTACAGTACGAATGGTAGGTCCCGCTGGACTGGTACCAGTCATACTTTGATTCCGCATAGCTCTGCCACACCAGTCCGGTGTTGTCGTCCGTAACCGTGCATTTCAGGGCGTTATCCGCCGCGCAGTCGCTCTTGACGTTCAGGGTGTAACTCATGGGGTTGACCACATGTCCGCCGTCCTGACCGCTGCCCGAGCAATTAACCACCTTGCCCGTCGCGTCATAGCATTTCGTCTGCCCGGTGTCAGGCAGTTTGAACTGCGCAGCGGCAATACCGGTATGAACAGACATTCCAATGAAAACCGCCGGCAAGACCAGCAGCAGCGAGTTCATTACCCTGTGATTCAGCATAAGCGTCAGTCCTCCGTTATGTAGTCTGAAGATCCGATCATTCCATGAATTAAAGACTATTCCCCGGCAGGCAAATCGGGAACCTGTCGTCTTAACCGTCGTTCAGCGCGGGATC
The DNA here is from genome assembly GCA_964601865.1 of uncultured Pelobacter sp. Classification (GTDB taxonomy): domain Bacteria; phylum Desulfobacterota; class Desulfuromonadia; order Geobacterales; family Pseudopelobacteraceae; genus Pseudopelobacter. The sequence continues at coordinate 3,254 of CAZRPI010000036.1, read as the reverse complement.
GCAGCCGTTTGAAAACGGGGCATCCTCCTTTATGACCTGCCGGCGGCCCTGCTCCCGCTTCCGCTCCCGACCGGGAACCACCGGGGGCGCTGACGTGCATTTTTCTAACACAGAAACATCGTTTTATTCAAGTCCATTGAGTGGCCTGCGCCTGACAAGGCGAGTCCCGGCTCTTGCCGGAGCTGGCATGCGGCCGGCCTCTGGTCCCGCGGGGCGGGCTTCCTGGCTGTTGCCATGCCGCGGACAGCTTGCCATTCTGGAAACCGGGACCACCCGGATGGCTGTAACCACCAAGAGCCGGTTGCACCGAAATCGCTTTACAAATCTCATCCCCCTTATAAACTGAAATGGGGATCGGGTATTGCATGGCAATCGGGATGTTCCGTGCCAGCAGAGATCCACAGTAGGCATCCGACTGCATCCTGACCGTGCTGGCACTCGTCTTTTCAAGGAGCAACCGAACATGAAAAAACTGCTGAGCTGTCTGGTGTCCTTCCTGTTCCTGGCTTTCCCGCTCCCATCATTCGGCCGGAGCACGGTTGTCCCGCCCGGAGAATACATCGCCGAGGGAGGGTGGGGCAACCTCAGGGTTACGCGGAACGGGCAGGGCGGCCTGTCGTTCGAAATCCTGACGATCGGTGCCAATGCCCACACGTGCAGCCTGTCCGGAGAAATCCGCGGCGGCCGGGCCGTTCTGGAGGAAGACGGGGATCACAGGCAGTGCGTCGTCACATTCGAACCGACCGGGAAGGGGATCAGGGTGACGGATGATGGGGACGCCTGCAGAGCATACTGCGGCATGCGAGCCGCCTTCACTTACCAGTACCTCAAGCCGCAGCCGGAATGCGCACCGGCCGCCATGCAGAAAACCCGCGCCGAGTTCAAACGACTGTACGACAGAAAGTCGTATGCCCTGGCGCGGGCCAGGCTGGAGCCGGTGCTGAAAAAATGTTCCGCGCTGATCCACTGGTCGGACATGGGATGGATCCTGAACGACCTGGCCATTACCCAGTACAGGCTGGGCGATTATGCGGGGTGCCGCAACACGCTGCAGCCGCTGACAGGGGATGCCGGAAAAACCGATGAAGAGCTGCGGGAGGAATACCCCCCCTCCGACGCGGACATCGCGCTTCCCATTGCCGGGGCGACCCGCACCAACCTCAGGCTTTGCACTTCGGGCAAGAAAAAACAGTGAATAGAATAGCCGATTCCTGGAGCATTGACGCAGAAGCCCGCCGATCCTGAAGCCGGCGGTTTTCGTCGTTGCAGTCCTTTTGACGTCCGTCCCCAATGAAGCCGGACAGGCTGCCGGCTTTTCAGTCGGTCTTCGGCTTGAAGGTGGCGGTGATGCTGAACGCCTTGTCCATGGTGAAGGTGCAGGTTTGCCCGGACGCCGAGGGACAGGCGCTCCACCCCTTGAGCTCCGATCCGGTGTCGGGGGTGGCGGTGAGAGTGACGGAGGTGTGATAGGGTACCTTGCCGCTGCAGTGCGAAGTGGAACCGGTAGCGCAGTTTATGGCGGCGGGCGTATACGTCACTTTTCCGGTCCCGCTCACTTTCTTGAGCTTCTGGCTTTTGCTTGCGACCTTGAGGGTGTAGTCTCCCACGAATACGGCCTGAACTGCCTTTGCCTTGTCCATGGTGACCGCGCAGGGAGCGGTGGTGGCGCAGGGAGACGTTGCGGGCTTCCACCCCTTGAAGACCGAACCGGCATCGGCAACCGCGCTCAGGGTGATGGCGGTGTTCTTGAGGTACTTTTCCTTGCAGTCCGTGCCGCAGTTGATCTTGAGGTCATCACTGGTGACCTTTCCCTTACCACCGTTGGTATGCCCCTGGGAGACGGTGAGCTGGTATGTGGGAGTGGGGGTGAAAGTGGCCGTCACCTGCTTCTTGGCGGTCATGACGACGCTGCATTCATTCCCCGAGGAAGTCGTGCACCCGGACCATTTGGAGAACTGGGAGTAGTCATCTGCCGGCTGGGCTGTCAGCTTTACCGTGCCCTCCTTTGCAAAGGATGCCTTGCAGGCGCTGCCGCACTCTATGCCGGCGGGATCGGACGTGACCGAACCCTTCCCCTTGCCCGACAGCGCTACGTTCAGCTCGAGTGCGGGACCCGTGTCGGGGATGCCGAGGAAGTAGCTGTCGCCGTTGACCAGTCCGACGATCTCGCCCGAGTCGTTGACGCCAAAAATCCTGGTGCCATTGGCCCAGTTCTGGATGGCGGCCGGGTGGTCGATGGTGGCGTAGGCGCTTCCGCTCAGGGAAAATCCGTGATAACCGTCGGTTACACCTGCAGTGTTGGAGTAGTAGCCGACGATGACGCCGTCATCGTTAATCCCTGTGGCAACGGTGCTGATGGCGTCCGGGTAATCAATGGATTTGAAGGCCGAACTGGTCAGGGAGAAGCCGTGGGTGTTGCCGGCGGTGTCAATGTAGGACCCGACAATTACGCCCGCATTGTTGATGCCGTTCGCATAGGTGTCGTGTGCGTTCGGATAGTCGATGACGGCGGATGTCGCGGCTCCCAGGGAATAGCCGTGAAATCTTGCCTTGCTGTCCCAGTAGGAACCGACGACCGTGCCCGAATCGTTGACGCCGGAGGCGTCGGGGTAATCCTTCAGCTGGGTGTATACCGAGCCAACCTTCTTGAAGCCGAAGCTGCTGCCCGTGTCGTCCGTGTAGCTCCCCGCAACGGCGCCGTTGCCGCTCATACCCATGGCGCGGGTATTTCCCGTTATGCCGGGATAGTCCAGCGTGGTGACGGTCACGCCGCTCTTGGTGAAGCCGTGCCATCCCGTACCGTCGAGGAAATAACCGACAACCGTCCCCGCATTGTTGATTCCCATGCAGTTGTAACTGAAGGGGGAAAATTTGTACGTGGTGGCGTGGGCGCCGTTCAGTGCCGTGAGCATGAGGAACATGACGAGTACTGCCGACGAAACCTTTTTCATTGGACGCCTCCAGGTGCTGGGTTCACGGGCAGGAAAACCGATGCGGGAATGGGGCGTTTGATAACATTTAATCAAAATTCAGTCAATGTATTTTCCTTGATACGCCACGAGAGTCGGTGTGGGGGCCGAATCTAGGATATTGACAAGGATGGGCCGGCGAGAACCTGGAGCCCCCCTTTGTTAACACAAGATTTGACCCTCCTCCCCTAAGCCGGACAAGCCGGAACCAATCAGTAAAAAATCAAAAACAATGGCACGCGGAAAAGGCCGGATTTGAAGGGATTTACGCTGATAAGACATCTG
>CAZRPI010000035.1:12346-29182 GCA_964601865.1 uncultured Pelobacter sp. | reverse complement strand
ACCCGCATGCCGGGTGGTGTGGGGGCTGGGGGAGAAAAACCCCCGGCTACCCGATGGAAGGAACTGTTTACTTTGTCTGGCTGATGACCTTGTCGCCTCTGTTGATGCTGTCTATGCTCTTGACCACCAGTGCGGTGGAGGTTTTTTTGCCGGTTTCCAGAACCACCAAGGCTCCCAGAAGCTCCTGGGGCAGCCGGTCGACCCGACCCTGGGTAACGATCTTGTCCACCGTAATATCCCTGACAATGTACAGCATGTTGCCCGGTTCCACTCCCTGGCTGCTGCCGAGATCGATATAGGCGACGTCGCCGGCGGCAATGTACTGGGAGCCGGCATGACTCTCCACTATGTATCCCTTCAGGTCCCGGGTCGTCATTTTGAGGGTGACCTCACGGGAATGTCCGTTGCGGTATGGCATCAGGTATGAGCCGGACAGGATTTCCTTCCAGTTTGAGGTTATGATGGCCCGTGATGCCTGGGGTTCAACGTCCGTCAGTTGCAGGGTTCCCAGCGGGATGATTTTTCTGCCCAGTATTTCGTTGGTTGCCGGGTGGTTTACCGGGCCTTCGTCGCGAAAAATGGAGAATTTTTCCCCTCCATGAGCGCCATTGTTGGAGCCGATGTCGGTGTAGACTATGTCATCTATGCCGATTATGACCCGGTCGTTGTATGTTCCGATGATGTATCCGGCCGGCCTGTGGTCCTTCTCCATCAGGTATCCCTCGGTACCTCTGATGGAAAAAATCCGCTGCTCCGCAATCTCCTGCGCGATTTCACCGGTTTTTGCCGCTGAAGATGCCTGTTTTGCCGCGGTTCCCATGGGTTCGATAACGAGGCGGTCGGAGTAAACCCTGACCCTCTGGCCCGGATAGATCACGTGGGGATTGGTGATTTCCTTGTTTTTTGACCACATGTCCGGCCAGTAGTAGGGGTCTTTCATGAAACGCTCGGACAGCCCCCAGAGAGTGTCTCCCCGTTTGATGATGTAGATGACCGGTTCCTCGCGATCAACCGCCATTGCCAGACAGGGGAGCAGAGCGACAAACAGCAACAGGAAGAAACAGGCCTTTCTGATTTTCATGGCAGGCTCCTCGGTTTGTGTGTTGACATGCATAGACATGTTTTCCGTCAGTTCATGGTCAGGCGTTCCCGGGCCTTTGATGCGGCCGGGCTGCTGGGATAGCGTCTGATCAGTTCCTCAAAGGTTTTCACGGCCCTGTCTCTGTCTCTCATGGCAGCCTGGGTATAGCCCATTTTCAGAAGAGCGTCCGGAGCTTTCGGGCTGTTCGGATATTTGTCCACAACTTTCTGAAAATATGACAGGGAGTTGGGGAGGTCGGACAGGCTGTAATGGCACTCGCCGATCCAGTAGGTGGCGTTGACCGCGTATTCGCTGCCGGGCGAGTGAACGAGAAACTTTTTGAATGCCTCTATGGCGGCGCTGAAATCGTTCGAACTGTACAGACCGAAGGCCTTGACATATTCGGCCGGGGGGCCGCCTTCCCTGATTTTGGGCGCCGGTTCCTGGTTGACGACTTCAATTTTCGGGTTGGAGGATTGGGTATTGCGGGCAGCAAGATCAGCCTGGGAAGCCTGAAGTTCCAGGATGGCTTTTTGCAGGATCTTGATCTGATTCGCGCTGTTCCGGGTCTGGTCATCCAGTGTCTGGAGCTGCGCTGAGAGTTCGCTCATGTGCAACTCGTTCCTCTTGTCTGACTGGATCAGATGTTCTATCTTAGCCTCGGCCTCAGCCTGGCGTTTCACCATCAGATCCTGGGATGCACAGCCGGTCAGGGCAAGGCAGGTTAGAACCCAGGCTGCTTTTCCAGTAGCGGATGCCATAATCCCTCCATATATCGGATATCTTGTACCATTAAAGCGGTATAGCCCGCTTTGTCAAGTGAAAGCTTCCTTTTCGGTTTAAATGGTGTTGGCGATATGGTAACATTCTACTTCCATGATCGCCATCCGTTGTCCGGCCGAGTTCTTCCCATGCTCAAACCTGAATTGCTGGCGCCCGCCGGTAATATGGAAAAATTAATAATCGCCGTTCATTATGGCGCGGATGCCGTTTATCTGGGAGGCCGGGAATTCGGTCTGCGCAGCCAGGCGGACAATTTCAGCCCGGCCGAGATGGAGGCGGCCCTTGAGTATTGTCACAGCCGGAACGTCAGGGCCTATCTGACGGTCAATAGTTACCCCCACAACGATGCCCTGGGACGGCTGGAAGAGTACTTGGGCGAGGTCGCGCCTCTCCCTTTTGACGCCTACATAGTTTCCGACCCCGGCGTCATTGATCTGGCGCGGACGATTTCCCCAGGGCGCCAACTGCATCTATCGACCCAGGCCAATACCACCAACTGGCGCAGCGCCCTTTTCTGGAAACGACAGGGCCTGTCACGGATTAATCTGGCCCGCGAGACAACCCTGGAGGCGATTGCCGAGACCGTCGCCCGCACCTGCGTTGAAGCGGAGGTCTTCATTCACGGCGCCCTCTGCATCTCCTACTCGGGTCGCTGTCTTCTCTCCAGCGCCATGACCGGTCGCGACGCCAACCAGGGTGAGTGCTCCCACCCCTGCCGCTGGAATTACCGTCTCGTGGAGGAACAGCGCCCGGGCGAGTATTTTCCTGTGCTGGAGGATGATGACGGCACGTTTGTCTTCAACTCCCGCGACCTCTGCCTGCTGGAATACCTGCCGCGGATCGTGTCCACCGGCGTGGCTTCGCTCAAGATCGAGGGGCGTATGAAGGGGATCAATTATGTGGCTTCGGTGCTCAGGGTTTACCGCCAGGCCCTGGACGAGTACTGGACGGACCCGTCGAACTACCGGTGCCGGCCGGAATGGATGGAAGAGCTGTCCAAGCTGAGCCACCGGGGCTACACCACCGGTTTTCTCTTCGGCGCGCCGCGGGATGTCGGTCAGGAGTATCAATCGGCCTATGTCCGCAGCCATGAGTTTGTCGGCATTGTTGAGGAGGTGCGCCCTGACGGTTCGGCTGTTGTCAGGGTGCGTAACCGCATAGCGAGGGGGGACGAAGTGGAATTCATCGGTCCCGGCATGCGTTCCGCGCTTCTCCGCATGGATGAACTGTTCCTGCTGGATCGGGAGGAGGAACGGAGGGTCGAATCGGCCAACCCCAACCAGCGCATCCTTGTCCGCCCTTCTTTCCGGGTGGAGTGTTCTGACCTGCTTCGTCGTGAAAAGTCATAACCGCCATGAAAGACTACAAGGAATATGCCCGCTGCAGTGTGCATGATTGGCTTCATGAGTTGTTGATTCTGCTGCTGCTGCTGGCGGTTCCTTTTTTTCAGTATCTGGGGAAATTGCCGCTGATGGATCCCCATGAGGGCCGTTATGCCGAGATCTCCCGCGAGATGCTGGAGCGGGGTGACCTGATCACGCCGACTCTCAACTATGTCGCACAGTTAAACAAACCTCCACTTGTATACTGGATCAACGCCGCTTCCCTGAAGCTTTTCGGACTGAACGAGTTTGCCGTACGCTTCCCCTCGGCTCTCTGCGGCCTGTTGACGGTGCTGGCCACTTACCTGATTGCCAGGTTTCTCTACGATCGCCGTACCGCCCTGCTCTCGGCCGCCATTCTGGCCACTTCGGCCGGATTCGTCCTGCAGTCGCGCTTCGTTCCCGCCGAGACGATGTTCACCTTCTTTCTGACCGCGGCGCTGGGGACGTTCTCCGTGGCAAGTTACCGTTATGACAGGCCTCGTGACAGCGGTGCGCCCTGGTACCTGTTCTGCCTCTTCTGTGCCCTGGCGGTGTTGACCGCCGGATTGATCGGGGCGCTTTTCCCGCTTGGGGTCGTTTTTTTCTTTGTGCTGTTGACGAGGCGCTGGGAACTTTTGGCAAGGATGCGTTGCGGATCGGGGCTGGCGCTGTTCCTGGTCGTGGCCGCTCCCTGGTTTGTTGCCGTATCTTACAGAAATCCGGGGTTCGCTCATGAGTTCTTTTTCCGCGAGTTTTTCCACTCGGCGGCGCAATCCCCACAAAAACCGCTCTGGCAGTTTGTTCCAGCCCTTGCGGTAACCATGCTCCCATGGTCCCTCTATATACCGACCGCCCTGGCAAAGGCGTGGCGGGAGCAGGGGCGGGAATCCGGCAGGACCGGCCTGTGTCTGCTGATCTGGGTTGCGGTGATGTTCCTGTTCTTTTCGCGATTCGACGCCGGCCCCCTGCCGTCCCTTCTGCCGGTTTTTCCGCCCCTGGCTATCCTGATCGCCAGCCGCATCAAGGGGGAGCTTGAACGCCGCGGTCGAGGGCTGAAATCCATCACCCGCCTGACGGGAACCGTGTTGACGGCACTCGGAGTCGCCGCTCTGGGGTACACCTGGATAACTCCGGCGTTGTCCCGTCTGACGGAACTGGCTCCCGGCCTGTTCGGTCCGCTTAACCGATTCCTGGCCCACGCCCCGGGGCTCTCCACTGCCGTCTGTCTTGTCGTGGGCGGATTGCTCCTTTTTCAGGGAGCGGTTGCCCTGGTGAACGCCGAGCGTAGGCCGGGGCGTGTTCTGATGATTTTCATCATCTGCTCTTTTTTACTTGAGATTTTTGCCCCGCGACTGATAATGACTGCAATCGCCCGGACCGAATCACCCCGGGAACTCGCACTTAAGGCCGCATCGCTGGCGGGCAGTGACTCGGCCATAGTTACCGTCAATCCCATGGAGGCGGTCTCATGGTACGTCGGACGGCGGGTGATGGTCGCCGGCAGTTTCGGGGTTCGTGGAACCGGCGACGGAGAGCGCAGCCCTTCGCCCTGGTTTCCGGACAGGGGTGCGCTGCTGAAGTTGTGGAGCGCCAGGACCCCGCTGCTAATCATCCTTGAAAAAACCGATTTCAAAGATCTGGAAGCCACTCTTCATCCCGCTCCCCGGATCGTGATGGAATCGGGGCGACGTCTGTTGATAAGTAATCGTTGAACCAGAGATCCCATCCGGAGCGGGAGCCGTTCGCGGTCATTTCGAATGCTGTTCATGGCCTATGCCCGGATCGGCCTGATGTGACCGGTGGCGAGACTCCGAAATTCAGGAGAAATATTTAATACCCATGACAATCCCTGATCTGCGCAAACTTCCTCCCCAGAGCCTTGAAGCCGAAATGTCCGTTCTGGGGGGGATTTTGATTGATAACGATGCCATAAACCGGGTACTGGAGATCCTCACCGTGGAGGATTTCTACCGGGAAAACCACCGCAAGATTTTCCAGGCCATGATGCGTCTTTCCGACCAGCGCGAACCCTGCGATCTGATTACCATGTCCGATATGCTGAAAAAGCAGGGGGAGCTGGAAGAGGCGGGGGGGGCGTCATATCTGCTGACTCTGGTGGATTATGTTCCCACCGCGGCCAACATCTCTTATTACTGCAGGATCGTTAAGGAGAAGTCCCTCAACAGGAAGCTGATCAGTGTCGCAACCGAGATCGTGACCCGCGGTTATGATGAACAGGGGGATGTCAACGAACTGCTGGATCTGGCGCAGAAGAACATCTATGAAATCTCCGAGAACAAGCTGCGTCCCCAGTATGTGCCCGTGCAGGCCGTCCTCAAGGAGGCCTTCACCATCCTCAAAAACCTGCACGACCGCAAGGAACATGTAACCGGAATCCCCACGGGGTACGTGGATCTGGATCAGATGACGGCCGGTTTTCAGCCGGGAGACCTTGTGATCGTGGCTGCCCGCCCCTCCATGGGAAAGACAACCCTGGCCCTCAATATCGCCGAATACGCCAGCGCCGACCCCCACAACAAGAAAAAGGTTCCTTCGGTGATATTCTCTCTGGAGATGGGGAAAGAACAGCTGGTGATGCGTTTTCTGGCCTCTCTTGCCAGGGTCGATTTCGGCAGGATGCGCACCGGCCACTTCCTCGATTCGGACTGGCCCCGCCTGACAAGGGCCGCCGGCATCCTTCACGATTCCAGGATATTCATCGACGATACGCCGGCGATCTCGGTACTGGAACTCCGTTCCAAGGCCCGCCGTCTGAAGAGCGAACACGATATCGGTCTGATCATCATCGACTACCTGCAGTTGATGCGGGGCGGCGCCAACCCCGAGTCCCGGCAGCAGGAGATTTCCGAGATTTCCCGATCCCTCAAGGCATTGGCCAAGGAGCTGAATGTGCCGGTGATCGCACTGTCGCAGTTGAACCGCGAACTGGAGAAAAGGGGCGACAAGCGCCCTATGATGAGCGATTTGCGGGAGTCGGGCGCAATCGAGCAGGATGCGGATGTGATCATGTTTGTCTACCGAGAGGCGGTTTACTGTGAGCAGTGCCGCAAACGGGACGGTTCATGTACCCAGAACCATGAGCGCAACGCGGAGATAATCATCGGCAAACAGAGGAACGGCGCCATCGGCACCGTTCCTCTCATGTTCTTCGGTGAACACACCCGTTTCGAGAACCTGAGCAAACGGGAAACCTAGATTGTTTCCGTCCCGGAACCCCGTGTCCGGAACATCGTCCGAAGGCCCGGCGCTGAGCCATTCGAACCGTGGGTCGCGGTTCCGCGGCGCAAGAAAAGACACTCCTGAGCATTGGAGATGAATATTATGAATATGAAGAAAAAGGGGAAGTTGGGGACCATTCTCGCCGCATCCCGTATCATTACCGAATCGGATGTCAACGCGGCACTTGAGGAACAGGCGCGCACCGGTTGCCGTCTGGGCGAGGCGCTGGTCAACCTGGGTATTGTTTCCCAGGAAGATGTGGACTGGGCGCTTTCCAATCAGCTGGATATTCCCTATATCCGGCTTAAACGGGAACTTGTCGACCCGGAAGCCATTGGCCTGATGTCAGCCGATATGGCCCGAAGATTCGTCTGCATTCCGCTGTTTATGGCTGGAAACGAGCTGAATATCGCCATCGCGGATCCTCTCAACCGTACCGCCATTGAGTACGTCGAGCTCCATACCGGTATGCGCGTCAGCATCTCCGTGGCGGTGGCCAGCGAAATTCTCGGGATGATAGAGGAATGCTACGGCTCACCTCAGCATGAAAACCTTGGCTTCGAGTCGTCGGTTTTTTCCACGACGGTTCTGGAAGTGATAAATTCCGACCTGAGTGGCGCCAGGCTTCTGGATGGTCTGCTGATAAGCATCATCAAGAATCAGCTTTCCTCGCTCTCCATGCAGCCCCTGAACGATCGTGTCGTGGTCCGGGGGCGTCGTACGGGGCTCTCGCGCGAAGTCGGTTTTCTTTCGCTGAATCATTATCCTGATTTTGTCGGCATGTTGCGGAAACGCGCCTCAATCGTGGCCGGAACTGAGCCCGTATCCACGGGGAATTTACTTTTTGAGTACCGCAACCGGACTTTTGACTTCCATGTGGCGTTGATGAGGGCATCCGAAGGGGAGATGATTACCCTCCGCCTGGAGGCTCCAGTGAAATTGGCGGAGAGGATTTCCGAAATGGATCTCCCCAAGGACGAACTCCTTGCCTTCGTCCAGTTGGCTAATGCCGAAGGAGGGCTCTCCTTTTTTGCCTCCCATTCCGTAATGGTACGCAACCGATTCATCGGTCTGATGCTGGAAGAGATCGACACCAGGGGAAAAAACGTGATCATCCTTGGCGATGACTCCGGCTGGATCGGAGACCGTTTTTCCCGTGTTCCCTTTCCCCGCGTCGCCTCGGAGCGCGCCAGGCTGATCAGCGCCGCCCTTGATCATGATCTTGATATACTGGTAATCCAGGAGCTTGACGAGGCGCTTTCCATGAACGCCGCTTGCAAGGCTGCCATGTGCGGCGTACGGGTGCTTGCCGGTCTTGATGTCCGCGACGCCGGAGATGCCGTGCGTCAAATTCTCTTTTGCCAGCAGCACGTTCCCGCGTTGCCGCTTCAGGTCAACGGCTTTGTATCGTCCATCGGAGTGCGGCGTCTCTGCCAGGAATGTCGAATGCCATACCATCCGACACCGGAGGAGGTGGCCGCCATGGGACTGGAGCAGGCGCCGGATGTTTTCTACCGCTCCAGCGGCTGTGATCACTGCGGGGACAGCGGATTCATGGATCGTCATATTCTGCTGGACGTCCTGCCCTTTGATACCGAGCTCAGGCAGCTCTTCCTGAAGGGCGGTGATGTCGCCGCTCTGGAGGAGTATCTCAAACGGAGACCGAACTCTTTTGCCCGTGAAGGGGCGAGGATGCTGGCCGACGGCGAACTGTCGCCGGACGAGTATATTACCACGGTGATGGGCTAGGGCACCGGTTCAGGTTCGTGACGGAGCGGTTTCCTGCCGTGCCCGGTACGGTAAGAACCGGGCGGCGGTTGATTGCGCCTGAAGTTCGGGTGCGTTTTCTGGGAGTAAAAAATTAATGGCACGCATAGACGCTCTTTTCAGGATGATGAAGGAACAGGGGGCTTCGGATCTGCATCTTTCAACCGGCAACCCTCCCATATTCCGACTGCACGGCGAAATGGTCCGCCTTAATTTCAAGCCTCTGGGGCATGACGAGCTGAAGTCGATCCTGTTCGAGATCCTCGACGATAAACAGAGGGAGCATTTCGAGGCGATCAAGGACCTCGATTTCGCTTATTCAGTACCGGACATGGCGCGATTCAGGGGAAATGTCTTCATGCAGCATCGTGGGATCGCCGCGGTTTTCCGCATTATTCCGGCCAGGATTCTTTCCGCGGATGAGCTTGGACTGCCGGATGGAGTCCGGCGCATGACGAACTTCAAAAAAGGGATGGTGCTGGTCACGGGACCGACCGGATCGGGCAAATCCACCACCCTGGCGGCCATGATCGACCTGATAAACTCCACCCGCAAGGAACATATCCTGACGCTGGAAGACCCTCTTGAATTTATCCACGAAAACAAGCTGTCCCTCCTCAACCAGCGCCAGGTGGGGGAACATACGGAAAGTTTCGCCTCCGCGCTGCGCGCGGCCCTGCGCGAGGATCCGGACATCATTCTCGTGGGTGAGATGCGCGATCTGGAAACCATCCAGCTCGCCATGAGCGCAGCCGAGACGGGTCATCTGGTTTTCGGCACCCTGCATACCAATACGGCCGCCAAGACCATCGACCGGATCATCGATGTTTTCCCTACCGATCAGCAGCAGCAGGTCCGGGCCATGCTGTCGGAATCGCTCAAGGGCGTTGTCTGTCAGCAGCTACTCAAGACAGCCGAAGGTAAGGGGCGGGTGGCCGCCTTCGAGATCATGCTGGGTACACCCGCCATTGCCAACCTGATCCGTGAAGCGAAGACCCACCAGATCTCTTCCATTATCCAGACCGCCAAGAAGGACGGCATGCAGCTGATGGATCAGCATCTGCTGGATCTTCTGAAGACCAAACGCATCAATCCCGAGGAAGCGTACCGTTGCGCGGTTGACAAGAAGCAGTTCGAGCAGTACCTGCCGGCGGGTAGCGCTCAGGTTGAACGGTAAACTTGTGTAGAGACGCATTGCAATGCGTCTCTACCGTCGCTGAATAAATTCCCAGACCTTATGAATTCGGATATTATATGAATTTCAACCATTTTGACGAGAGCGGCAACGCCGTAATGGTGGATGTCAGTGCCAAGCAGCCTTCCCTGCGTACGGCCGTGGCCGTGGCCGCCGTCTCCATGTCTCCGGAATTGCTGGCCGCCGTCCGGAGGAGCGGAACGGCCAAGGGGGATGTGCTGGGGGTGGCGCGCCTGGCCGGCATCATGGCGGCCAAAAAGACTCCCGACCTTATTCCGCTGGCGCATCCGTTGGCGATTCATTCCGTGGCCATTGATTTCACGCTTGACGACAGGGGGAGGATTGAAGCGCGTTGTACGGTGCGCGCGCTGGAGCGCACCGGAGTGGAGATGGAAGCCATGACCGGCGCCACCGTGGCGGCCCTGACCATCTATGACATGTGCAAGGGAAGCGACAAATCCATTACTATCGGCGATATTAAGCTGGTCTACAAAGAAGGCGGCAAGAGCGGAGTTTTCCGCCGTAATGCGGAGGAGCAATGAGAGCCGCAATTTTGACGCTGAGCGACAGGGGAGCGCGGGGTGAGCGCGCGGACGAAAGTGGCCCTGCCCTGGCAGCCTGGCTGGCGGAAAGGAGCGTCGAGACGGTGCGCAGCCGGATCATCCCCGATGATTTTGCAATGATCGTGGCTACGCTCACGGAGTGGGCCGACGCCGGTCTTGCCGACCTGATACTGACCACCGGAGGCACCGGGGTTTCGCCGCGCGATGTGACGCCGGAGGCAACCATGAGTGCCGCGCAGAGGCTGATCCCGGGGATCGGCGAACTGATGCGGCTGAGGAGCATGGAAAAGACGCCCATGGCCCATCTCTCGCGGGCCGTGGGGGCGATTCGTGGGGGAACGCTGATAATTAATCTTCCCGGCAGCCCGAGAGGCGCGGTGGAAAATCTCGAGGCGGTCTGGCCGCTGATCGGCCACGCCGTGGAGAAAATCCGGGGAGATGACCGGGAGTGTGGCGGCAGGTTCGAGGGGAGCGGCGTTCCGGGCTGAGTCGAGAGGCCGCCTGCGGTTGGCCATAACAACTCATCTCTTTTGCCCCATCCGCCATTGTGAAGCGGAGGAATAAGGGCAAAAACGAAACGGAACGGACGGCAATCCGCTTCACACGGTTTTCCGCCTGCGGCGGCAACCCCTGTTCAGGACGACAAACGCGAAGTATGTCTCCGCTCTTCACCCTGGTAGGGTTTCAACGATCGGGATCGAACGGGATCGACTCCCAGCGAGATCCAGCCGGTTCGGCGTCTGAATCTGACAATCTTCTCCGTTTCGATCAGGTCGTTAAGAATGAAGTCCTTCACATAATCATAGTTGTTGTCCGGATACATGACCTGGATCAGCATACACCGTACCTCCTCTATGAGTTCCGCGGAGTCTCACAACATTTCGTAACCACCATTGAATTCGAATAATATAGCATAAAAAAGTCTCTTGCGAGAGGGCTTTTCAACAAATAGTACCGCGGTTATGGACGTTCCTGCTCCAGCCGGAGCCGGAGGCGCCTCAGCCCTTCCGTGATGGAGACTACGGGGGTATAGCCCAGATCACGCCTGGCCGCCGAAATATCGAACCAGTGGGCCGTGGCCAGTTCCCTGGCGACGAAACGGGTCATGGGCGGTTCACCGGCCAGATTGAAGCTCTCCCAGAGTTGTTCGCAGATCGCTCCGGCGGCATGGGCCGCCCAGGCCGGAATCCTCCTGTTGACCGGTGGGATGCCGGCGGCTGCCAGGATGCGGTTGATCATATCCCAGAGAGGAACCGGTTCCCCGTTGGAGATGAAATAGGCCCTGCCCGCGATGCGTGAGCTTGGCGTCAGTCTCTCGGCCGCCAGCAGATGGGCGCGGGCGGCATTATCGACGTATACGGTATCGACCAGGTAGGGGCGGGAGCCGATCCGCCTGAGTTTTCCGGCCCGCCCGCGGGCAAGGATGCGCGGTGTCAGATGGTTGTCGCCCGGCCCCCAGATCAGGTGCGGACGGAGGGAAACTGTGGCCAGTTCCGGACCGTTGGCCGCCAGCACCAGCTGCTCGGCCATGGCTTTGGTGCGCGGGTAGTGGGCGTGGAATGTCGCCGGATAGGGGAGCGATTCGTCCCCTCCTTCCACATCACGGCCGTCGAATACCACACTGGGAGAGCTGGTGTAGACCAGTTTCCCGATGCCCCGTGATTTGCATGCCGCCAGGATGTTCTCGGTACCGGTCACGTTTGCCCGGAAAAAATCATCGTAGCTGCCCCAGATCCCCGCTTTCGCCGCCACGTGGAATACGGTTTCGCATCCCTCCGTTGCCGCGAGCAGGGCGCTTCGGTCGGCCAGATCGCCCCTGAACTGCTCAACCCCGATACGCGCCAGCGCCGGGTAGTCTCCTCTGGAAAAACTGCGGACCTCCCATCCCTGTTCGCGCAGCATCCTAACGATCACCCCGCCCAGAAAACCGCCGCCACCGGTCACCAGAGCCCTCATGAAATCTGACCCGTTGCCCAGATTGCCAGCTTTTCGCGGAAAATCTTGGCATTATGGCGGATATCCACCGGGAACGACGGATGAAAGAGAATCTCAGTCACGCCGTTTGTATGGGGATACCTGCTCCCCAATTCAAGCAGCTCACACCGGATCCGCTCCCGTTCTCCCGGCGGAATTCCCTTTTCCAGTTCCACGCAGATTACCGGTTTCTGTTGGCCCGGTTCCCCCACACCCACCAGGGCACTCCGGAATACCTTCGGATGGGTGTTGAATACCCCCTCCACCGGGATGGTGAACAGCGTATCGCCGGGAGTGACAACCCGGTGGGCCTTGCGGCCGCAGAACCAGACCCTTCCCCTGTTGTCCAGATGCCCCAGATCCCCCATCCTGTGCCAGAATCCGCCCGACGGATCCCGGATCTTTGCCAGGCGGGTCGCCTCGGAGCGGTTCAGGTATGACGACGTCACCTGGGGGCCCTTTACTGCTATTTCACCCACTTCCCCGGGTGGAAGGGGCAGCTCTTCGCTCCATTCAGGCAGCGGCCTGTCGGTAATGGGGATGATGGCAAGGGAAATGCCCGGCACTGGCAGGCCGACACAGACTCCGTACCCCTGATCGGTCAAGTGGCGGGTCTCGCCGAGAATCTCCCCGCTTCCGATGGAGCATACCGGCAACGCTTCGGTTGCGCCATAGGGGGTGAATATCTCGACTTCCGGTTCGAGCATCCCCTTGAACCGTTTCATGACCACTGCCGGCACCGGCGCTCCGGCCGAGATGACCCGTTTGAGTGAGGGGAGCGTCACGCCCTGCTCCTCGCCGTAACGTCCGACCCGGTTGATCAGGGCCGGGGAACCGAACATGGTGGTAACGCCATGTTCCCTGATTACGGAGATGATGTTCCCGGGGTTGACCGAACCGGGGCGGGTGAAGTCCATCTCCGGGATCACGGCGGTCATGCCCAGCGCGGGAGCAAAGAGTGCAAAGAGCGGAAAAGTGGGCAGATCGATCTCGCCCGGTCTGATGCCGTAGACCTCCCGGAGTGCGCTGACCTGGGCGGAAAAGTTGCCGTGGCTGTAGACCGCCCCCTTGGGCGGCCCGGTGCTGCCGCTGGTGAAGAGGATCGCCGCGGTTTCGTCATGGTCCGTTTCTGCCGGGAGAAAGGACCTGTCCCCTTCGTTTGTGGCGATAATTTCGGAAAGGGTTGATCCCCGCCAGAAGAGACGGGAGCCTACTGTGACCAGAGTCCGGATGCTGTCCTTGCCCCACCCGAAGAGCAGCCTGGCGACGTGTGCCCTGGGAATGCCGATGAAAGCCCGTGGTTGCGCTTCCTCAAGGCAGGCCTTCAGGTTCTTCACCCCGAGTCCGGGATCGATCAGAACCGGCACCGCGGCGACCTTGAAGAGCGCGAAGGTGAGGGCGAAAAATTCCGGTCCGGGCGGGACCATCATCACGGTGCGCGTGCCTCGACTCACGCCGATCCCCGTCAATCCGTGGGCGATCCGGTCGGAGAGGTTGTCCAGTTCCCGGAAAGTCAGTCGGATGTCTCTCGTGGGGAAGATGATTGCCGGGGTATCGGGCTGGAAGTCCGCCATTCGCGGAAGATGGGCGGCTATGTTGACGAGGTGTCCGGAAGTCATGGTGTACTTTCGAGGCATTTTTGAGAATAATAGATGTTTTCACGAATATACCGGCGCAGGCCGGTCTATGCAAGGGTTTGTGACGGTTGGGGAAACGGGGCGGGCCGCATTATATCCGGCAGAGGGGTGGGAAATCCAGCCTGTTTCCCGTTGATACGGATGTTCTTGCAAAATGTTTTCGGCGCGGATATTCTGGATTCCAATTTCCTGTTTTCTCGGAGCCAACATGACACGACGATTTAAACGGCTGATTCAGGGGTTTACGACCGGCGGGGTGATGCTGGCCGCGCTTTCTCTTTCCACGCGTCCGGCGACGGCGGATGACGTGAGCGGGAAGGTTACCAGCTCGGACGGGTACCGGGGACTTCTCTCCAGGGTTGAGAAGAACGGGAAGGTAAGGGTGATCGTAAAAGTCGGGACCTCGTTCTCGCCGGAGGCCGCTCTTTCAAAGGTTGACGTCGAGGCGCAGCGCGCATCGATCTCGCGGATGCAGGGTCTGCTCATCTCAGAACTGGAGACCGCCGGACGCAAGCCTTCCGTCTTCCATAACTTCAAGTACATCCCCCATGTCGCCATGACCATTGACCGGGAAACTCTCGATGCCCTCCTCGCTTCCCCCAATGTGGTCTCGGTGCAAGAGGATATCCCGGTGCCGGTGGTGCTGGACAAGAGCGTACCCCGTATCGGCGCCAAAAAACTCCAGTCGAAGGGCGTTACGGGAAAGGGGGTCGCGGTTGCGGTTCTTGATACCGGCGTGGACAAAAACCATCCCTTTCTCCAGGGGAGCGTGGTTTCCGAGGCGTGCTATTCGACAACGGCCGCCGGCTACGGCAGTAGTTCCGTCTGCCCCGGCGGCGTGGCCAGTTCCACGGCCGCCGATTCGGCGCTTCCCTATGGGGGCAACTGCCCGTCCGGCGAGTGCGACCACGGCACCCATGTTTCCGGGATCGTGGCCGGACGCAGCGGCGTGAGCGGCAGCCCCGGACCGGGCGTGGCGCCCGAGGCTTCCATAATAGCGATCCAGGTGTTTTCCCGCTTTGACAGCACTTACTACTGCGGTTCTTCTCCCTGCGCCCTCTCCTTTACATCCGATCAGATTGACGGTCTGGAGCGGGTGTATGCGCTGAAGGATACCTACAACATAGCCTCGGTGAACATGAGTCTCGGCGGCGGAAGCTACTCTTCCAATTGCGATGGCGATTCACGTAAGGATATAATCGACAACCTGAAGGCTGCCGGGATCGCCACGGTCATATCCAGCGGCAACAGTTATTATTGTGGTTCCATGGGGGCGCCGGCTTGCATCTCCTCGGCCGTGAGCGTCGGCGCGACCGACGATAAGGATGCCGTGGCAAATTACTCCAACAGCGCCTCGTTTACGAGTCTGCTTGCCCCCGGCTCGGCGATCAATTCATCCATCCCCCTTGCCAGCGGCGGGGGGTACCAGAGCTGGGACGGGACCTCCATGGCGGCGCCCCATGTTGCCGGGGCATGGGCCCTGATGAAACAGGGGCTGCCCAACGCGACGGTCGATCAGGTTCTCGCGGCCCTCGCCGGTTCGGGCCGCGCCGTTAAGGACAAAAAATGCGGCAGCGTGACCAAGAACCGGATCAATGTCTCTGACGCCTATAAACCGCCCACGATCAAGGTGTCTCCCCGTTCCGTCAATCTGGGGACCGTGAGGAACGGTGAACTGTCGTCGTCGAAGACGCTTACGATCAGTAATGCCGCGAAGAGTGGCGGATTCAGTCTCAATGTGGGGGCCATGAATATCACCGGCACTGACGCCGCGGATTTCAGCGTCCAGAACAACTGCGCCAGCCCGCTCGCCAATGCCGGGTCATGTGCCGCGGCCGTTGCAATCGAACCGTCAACCTTCGGGAAAAAATCCGCCACTCTCACCATTCCTTCCGACGATCCCAAAAATCCTGCCGTTTCGGTAAAACTCGCAGCCACCGTGGCGCCTTCGGTCATATCGGTTTCGCCATCTTCCCTTAACTTCGGCAAGGTGCAGACCGGCGTTGCCTCCTCGCCCAAAACGGTTACCATCAAGAACACCGGGCTCTCGGACCTGAAGTTCAACTCGTTCTCCAAGAGTGATGATAGTTTTAACATTACCGAAAACAAGTGTGTCGCTCCGCTAATCAAGAACGCTTCCTGCACCATATCTCTGACATTCTCGCCAACCTCGGTCGGAGCGAAGAGCGGGACATTGAATATTTCGTCCAATGCCCAGAAAAAGCCCCTTGTTTCGGTGAAGCTTATTGGCACGGCCACATCGCCGTAGGGAACCGGATTTGCGACGGGGTGCAGCCACGGCGAAGCAAGGGTACGGGCTTTGTCCCGTCCATGGAAAACAGTTGAACCGGTCGTGAAGAGCCGCTTCCGTCAGGAGAACCAGATGGAAGCGGCTCTTTCCGTTTCAGGGTTTTCGCTGATAAACGGGGACAGGGATATTTCCGTCAAACGGTCTCATATTGTTTGGAAGATCGCTTGCAAAATCTTATAGGCGCGGATATTGTTATTGCAATCAAATTGATTAAAAGGGGGTAAGTATGTCACGAGGTTTTTCTCGATTAATGCGCGGATTCCTGGCCGGAAGCGCGGCGTTGGCCCTGTTCGCCTTCTGCTCTTTTTCGGGACAGGCAATGGCGGAGGAGTTCAGCGGGAAGGTGACAAGTCCCGATGGGTACCAGGGCCTCATCTCCAAGGTCCAGAAAAACGGAACCGTGAGTGTGATCGTGAAGCTGAAGACATCGTTCACGCCGGAGCCCAACCTGTCCAGGGCCGACGCCGACACCCAGAGAACATCCATCGCCCGCGCGCAGAATCAACTGATCTCCGGACTTGAGGCCGCCGGGCACAAGCCCTCCTCTTTCCACGGCTTCAAATACATTCCCTACATCGCCATGACCGTTGACGGGGCGGCTCTTGACCTCCTTCTCGCGTCACCCGATGTGGAAGCAATCGAAGAGGACACCCTGAATTCGCCGGTTCTGGATTTGAGCGTGCCCCGTATCGGCGCCACAACCCTCCATTCGCAAGGCGTGACGGGAAAGGGGATTGCCGTTGCCATCCTTGATACCGGCGTGGACAAGAACCATCCCTTTCTTCAGGGGAGCGTGGTTTCCGAGGCGTGCTATTCTACAGGAGGAGGCGCCGGCGGCACTTCCGTCTGCCCCGGCGGGGTTGCCAGTTCCACGGCCGTCGATTCGGCCCTTCCCTACGGCGGCAGTTGTCCCTCCACCAA
>CAZRPI010000035.1:0-12246 GCA_964601865.1 uncultured Pelobacter sp. | reverse complement strand
ATGAAACAGAACAACTCGAGTGCAGCAGTAAGCGACATCCTCAACGCTTTTACCTCGACCGGACTGAGCGTTACCGACAGCGGCAAATGCCCGTCCGTTACCAAACAGAGGATTAACGTTAACGAGGCATACAACGCCTTTGCTCCGACCACGCATCAGCTCACCGCAACCATAGGCGGCAACAAGAAGGGAACCGTTGCGGCCGAAGGTCTAACCTGCTCGGGGGATACCTGCGGCGGAACATACGCCAAGGGGACAAACGTAACGATTGTTCCGACGGCTGATTCCGGGTCGTACCTGGATAGCTGGACCGGATGCGATTCGCTGGCCGGTAACAACTGCATTCTTACCATGAATGCCGACAAGGCGGTGACGGCCATTTTTGCTCCCCTGCCAAGGCTCACCGTCACCATAGGCGGCAACAAGAAGGGAACAGTAGCAGCCGCCGGTCTTACCTGTTCGGGTGATACCTGCACCGGATTATATGGTAAGGGGACGAACGTAACGATTGTTCCGACGGCTGCTTCCGGATCGTTTTTTAACGGCTGGACCGGCTGCGGTTCCGTGTCCGGCAATAACTGTATCGTCACGATGGCGGCCGACAAGGCGGTGACGGCCGCTTTTTCCCTGCCTCCGAAAATAAGCGCGTCGCCGATGTCGGTCAATTTCGGTTCACTGAAGGCCGGCGTAGCATCTTCGCCGAAAACGGTGACCATCAAGAACAACGCCTCCAAGGGTGGTGGGAGCGTGACCCTTGTGGCAATGAACATCACTGGCGCCAACGCCGCCGATTTTGCCTATACCGACACCTGCCCCGCTTCCCTTGCCAGGGGCGAATCCTGTACGGTAGCCATAACCCTTAATCCTTCCGCATTCGGCGCCAGAACGGCAGTGTTCGGGATCAATTCCAATGATCCGAAGAAACCGCTCCTGTCGGTGAAGCTCAGTGGCAAGGCGCTGCCGCCGTCAATCTCCACCTCTCCCTCAAAGGTGAACTTCGGGAAAGTCGCCACAGGGACGACTTCGCCCGTAAAAATCGTCAAGATCAAGAACGGCGGTCTGTCCGATCTACAGATCACATCGGCGGACATCGAGGGGGACACCTCGTTCAAGCGCACCGGCTCATGCGGGGTAATTGTCAAGGGCAGTTCGTGCGACATCAGCCTCACCTTTACCCCCGCTTTGGCAGGAGCGAAAAGCGCCTCGCTGAAGATCGTTTCCAACGATCAGAAAAAAGGCACGGTTCTGGTCAAGTTGTCCGGAACGGGCAAGTAGGGCCGTTATCCCCGACCGTTGCACAGAGGCCGCTTCCGTCGAGAACATGCGACGGAGGCGGCCTCTCCTTTTTGCCCGAGGCTTGCCGCACGGCTTGCATCTTTTTCCGTATTGTCTCACAGTACAGGCATTGAGTTGACGAAGTGCGACCTTCATCCCCGTTTCCAGAGGTTTCCCGTGAAAATATCGGCACGCATTCCCCTCCTCTATGATCACCATTCCCACCCCTCTCTCTACGCGGCGCTGGCCGATTGTCCCGATCTGAGCGTCGTTACGGACAAGTCACGGGCGTTGAAACTGATTTCCGGGAGCTTTTCGGGCAATGACATTACCGTGGTAACGGGGTGGAACGACGGTTATTTCGCTTTCGATGAGCGCGAAATCGATGCTTTCCCTCCCCTTGTGATCTTCAACCTTTCCCTCCACGGCCTGCTGATGAATGACGGAGCGCGGCGGCTCATCGCCGGCAGGTTCCCGGAACTGGTGGAAAATCATCGTGATCCGGAGTGGCTGGAAAGGAACACCTCCCTGCTGCTCAACTTTCTCGTTGCCATGAAAGGGGGCGACGCCGGGCAGTTACGGTCATATTTCAGCCAGCTGGCGGAGCAGGGGGTCTGGCGGGTGGAAGAGATGTCCCTCAGGGATGAGGCGGGGCTCGAAGTCTTCAGTAAAGCCTCCTTGCTGGAGCGTACCGTTTTCTGGACCGACGCGGAGGGTCTCCGGTCCATGAGCACCGAGGCGCGCGGACTGATCCGCGGCGTCAAGCTGTTCGCGGACGGCGCCCTCGGAGTGAAGAGCGCTCGACTGGGACGCCCCTATCTCTCCGGAACGGAAGGGGTGCTTGTCTACGGCGATGAAGAGCTGTACCGGGCCGTTTGCGGGGTTTATGACAGGGGAAAGGCGGTTGCCGTCCATGCAATCGGGGACGCAGCAATCGATCAGGTCGTGCGGGTGCTGGAACGGATTGCCGAACAACGTTGCGGATTGCCGGAAACCAGGATCGAACATTGCCAGTTCATCTCCCGCCGGGCTGCCGTCAGGGCCAAGGCCATGGGGGTCATCCTCTCCATGCAGCCGAATTTCAGCCTCGATTCAGTCTGTTACCGCGACAGACTCCCGGAGGAGTATCGCATGGGAAACAATCCCTTCAGGATGCTGCTGGATGAGGTGGGCTACGTCAGCGGCAGGGATCTGCTGCTGGGCTCCGACGGCATGCCCCACGGCATCAGATGCGCCCTGGAGAGCGCGCTCTTTCCCCCCTGTCCCGGCCAGAAACTGACGCTGGCTGAATTCACGGCAGGGTACTGCATGCCTGACTTCAATAACGGACACATAAATGTCTCGATCGATTACGAAGCCGGAAAAGTCGATGCGGAGGTGGCGCTGAAGTGATTGAATCAAAATGAATCCTGATATTCACCGGTATTCAGCTTATTCCTTCTCCCTGAGGGAGAAGATGGCCGAAGGCCGGAAGAGGGGGGGCGACGCCTGAATGCGCCCTTTATCCGTTCTCAATCCGCAAGGGCCATGCTATAAAACTTTGAATGAGAAGCCGAACTGGTGATCCGCCATCAAGGGAGCTGGCGGAATTGCCCATTCGGCTCTCGATATCAGCGGTCATGGAGGGAATAACATGTTTCATCGAGTTGCCGTCGCAATGTTTGTGCTGGTTTGCCTTGCTCCCTGCAGTCTGTTTGCGGTTACCCCTGAGATGATGCGGGCTGATTTAAATACCCGTTACAAAATCACTTCTCTGGATACCCTGGGTTTTCTGAAAGAGACAGGAACCGTCCTTGTTGTCCGTAAAGAGGGACTTCGTGTTGATCGTCCGGGCGCCTTCAACAGGCCAACCGTGATTCGGGATGGTCAGGTTGCTGAAACAGGCGGCGCATCTCTTCCCTTGGGAGGTAATAATGACGGCGCTTTGAAGGTCGGAGACATGCTGCACATATACGGCATCCTTGTGAACGACACCACAGTGGAGCTGAACTTGGCCACTGTTAAGGGCTATGTGCTGCCCGGAACACGCGGCGCCGTCAAATTGCAGGCGATAGTCCGTTTCCGGTATGACCAGGGGCTTGCGGCGGTGACCGGAAGGGAAGTGCTGCGCGATATCGAAGCCTGGCTCGGGACCGAGAATGCCATGCGCGTCTCGAAAACGGTCAACCAGGGGCAGACATTTGAAGAGGTTACCGCCGTCTTGGGGGAACCGGAGAAGAAGGTGCTGCTCGGATCGAAAACCGTATTCATCTACAGCGATATGAAGCTTGTTTTTCGGGACGGCAGGTTGGTTGATATGGAGTGATGATTGTTCCTGATGGCGGGGACGGAAACGAGGATCGTTCGAGCCTGGCTCGATAAGGAGCGGGAGAGGAATTGGGGGCTGTGCCGCGGGAGACGGCGCAGCCCCTGTTGTTTACTTGATGACCCCCAGCCTGAAGATATAGGCGTTCGTGTGCACGGTTGCGGGATCCCCGCTGAAGGCGTGCAGAGGCGTCTCGCCGTTGGGACCGCTCCAGGTCTTCGCGGCGCCGCCGGCGGAGAAGAGGCTGCCGTCCCCGGCGAGGGCAACGGCGCCTATCCCCTGGGTGAAGAAGGTGTGCCAGAGGTACGATCCGCTGTTGTCCAGGCTCATGACATAGGATTTGTTGGAGTCGTAGCTGTTGATCGGAGATTCGCCGTTGGGGCCGGTCCAGGTGGTCGCGTTGTCGCTCCCGGAGACAATCAGGTTGCCGTAGTCATCCAGCTTGATGGCCGAGGAGGTCATGTATTTCCCATGAAACGTATGCCACTGGTAGGCGCCGCTGCCGTCCAGCTTCAGTACGAGGTTATTGATGCTGGTTCCGCTGCCGTTACTGGTGAAGGCGTGGAGCGGCGCCGCATTGTTGTCGCCGTTCCAGGCTCCATAGGTATAGCCGGTCACGTAGATCTTGTCCTTACCCTTCGCGACGACACTTGTTGCCGTGGTGCCGTATGTGGCGGCATCTGAGTTCCCCCAGAAGGTGTGCCACTGGTAGGAACCGGTCGAGCTCAGCTTCAGCACGGCAAGGTTCTGGTAACCGTCGTTGTAGGCGTGGAGGGGAGGCGTGTCGATTTCGGTCGTTCCGGCCCAGTTGGCCTTTGACGCTCCGACCAGGTAGATGTTGTTGTCGGAATCGGTCGTCAGGGCGGCGCCGTTCAGGAGCGCGCCCTGGGATATGTCCCTGAGGAAGGTGTGCCACTTATAGACTCCGGCATGGTCCAGCTTCACCACATGGCCGTTGTATGAGTTCTGGTGGTCCGGTTTCTGGTAGAAGGGGTAGATGGGGTCGGGCAGCGTCGAGTCCCAGGCGCCGGTGGAATATCCGGTGCAGATCACGTTGCCGCTGGCATCCAGGGCGATATGACCGGCGCCGGAATAGCCGACGGCGGTGTAGATCGTATACCAGGCCAGCTCGCCGCTCGAGGTGAACTTGGCCGCGAACCAGGGGGAATCGGTGCCGGTTATGCTCGTGTTGAAGACGGCTGCCAGCGTGGTGTCCCACGGAGTGGTGACGCCGCGCGATGTCGCGCTGCTCTTTCCAGTGATATAGACGTTGCCGGACGAATCGACGGTCATGTCGGTCGCATACAGCTGGCTGTTGTAGTTTGCACCCCCCTGGAAGGTGTGCCACAGGTATTTGCCGTTCTTGTCCAGTTTCAACAGGAAGATCGAGCTGTAGCCGTGCACGTCGTGCAGCGGTTTCTCCGAATTGGGACCGTTCCAGGTGGCGTTGGCTGAACCGGTGATGTAGCTGTTGCCGCTGCCGTCCGTGACAACGGTTGTCGCGGTGGTTTTTTCCGTTGTTCCAGCCGGTCCGTAGAAGGTGTGCCATGAATATGCGACACCCTTGCCGGCGTCGGCCTTCGTGAACCTGGCTGTCACGGTTTTGGCCCTGTCCATGGTGACCGAACATGTGCCGGCGCCGGAGCAGATGGAGGAAGGCGACCAGCCGGCGAATACCGCGTTGGTTCCCGGTTCAGCGGTGAGAACGACGGGGGAGTTGTAGGTGAAATTCGCCTTGCAGGTGGCGCCGCAGTCGATACCCGCGGGACTGCTGGTTACGGCGCCGGTGGCTGCGCCCGACAGCTTCTTCTTGACGGTGAGGGCATAGGGACCGGTAAAGGTGGCGGTTACCTTTTTGGCCTTGTTTATCGTTACCGGACAGGTGCCGGTTCCGGAGCAGACGGATGCGGGTGACCAGCCGGTAAAGACCGAGTCGGAACCGGCCGTGGCCGTAAGAACGACCTGGGAGTTATAGGTGAAGTTCGCCTTGCAGGTGGCGCCGCAGTCGATGCCGGTGACATCGCTGGTAACCGTGCCGCTCCCCTTACTGACGGCCTTTTTGGTAACCGCTAGGGCATAGGGACCGGTAAAGGTTGCCGTCACTGTTCTGGCCCTGTCCATGGTGACGCTGCAGGTGCCGGTTCCGGAGCAGATGGATGCGGGGGACCAGCCGGTGAAGACGGAATCGGAGTTGGCCGTTGCCGTGAGAACGACCTGCGAACTATAGGTGAAGTTCGCCTTGCAGGTGGCGCCGCAGTCGATGCCGGAAACATCGCTGGTCACCGTGCCGCTCCCCTTGCTGACGGCCCTCTTCTTGACCGTGAGTGTCTTGTCCGTCGTGGCGGCGTCGGCGATCCTGGGGACAAGGGTTGTTGAGGCCGTGAGGGCACAGGCCGTGAGAAGGAATAGAGGGGCAACGCTGCGCAGGGACGTTAATTCCATGGGAGATGCCTCCTGTGTTGGGATATTTTTTTTAAAATTGGCAAAATTGTCAGCAATTTACCATGGATTCTCTCACGAATGTACAGGTTTCCTTGTTTTTTGCACGATTGGTTAGCCGGATGTTTTTGAAGGGCGATTTGCTTGACTTTTATGAACAATTCACGTAGTAACGACTTGTTAACTTAAAAGAACGGTGTTAAGCGTGGGTTTCAGGGAACGGCGGCAGAAGCATAAGGAAGAGTTCAGGGCGGAGATCCTGGAGGCGGCACTCGGCCTGTTTTCCCAGGAGGGGTACGCCAATTTTTCCATGCGCAAGCTGGCGGCAAGGATCGAGCACTCTCCGACGACCATCTACCTGTATTTTCGCGACAAGGACGACCTGCTGTTCCATATCTGCGAAAACTTTTACGCAACAATGCTGCGCGAACAGCAGGAAATCAGGAAAAAGGGGGCATCGCCGGAACAGGTTCTGAAAGATATCATCCGGAGCTATATTCGTTACAGCCTGGCCAGGCCGGAGCTGTACAAGGTGGTTTTCTTTTCCAATCCCCAGCTGTATGGCAGGCCGGAGGAATTCACATCCCGTGATACCATGTCGCTCCGCGCCTGGATAAATATTTGCGAGGTGATTGACGAATGCATGAAGAGCGGCGTCATCCGTTCCATGGATTGCGCTACCCTCTCCATCGTGTTCTGGAGCGCCAGCCACGGTCTGATTTCCAGTCTGATCTTTACCAGGGATTTTCCCATGCCTGATCCGGATGTGATGACGGAAATGCTTCTGGATGGCCTGCTCAGAGGCTACAGGCCGTAATTTTTTCGGGCATTGATTAACATTGTTAACATAAAAGATCGATGTAATTGGAAAGGTCATGAAAAAAAACAGAAATGTATTCAGCGTAATAGATGGCGGCAGAAAAATATCCGCGGGCAACGGGGGCGCCGGTTGTCGCGATGTCGGCAATCTGAACGGTGTGGCGGAGGCGTCCGCGACCCTGCTCGCTTCCAGGCAGAAGGAGGACGGGCACTGGGTTTTCGATCTGGAGGCCGATGTAACCATTCCAGCGGAATACGTGATGCTGCATCGCTTCATCGGCAGGAGCCTGTCCCCCGGAATGGAGCCCAGGCTCTCCTCCTACCTGCTGGAACGGCAGTTGCCGGACGGTGGATGGCCGCTCTATGCCGTTGACGGCAATGCCAACATCAGCGCCAGCGTCAAGGCGTATTTTGCCCTCAAGCTCCTCGGCCACGACAAAAACGCTCCCCACATGGTCAGGGCGCGGCAGCTGATCCTGGCGCTGGGCGGAGCGGCGAAGTGCAACGTGTTTACCAGGATCACCCTGGCGCTTTTCGGCCAGGTTCCGTGGCATACGCCGCCGGCCATGCCGATTGAAATCATGCTGCTGCCCAGATGGTTCTTCTTCCATCTGAGCAAGATCTCCTACTGGTCCAGGACCGTGATCGTGCCGCTTTTGATCCTCTATGCCAGACAGCCGGTCTGCAGGCTAAAGTACAACGAGGGGATTGCCGAGCTGTTCACAACCCCGCCGGACATGCTCGGCCATCTCGACGGCTTCCGGCCGCGCGCCTGGCGCAAGAACGCGTTCATCATGCTGGATCGCGTGCTCAAGCGCACCATGCATCTGATTCCGGAGCGCATCGGGAAACGCGCCCTGGATGAGGCCGAGCGCTGGACGCGCGCCAGAATGAAGGGAGATGGCGGAATCGGCGCCATCTATCCCGCCATGGCCAATGCCGTCATGGCATTGAAGACGCTGGGATGCGACGAGAGAGACCCCGATTATCTGCGTGGCCTGCAGGCCGTGGATAATCTGCTGATCCACGGAAAGCTCGAGGCCGCCGCTCTGCCGGCGGATGGCAGCGGGCCGCTCTGCACGGTGGTTGACGCATCTTCTTCCGTTGCTCCCGAGCTTTACCCCGCGTCAATATCACAGTCTGCGGAAAACCTTGAATTCAGCTTCTGCCAGCCCTGCAACTCTCCGGTCTGGGACACGTGCCTGAGCCTTACGGCGCTTTCCGAATCGAATCCCGGCAGCGACGGCTATTCGGCGGACAGGGCGATGGAATGGCTTTTCAGTCAGCAGATCTGCACGCCGGGTGACTGGTCCGACGGCTGCCCGGGGCTGGAGTGCGGCGGGTGGGCCTTCCAGTATGAGAATGCCCTGTATCCCGATGTGGACGATACCTCCAAGGTGCTCATGAGTCTCTTCCGGGCCGGAGCGCTGGAGAGAGTGGAGTACAGGGAGAAGATAGCAAAGGCGGTCAGATGGGTGCTGGGCATGCAGAGCTCGGACGGCGGCTGGGGCGCTTTTGACGTGGACAACAATTATCTCCATCTCAACGACATCCCTTTTGCCGACCACGGCGCCCTGCTCGACCCGAGTACGGCCGACCTGACCGGCAGATGCATTGAGATGCTGGGTATGCTCGGCTTCGGTCCGGACTATCCCCCCATCGCCAGGGGGATCGCCTATCTCAGAAGGGAACAGGAGCCGTTCGGGGGATGGTTCGGCCGCTGGGGAGTGAACTACATCTACGGCACCTGGTCGGTGCTTTCCGGGCTGCGCATGGCCGGGGAGGATATGGCCAGCCCCTATGTCAGGAAGGCTGTTGAATGGCTGGTTTCCTGCCGGAACGGCGACGGCGGGTGGGGAGAAACCTGCGCCAGCTATGAGGATCCCTCCCTTGCGGGAAGCGGGGCCAGCACGGCGTCCCAGACCGCATGGGCGCTGCTGGCGCTGCTGGCGGCCGGGGAAGCGGATCATGCGGCGGTTAAGTCGGGGATCCGGTATCTTGCGGAAACCTACGACAACGGCTGGGATGAGCGGCATTTCACGGGAACGGGGTTCCCGCGGGTGTTCTATCTGCGTTACCACGGCTACAGCCTGTTTTTCCCGGTCTGGGCGCTGGGGGTATATCGGCGCCACGCGAACGGTGCGCCGACCACCCAGGAAAAGGCCCGCGCAACATACGTGAAGGAAGGTGACTGGCTTAAGCTTTGGGAAACGGCAGAGTCGCCTGCCGTTACATGATTGATGCTGCAGGGGGCACGGCATTGCTCAGCTTTGATGACAGCGCAAAACGTCCTTTTCGCCCTTCGACAAGCTCAGGGCGAGCGGACTTTCATGCCCTAACTGACTGTAGTGCCGTTCGTGCTGAGCTTGTCGAAGCATGAACCAAGGCAGTGTTTTTAGAATTTGCGAGAGCATCAGCATTGATGCAAAATGCGCCCTGAGCTGACAGCCTCTGCCGTGGCTTGACAAAGCAGCCATCATTTGTTAGCTTGCTGCCTTCGATTGGTTAACCGGTTAACGAATTGGGGGAGCGGTGAATAATTCAGACATACTGTTGC
Organism: uncultured Pelobacter sp.; assembly: GCA_964601865.1. Lineage (GTDB taxonomy): Bacteria > Desulfobacterota > Desulfuromonadia > Geobacterales > Pseudopelobacteraceae > Pseudopelobacter. The sequence continues at coordinate 2,851 of CAZRPI010000035.1, read as the reverse complement.
ACACTTTACTTCAAACAACCCGGGTCATTGCCAAGGGAGTCAATCAGCTGCTGGAGCCATGGGGGCTTTTCAGTTCGGAATGGAGCATCATCCGCGCCTTGAAACTAAATGGACCCCAGACACAGCGCGCCCTGGCGGCTTTTCTCCATATCGAGCCGCCCGCTGTTACCAGGAGTCTGGCCAGGCTCGAACAGAAGGGGTTGATCGACAGAAACGAGGGGATGGATCGACGCACAAAAAAAGTCAGCCTGAGCGAAAGGGCCGTGCTGCTGTATCCGGAATGGGAGAAACTTGTCGGGAAACACCGGTCCGCGTTACTTGACGACCTTTCCGGGGACAGGCAGGACGACCTGCGGAATCTTCTGGCCAATATCCGCGAAAACGCCCTGAAATTCGAGGTAACGGCCGGGATAAAGGCGGATCTGCCATGAATGAGGAGGCGCTGTGGACAAGACCCTTTACCCTGACCCTGCTGGCCTCTTTCCTGATTTTTATCCCATACTCCCTCTACCTGCCGGTCCTTCCGGTCTATGTTCTCGATGAACTCCACGGTTCCCTGGCCGCCGCCGGGCTGGTCAATGCGGTTTTTCTGCTGGCGTCGGTCCTGTTCCGGGCACAGACAAGCCGTTTTGAAACCATGTTCGGAGTACGAACCGTGCTGCTCGCCAGCGGTTTTCTGTTCATGCTCTCCAACTGCCTGTTTCTCCTGACCGATGCAACGGCAATGGTATTGCTGATCCGTTTTTTCAGCGGGTTATGTTTTGCAGTCGTCAATACGAGTATCAGTGCAATCGGCAGCAGGCTTGCCCCTCTCGAGAGGAAGGGCGAGGGGCTGGGCTACCTGACCATGGTCGTCACCGCCGGCAATGCCATCGGCCCGTACATCGGCCTTAACCTGGCAAAGTCATTCGGGTTCACCTGGGTTTTCATTTTCAGCGCAACCATCTCGCTGGCCGGTTTCCTGATTTCCCTGATGATTACCATTCGCGAGGAGCCGACCGGCAAGCGGAGCGATGTCCGTGGTTTCGCCCTGAAGGAGCTCTTCGAGGCCCAGGCCATGCCGGCATCGAGCATGGTCCTTCTCTTGTCCGTTGCCAACGCCGCGGTCATAACCTTTGTTACCGTCTACGCAAACAGTCTGCGGCTTAGTGCCGCCGCCGCCTATTTTTTCGTTGTCATGGCTACCTGTTCGGTCGGATCCAGGCTCTTTGCCGGTCGTCTCTATGACAGGTTCGGAGCGAACATTGTCATCTATCCCTCCATTGCGTTAATGGCGCTGGGGTTGCTCATCCTCGCCTGCGCCGGCTCCTCGCTGCACATGTTCATGGCGGCATCCCTGATCGGCTTTGCCTACGGCGCCGCGGTGCCCGGTCTTCTGACGCTTGCCATCCAGCACTCACCTGCTCACCGGACGAGCGCGGTTACCGCGACCTATTTCACTTTCCTTGATATCGGTTTGGGAGCCGGTTCCTGTCTTGTCGGCGCCTGCATAGCGTTTACCGGTTACTCCGGACTCTACCTCCTTCTCAGCCCGTTTGTCCTGGCAATCACCATTCTCTACTACAGGCTAAACCTCAAAAGAAACGATGTGGCTATCGCGGCCTGCGAAACATGATATTCCGCTGAAATTCCGTCCGTGGCCGGAAATATCCGGCAGGACAACTGCCATACGCAATACGGGTGAGAGCAATTCATTGAAAGCCGTTCCGGGTCACTTGACTCACGGAACGGCTTTTTACGTTGAAAAACGGTTCAATCCGGCTACAATGGCGGGGATATCATTCAGACCCAATGGGCACACCTTAATGTCCAGGGTTTTTGTCCCCGCATAAGGAGAAGATGATGATTGACACCGCAAAGCTGTTGGGGGGACTGCTGAACGGTTCCCTGGATTCTTCCATGGGTAGCATGGGCAGCGGCAGGCTGCCTGGCAGGGCGGCGGTAGGCATGGGCATCCTGGGGGTAGCTATCGCCGCTTTCGAGCACTTTGCCGAGCAGAATGGCACCACTCCCCGTGGGATTTCTTTTCCCGAAGCTCGCGGAGGCCCAGGAAGAGCGGTGCCCCCACCCCCGCCTGTCGCCCCGCAGCCGGAAACTTTTCCTTCTTCCATGGGCGCTGCGCCTCCACCGCCCCCTCCCGCCAGCCCACCCCCATCGGTGGCCGGCGTCGATCCTGTCCTGCTGCTGCGGGCCATGATTGCCGCCGCCCATTCAGATGGCTCGCTTGACAACTCGGAGCGGGAACGGATCCTCAGCTACCTGGAGCGCGCCGAGCTTTCGGAGGAGGAACGTGCGTTTATGGCGCGGGAACTCGACGCTCCACGGAGCATGGCCGATATCGTCGCGTCGGTGGGGTCCCCTTCGGAGGCGGAACAGGTGTTCGCGGTTTCCCAACTGGCCCTGGAGGTGGACACAGGGGCGGAGCGGGCCTACCTGGAAGAGTTGCGCCGATCGCTGGGGATTGATCCCGCAAAGGCCGCGGAGATTGCCCGGAACATCGGACGCTGACGGAAGCCGTTGGCGCCCGGGACAGCGAAAATCCCTGTGAAAGACATGCCAACTTATGGATGCAAGGAGCGAAAACATGTACCAGTGGTATCTTAGTTACAACGGCAGGCAGGAAGGCCCCTACGATCTCCAGCAGGCCCGGCAGCGGGTCAGAAGCGATCCCAACGGCCATGCCTGGCGCGAGGGGTATGTTGACTGGATGCCCATCTCCCGCGTGGCAGAGCTGGTGGAGCCGTCGGGAGCAATGCCCGCGCCCCCTTCGGGACGGCGCATTGCCGATGAGATCGATTACAAGATTGTGGGCTCGGAGATGCAGTTCGTGGAGATAGAGCTGGATCCCGGT
>CAZRPI010000034.1:26208-29777 GCA_964601865.1 uncultured Pelobacter sp. | reverse complement strand
ACCAACGCCGCGATTACAAACCCGAAGCACTTCTTCTTGGAAACAAAATGCATAAGACCTCCTCCTTGTTTAGTATCGTTGTGTCTTCGATCCAATGATCGATTTATCACCAGCTTTTCTTTTGATTGTCGCCAACTGACCGGTCAGCAAATTGGCTTCTCCTGATGCGGGAGAGACACAAAACATAAGAATTCATACATTCGGCGCGCCTGCCGCTTATGCGGCAAATTATGGTTTTGTGTACTCCCTGATTGTTGGTCTCCTTTCTTTCGGTGAAATGGATACTTCATTTTATTCTCGACAGGCTCAAGGAAACGGCTCCCGGGCACAATTCCTCCGAGCCATGGCCCGACTTCATAAACTGAACTTCCAGAAAGCGTCCTGTGCATAAAAAGTGGGTGGTGAATGGGAGGTTTATTCACCACCCCATCACCATTGAGTTGTGGTGGAATGAAGAAATACTTTGGCCCCTATTCTTTTAAAACGCTTTTTGTGAGTTGTTGTCTGTTTGAGAGCAACACTCATACCAAGAATTATTAGCGATCGTTTCTGATCTGTGTAATACCTCTGAATCGTTGGTTTGTTCTTGAAATATAAATAACGAACGTCGGTTGTAAGGCCGTTTGTGTTGAGCGGAACCCTTGCGATCAGGCGCCCGCTGCCTGCTCTCTGCTACAGGTGTTTCATCGTTCTCCCGGTTCGGGTTCCTGTTTTTAATTGGATATGCTTGTCCCGTATTCGGGGACTGTTGCACCGGATATTGCGGAAATGGTGAAGAGAATCGGGCTTTGTAGAAAAATAACCTCGTTAATTCAGTTGGTTAGTCTGGGAAGAGGTTGTTTGGGGCAGGCGTGTAACTCTGATGCATTTGTGTTGCGACACCTGTTCCATCGTGTGTGCGGGTGATTCATGCCGAAGCTCGCCCTGGAGTGTGGCGGGTCACGGGACAGGTTCGCTGTTTTGGGGGAATGGACCTGTTTGCTGGGGAATGGGGGACTCAGGGATGGAAAAATAAAGCGTTATATTGCTGTGGATAAAACGTTATTTTCGAATGCTGGCGAGCCAGGTTGTTAATGGAACACGGATGACGCGGATTGCACGGATCCGTCAGTTTTCATCCCGGTTTGATCCGCATGAATCGATCTGTATCCGTGTTCCATTGTCTTTGATATTAAGCCTTCAATCCCACCTCTTTTGCCAGTTCCCGCCAAGCGGGCAGACTCCGTTCGATAATTGCCCGGTCGATGCAGTAGGCTATCCTGAAGAAACCGGGCGCGCCGAAGCCAGCGCCGGGCACCAGCAGGATGCGGTAATTCTGGGCTTTTCTGACAAAGTCGACATCGTTCGGCAGGGGGGATTGGGGGAACAGGTAGAATGCTCCGCCCGGTCTGACCATTTTGAAGCCGATGGAGCTGAGTTCATTCACCAGCAGATCCCGTTTGTCCTGGTATGCCGCGATGTCCACCGATTCGTCCTGAAGCCTGGCCACCAGACGCTGCATCAGCGCCGGCGCGTTGACGAACCCCAGCACCCGGTTGCTGAAGACCGTTCCGGCCATGAACTGCTTGACATTGGCCATGCGGGGGTTGGCCGCCAGGTAGCCGATGCGTTCACCCGGCAGGGCCAGGTCCTTGCTGTGGGAAGTGACGATGATCGAGTTCGCGACCAGCGGGAAGATATTGGGGACGTGCTTGCCGTCGTAAGCGATGCGCGCGTACGGCTCGTCGGAGATCACGAAGAGCGGGCGTCCGTTGCGTTCACCCGCCTTTTTGACCACCTCACCCAGCCGTCTCAGGCTTTCGGCCGTGTAGACCACGCCGGTCGGGTTGTTGGGGGTGCAGATAATGATGGCTCTCGTCTTTTCCGTAATGGCCTTTTCGATGGCCTCGTTGTCAAGCTGGAATGTTTCCCGGTCGGTCCAGACATCCACCGGCACGCCGCCGTGGTTGTCGATGTAGAACTTGTACTCCACGAAATATGGCGCCAGGATGATGACCTCGTCGCCCGGATTGAGGATCGTCTTGAGCGCCACGTTGAGGGCGCCGCCGGCGCCGCAGGTCATGACGATGTGGTCGGCGGTCAGTTCGAGGCCTGAATCCCGCGACAGCTTGGCGGCGACCGCGGAGCGGGTTTCGGCGTAGCCGGCGTTGCTCATGTAACGGTGCATGCCCGGCAGCGGGTTTTGCGCCAGTTTCAGAAACTCGGCGCGAAAAGCCGCGGGGGGCTCCACGTCCGGGTTTCCCAGGGTAAAATCGTAGACGTTTTCCGCGCCGAATTCCCGGCGCAACAGTTCTCCCTCCTCGAACATCTTGCGGATCCAGGAAGATTTCGTGAGGTGATTGGCTATCTTGCTTGCAATGGGCATGACGGTTCCCTCCAGAGAATTTGCCCTGAAGACGGCAGCTTTCAACTGCCGAATCCAGATTTATTCTGTTAAGATAATCAGGCAACTATATAAACGAATCCCGGAGAACTCAATGGAAATTCCGGCCCATCCCGATTCGCGACCGCTTGACATCGGCGACAAGCCCCTGCTGGACAGGCTTTTGGGGGAGCTTCAGCCGCGCGTTTCCGAACTTACCTTCGCCGGCCTCTACCTCTTCCGCAACGCCCATTGCTACCGTCTGACCATGATGGGGGATGCCCTGGTCATTCTGGGCCGGGGGTATGACGGCGGCAGTTACTTCCTGCCGCCGCTGGGCGGCGATATACCGCGCGCCCTGGAACTGCTGTTTGCCTGGGGGGAAGAGCTGTACGGAGCTGACGATGACTTCGCGGCGCGATATCTGGCGGGCAAAGAGCTGGAAATGGTTGAGGACAGGGATTCTTTCGATTATCTTTACCTGCGGGACGAGCTGGCCACCCTGCCGGGTTCCCGGCTGCACAGGAAGAAGAACCGGATCAGCTACTTCGTCAGGCGCCATGACTACCGGGTGGCGCCGTTTGATGTTCGGTATCGCGACGGCTGCCTGGAACTGCTGGAGAGATGGGGCAGGACGGCCCGCGCCGCCGCCGTCGAAGCTGGCGTCTCGCTGGCTCCGGAGCTGGAGTCTGCCCGGGATGCCTTGGCTATGGCCGGTGAGTTGGGGCTGTCGGGAATGGTGGTGACCGTCGCGGACAGGGTCGTGGCTTTTGCCCTGGGCGAGCGCCTGAACGGTGAAACGGCGGTCTGTCACTTCGAAAAGGCCGATCCCTTCATGGAGGGGGCGGCGCAGCTCATCAACCGTGAGTTCGCCGCCCGCCTCTTCCCGGAATGCCGCTATATCAACCGTGAACAGGATCTGGGCGACCCGGGTCTGCGCAATGCCAAGCTCTCCTATCACCCGGTGGAGCTGGTCAGGAAGTATCGGGTGCGTTCAAGGGGAGAAGCGAGGAGTTGAATACAGATGACGCCTCCATGCCACCGCTAGTCCGGAAGGCCTCTGCCTTTGCGTTTCAGGAGATAACCGACAACCAGGCGGAGGCCCGGTGATGTGAGCGGCCTGTCACGACATGGCGGCGAACGGGCCCCGGCTCTTCCGGCCATTGCGGCATTCCGGCGTCATCGTATTCAGGAGGGAGTCAATCCG
>CAZRPI010000034.1:13714-26108 GCA_964601865.1 uncultured Pelobacter sp. | reverse complement strand
TCTTCCGGCCATTGCGGCATTCCGGCGTCATCGTATTCAGGAGGGAGTCAATCCGGCCGATGATAAAAACGATTATGAAAAAAATCATGCCCAAGCGCGCGGATTGTACCATCGATCTGGTGCGCTACCTTCCCGTTTCGGAAAGGAGGGGGAGGGTGCTGGCGGTCGGCGATCTCCATGGAGAGTACCATGTCCTCATGAAGGCGCTCCATGCGCTGGAGTTCGACTTCGAGCGGGACCGCCTGATATTCCTGGGGGATCTCCATGATCGGGGGCGGAGTCCGGAAAAGTGTCTCGATCTTTTGCGTGAGCCGTGGGTTGATTCCGTGCTGGGTAATCACGAACTGATGCTGCTGGATTCGGTTGCCCCTGACGGTGCCCTCTCCGGAGATGGAAACGGTTCGTTTGATGCCTGGATGCTCAACGGCGGGGAGTGGGCATTGGATGCGCCACAGGAGGAGTTGGCGCAGTGGCGCGGGCTGCTGCTTGAAAAACTCTCCCTCAACTGGCTCGTGGAGCGCAGGGATGGCCGCAGGGCGCTTGTATGCCACGCCGAACCTGATCCCAAGGATCTTGAGGATGTTCTTGCCGTCAGGAACAGGCCGGTTGCCACGCGCCAACTGCTCGGCAGCCCGACCGTCTGGGGGCGGCGCATCCTCAGGGTGGCCCATGACGACGGCCTCTCCCGCCTCCTGAAGCAGCGGCAGCTGCACTGGCTGGAGGGGGTCCTGTTTTCCGTTCATGGCCATACGCAGCTGGAGACCGCCGGATGGGTCAACAATCTGCTCTTCGCCGATACCGGCGCGGTGTACGGCAACAGGCTGACGCTGGTCGATCTTGACCATGCCATACCGGGACGGTCCGGCGGCATCTATTCGCTGGATATCGCAACGGAAAGGATGGTCAGCTATGCGGGAGTTAATCTCTATTCCGATCCGAGGTTTGCCGGCCGTTTCACCGGCGAAAAAAGATGACATTCAGTTTTTCTCCAGGAAAACCTCAGTCTCCCCAAGTGGTAACCGCATTTTTCGGGTTTGATCATCCGGACGCCAGGGCAATAACGCCTTGCGCGGAAGGACAGTTGTCATTAAAATGCCGGGAAAAGACCGGATAGAAAGGCCTTCCACATGAATGAGAAGAAGGAGACGGCTCTCGCCGATAAATACCGGCGTTTGAGGGACCTGCTGGGGGAAATGGACGGCTGTGTCCTTGCCTTTTCGGGGGGAGTGGATTCCACTTTTCTGTTCGCGGTGGCGGTGGATGTTCTGGGAGGGCGTGTCCTGGCCGTTACGGCCACCTCGGCGACCTACCCCGAGCGGGAGTTGAAGGAGGCCCGGGAACTGGCTTCCCTGATCGGTGGACGGCATCGGGTCATAGCTTCGGAAGAGCTGGAGATACCGGAGTTTCAGGAGAATCCCAGCGACCGCTGCTATTACTGCAAAAGGGAGCTGTTCGCGAAGCTGCGGACGATTGCCGGCGCGGAGGGGGTGTCCCATCTTCTGGACGGCTCCAATCTGGATGACCTGGACGATCATCGCCCAGGCAGCCGGGCCGCCCGGGAGTTCGGCGTCCGCAGCCCCCTGCAGGAAGCGGGGCTCACCAAGGACGACATAAGAAAGCTCTCCCAGGCGCTGCAGTTGCCGACCTGGAACAAGCCGGCCTTTGCCTGCCTCTCCAGCCGCTTTCCCTATGGAGTCGCCATTACGGCTGAGAGACTCCGCCAGGTTGCCGAGGCCGAGGAAGAGCTCTACGGTCTCGGCTTCCGCACCCTGCGCGTCCGCTACCACGGTGATGTGGCCCGCCTGGAGCTGGGTGAGAAGGAATACGCCGCCGCCACCGGCTCCCTGAGGGACAGGGTGGTCCGGTGCGTCAGGGAGGCCGGTTTCACCTATGTGGCGGTGGATCTGCAGGGGTATCGTTCCGGAGCCATGAATGAAACGATTGTCTGAACGCTTTTCGAAACGGCTTGACGGAGTGCCGCAGGGCTCGCGAAGTTGGGCGGCGCCGGGAGGAAGCATTGAAAACTGAAGTTCTCATACTGCCGGGCCTGGGCAATTCCGGACCAAGCCACTGGCAGACCCTGTGGGAGCGGTCCAATCCGTCGTTCAGACGCGTTCCGCAGAACGACTGGGAGACCCCTCTCTGCCCGGACTGGGTCGAAAACCTTGAGCGGGCCGTTGCCGGTTCCGGACCGGACACCGTGCTGGTGGCCCACAGCCTCGCCTGTCTTCTGGTCGTTCACTGGGCCGCACGCTCCAGACGTTCCGTGCGCGGCGCCATGCTGGTTGCTGTCCCGGACCCGGAGTCCCCTGCCTTTCCCGATGGAGTGCGAGGATTTTTTCCTTTTCCCCGGTTGCGCCTGCCGTTTCCCAGCGTTCTGGTCGCCAGCGGCAACGACATCTACGCGGACCCGGAATTCAGCAGGGAGTGCGCCGGACAGTGGGGCAGCAGTCTGATAACCATTGGCGCCGCCGGGCATATCAACGCCGACAGCGGTTACGGACGGTGGCCGGAAGGGTTGGAAATCCTGCGGGGACTGCAGGGATGACCCCCGCACCGCAGACGGCGTCAGCTCTTGCAACAAGAGGGGATCGCGGCCATGGATGACGGCACTCTCGCGCGGCGGCGTCGGATTCTCTTCGCCGTTCTTGCGCTCCCGTACATCCTGGTTTACTTCTACCGCATCTCCCTGGCCGTGGTTGCCGGTGATCTGTCGCGGGACCTGGGGCTGAGCCCCCAGCAACTCGGCTCCCTGTCAAGCGTCCTGTTCTACGTTTATGCCGTGACCCAGCTTCCTCTGGGACCGATGATCGACCGTTTCGGCGGGCGGCTGGTGATCAGCGCGTTCAGCGTGCTGACCTCGATCGGCGGCATACTCTTCTCGCAGGCCGATACCCTGGCATTGGCCATGGTGGCGCGGGCGCTCATCGGAATCGGCACCGCCTCCGTGCTGATGGCCACCCTTGCCATCTTCAGCCGCTGGTTTCCCAAGCGGCATTTCGGAAGGGTTTCCGGAGGCATGGTGGCTGTCGGCAACCTGGGCAACCTCTGCGCCACGGCGCCGCTGGCCGCCGCGGTCGCAGCCATCGGCTGGCGCTCTTCGTTTCTGGGAATAGGTCTTGTTCAGGTTCTGGCGACCCTTCTGGTCTTCGTCATGGTGCGGGACCATCCGCCCGCCGGCCGGGCCATCACGGAAGAGCCTGGCGGGAAGCTGGTTGAACCGGTTGGCATGTTTTCCGCCTGGAAGGATATTTTCGGCAGCCGGGACTTCCTGCTCCTGGGGGCGATTTCCTTCGCCTGGTACGGCAATTACCTTGCCCTGCAGGGGCTGTGGGGCGGTCCCTACCTGATGCAGGTCCTGCGTCTCTCGCGCCAGGATACGGGGCAGATGCTGATGTACACCTCCCTCGGTTTCATCGCCGGCAGTCTGGTGAACGACGCCGTTGCCAGGAACTTTTTCAGATCCTACAAGAAGGCGCTCCTGGCCGGACAGTTCCTGCTGTTCTGTCTCATGGGCGTTTTCCTGACGCTGGCGGAGACCCTGCCGCATCCGGCGCTGGCGGCCCTTTTCTTCGCCATCGGTTTGGCGGTCTCCAGCGGCGTGATGATTTATCCGATCATCCGTTCCATGTTTCCGCTGCGCATCGTGGGTACGGCCCTCACATCGCTGAATTACTGCGTACTGCTGGGCGCGGCCGTGACCCAGCAGATCATGGGTTACATCATAGGCGCCTATGCGCCGGTTGCGACCGGCGCTCCGCCCCAGGCGTTCAGGACCGCATTCCTCCTGCCGCTCGTCGGACTGGGCGCGACCATCGTGATGTTCCTGTTTGCGCGTGACTACAGCGAAATGGAGCGCGAGGCCGATACGGCGGGCTGAAGCCTGAAAGCGTGATGCCCCCAAGCCGACGCCCTGTGAGGCGGCATTCCATTCGTGGGGTATAATTGACACATCACTGGGACAGGCTTGAAGCAGGCCGGATGCAATCCCGGTATGCGTCTTGTTTCGTGATGATTTGACCGGATAGGGGGAGGAAAGGTGATGAGATCGTTTGCATCGATGCTGGCAATACTGTGTGTCACGCTGCTTTTCGCCGGTTGCGCAGCCATGAAACTCCAGCAACCGGACGACCTGGTCGTCAGTAAAGTCGTGGCTGCTCCGGGGATGGCAAAGGAGCGGATAATGGAAAAATCCAAAGTCTGGTTTGTCAGGAAATTCAGGCAATCCATGGCGGAGAGCTGGGAACAGAACAGCACGAGGACCGTGATCCAGTTCGAAAACAGGGAGAGGGGCTTGTTGATAGCCAACAGTGCCATCCTTTATCCCCTTGATAAGTATGGCGAAGCCTACAAGGATGGCTGGGAGGTCAGGTTTACTCTGCAGGAAGAGGCGAAGGACGGCAAGGCCCGTCTGACATTTGGAAACCTGACGATGTTTGTACCGAGGACCTTTTGCGGAAATACACTTCTGGGATGGACCAGCAGTTATGAAACCAGGATGACGGCGGAAGAGTTCGCGAAAATTGAGCCGGTTCTGAGAGGACTGGCTGATCAGCTGGAAGCCTATCTCGTTTCCCCAGAACCGCACGCAAACTGGTGATCCAGGAACATCCACGCCTGCGCCGCGTGATGAGTTGCATTTGCCGTCCCCATGCCGCCGCATCCGGCGTTGATGCTGAGAAGGCATTGAACGCCGGATGCGGGGGACAGTTTTTCAAATTTTCGGCAGCAACGCGTCCAGTTCCTCCGGAATCCGTGCGGGCCGTCCCTTCGCATTCAACGCCGTACCGATTATCAGCGCCTGCACAACGGTTTTGCCATCCGGCAGACGCGCTATCCTCTGACGAAAACCTATTCTCAGGCTGGAAATCCGTTCGGTTGAAATCTCCACCGAGAAGCGGTCGCCGCTGGTAAGAGGAAACCGGTAGTCGATCTCTGCCCGCGTCACCACCAGATTGATCCCCCTCGCCGTAAGCGCCGCGAAATCGATGCCTATGTTCTTGAGGTACCGGTGCCGGGCATGCTCCAGATAGTTCTGGTATACGGAGTTGTTTACCACCCCCTGCATGTCGCATTCGTAATCCCGTACCTCCATTGCAATGGAAAAACTCTGCTGTTCCATCCTGTCCGGTTCTCCTTGGTGAAAAAATTCCGTTCGGGTCTGCAGTCCGGGGGTTGGCCGTTCGGCAGTTGAGGGCTGCCTGCGTTCGCGCAGACGGTCTGTTTCTGTAATTCCAAGGCTCATTGCGCTGGAGCCCTTCCTGACCAGTGGCAGATGGTAACACGATTTCATGACAGGCCCAAACTTTACGTTTCCTCTGCCGTTCCGTTGCCCGTGAGTCTCCCCCTCTGCCGCATCCGATGTTTCCGGCCTCAAGAGGGGGCCGAGCGGTCGGGAGGCGCATTGCACGAAATGTGGCCGTCGACTTTGAGCTGCCGGATGTGGATTATTTGTGTTGACATTATAGACTGATCGGTCTATCAGTTCACTGGGATGAGCGTGGAATCAGGGCAGGAGGCGCGCTGCCGGAATTGATGCGTGGCTCGCTTCAACGGGGTGTTGGTTGGGAAAATGGCAGTCCGGGTCAGCCCTGGCGGTGGGTGTCCCGTTGCATGTCGGGCTAAGACGACCGGTCTAGTTTTTGCCGGTGCAGTCACGCTGGCATGGAGGCGTCACCTATCCGGGGCAATGAAACCCTGCCCGCGGAACGGATGGATACTCTGGGTGGTTGAATATTCGAACCATATGTAATCGGAGGGAAACGAAATGCTGAAGCTTTTTGAACGGACCGCAATCAAGTCCATGGATCTTGCCAACCGCTTTGTCCGCTCCGCCACCTGGGAAGGGATGGCCGGGACGGACGGTTCCTGCTCCCAGGCGCTGATCGATCTTACCGCCGGCCTGGCGGAAGGCGGAGTGGGGCTGATCATAACCGGCCACGCCTATGTCAGCCCGGAAGGGCAGGCGGGGCCATGGCAGATCGGGGTCCACGGCGATGACATGATCCCCGGTCTGACCCGCATGGCGGCGGCCGTTCATCGTGCCGGTGGCAGGATCGCCCTGCAGTTGGCCCACGCCGGGTGTTACGGTTTTGCCTCGGGCACCGGCATCGAGGCGGTGGGGCCCTCACCGGGCATTCCCGATAATACTCCCTCTTGCCGTGAACTGACTTTAGAAGAGATCGGCGGGATCTGCGCGGCCTTCGGCAGGGCCGCCGGCAGGGCCAAAGCCGCCGGTTTCGATGCCGTGCAGATCCACTCGGCCCACGGCTACCTGCTGAGCGAATTCCTCTCGCCCTTTTTCAACAGGCGCGGCGACGGCTACGGAGGCGACGTCGAAAACCGGGCCCGCATCGTACTGGAGGTCTTCCGGAGTGTCAGGGAGGCGGTCGGTGATGACTACCCGGTTCTGATCAAGATCAACTCCCAGGATTTTATCGCTGGCGGTCTCACCGTGGACGACATGCTGGCGGTTGCGTCCATGCTTGAGAAGGCAGGGGTGGATGCCGTGGAGATGAGCGGCGGCACCATCTATGCTTCCGGCGAATTTTCCGCGATCCGCCCCGGTGTTCTTGCCAGGCCGGAGCAGGAAGTTTATTACCGGGATGCGGCTCTCCGTTTCAAGAGGGCGCTTGCCACGCCCCTCATGCTGGTCGGCGGCATCCGCTCCCTCGGGGTTGCCGAGGCGCTGGTGGCCGAAGATGTCGCGGACTACATCTCCCTCTGTCGTCCCCTGATCCGCGAACCGGGACTGATCAATCGCTGGCGCGGCGGTGACCTGCGCAGGTCGGGCTGCCTTTCGGAAAACGCCTGCTTCGGGCCGCTCATGGAAGGGAGGGGGCTCTTCTGCCCGATCAGGAAGGGCGATCTGTAAGCGATTGTACCGCAACAAGCCGTTGTTCAATGAGGAAGGGCCGGTTCCCATGGGGAGCCGGCCCTTCACTGTCAGTGGAGTATGGTGATGCGGGCGCGGGCTGATCACATGCCGATGCCGGGAATTGACGCGCCGCACTCCGGGCAGGCGCCGTTGACGATCCTGTTGGCAACGATGACATAGCCGTAGCGCTCCACCAGCAGGGCGCCGCACTCCGGGCAGATGGTGTTTTCTCCGCCCCTGCCGGGCACGTTCCCCTCGTAGACGTAACGGAGCCCCGCGGCCATGCCGATATCCAAAGCGCGGCGCAGTGTTTCCGGCGGCGTCCGGGGGCGGTCCGTCATCTGGTAGGTGGGGTAGAACTGGCTTACGTGCCAGGGGGTATCCGCCCCCAGGTTCTCCACGATGAAGTTGGCGATCCCGTGGAGTTCCCTCTCGCTGTCGTTCAGCCCGGGAATGATCAGGGTCGTCAGTTCTATCCATACTCCCCTGCGGCGGTATTCGATGATCGAATCCAGCACTTCCGAAAGCTTGGCCCGGACGATGTCCCGGTAGAACACCTCGCTGAAACCCTTCAGGTCGATGTTGGCGGCGTCAAGAAAGGGTGCGATGGCAGTGAGGGCGTCGCCGCTGATGTAGCCGTTGGTGACGAATACGTTGAGCAGACCGGCCTGCCGGGCAAACCGGGCGGTTTCGTAGGCGAACTCGAAGAAAACGGTCGGTTCGGTGTAGGTGTAGGAAATCGAACGGCATTTGCCGGACAGGGCATTGCTCACCACCATGTCCGGGGTCTGCTCCTCGCCGGTAATGCGTTCACTGGGATGCACCTGTGAGATGGAGTAGTTCTGGCAGTGGCGGCAGCGGAAGTTGCACCCGACGGTCGCGATGGAAAAGGACCTGCTCCCCGGCATGACGTGGAAGAGCGGTTTTTTCTCTATCGGATCAACATGTTCGGCGCAGAGTTTTCCGTAGACCAGGCTGTACAGGGTTCCATCGCGGTTTTCCCGCACGGCGCAGATTCCCCTCGCCCCGTCGGCGATCAGGCAGCGGAACCTGCACAGTCCGCAGCGCACGCGGTTGCCGCTTTCGCGCGTATAGAACATGGCTTCCTTCATGGTTTTTTCTCCTGTTTGTATGTGAAGAAGTATAACATTCGGGCGTCTCCGGTCAAATCAGGCGTTTCACGGCGTCACCCCTTGACACTCTGCTCCGCATCCGGGGATACTGCTATGGGATCATTACGGATCGAAAGGAGGGATGCAGCATGAAGAGGATGGTGTTTGCGCTGGCCATGATGGTGGTTGCGTGCTGCGCCGGTTGCGCGGGGAACAATTATCAGGCCGTCAGACCGGCAGATTATCCCTCGACGCATCGGATGTTCGACCTGACCTTCGGATGGAAAAGGATTGTAGCGGAGGGAGGGGTGACGATCGACGGTTACGTCCGCAACACCCGCTATTACCTCATCACGGATATGGATATGATCGTCCAGCTGGTGGACGACAAAGGCAGGGAGAGGGCGAGGGAGAGTTTTTCCTTCATTCCCGACCGGCTGCCCATGGACGGCTATTCCCGGTTCAGCGTCAGTTTAAGGGCGATGCCGCAGCCAGGTGACATCTTCAGGTTCATGTACCGCTATGCGGCCCAGGAGGGTGGTACGGAGTCACTGGAGTGGCGGCACAGCTTCGAGGTGTCGGCGACAGAGTAGCGGCCCGACCCGGTTCGGCCCGTTTTTGACGCTGTCTTCCCGTATTGAAGGGAGTCCGGTAGCGTCAAAAGCCGGGGATGACCATGGCCTTCGCATCAGGGCCGCAATGGGGCGGGCGCCAAATTGAATCAAGAAACCATTCGCCCGTTCGCCTCTAGCTCATCGCCAGCAGCAGCACGACAAACAGTGATGTTGTCAAGGTCAGCAGCAGCGATAGAATAAAAGCGGTGCGGATTACCGCACCCTCCTCGCCGATCTTGTCGATGGAGGCGGCGGCGTTTTGCAGCTTGGCTGGTGAAATCACGCTGGCGAGCCCGCCGCCGAAGGCCAGTCCGGCCGTGACGATGATCAGACCGTCCAGCGAGAGGTGAAGGTTCTGGGCCGTTGCCATGGTGTATTTGGCGAACATGGCGACGGTCGAGGCCTCGCTGCCGGTGAGGAAACCGCCGAACAGCCCGATGAAGGCCACCACCTGGCCGTAGCCGCCCTGGAACAGCTGGGCGGAACTGTCGGCCAGGACCCGGACCATGCTCGGCACGGCGAACTGCCGGGTTGCCATGCTGTAACCGGTCATGTTCATGATCTCGCCGATGGCGAAGAAGATGGCGGCGGCAAAGACCGGCCGGGGCGCCCGCTTCAGCCAGGTGGCCGCCGCCTCCCGAAGCTGGCCGGCCGTGGGGCGCAGGAAGGGGAGCGCCAGCAGGGTGCTGGCCAGGATCCAGGTATAGGCCTGCCAGAGAACGCGGGTGTCCAGCGGTTTGCCGTCGGCGGTGAGGCCGTGGATGGGCAGTTTCATGGTCCGGTAGAGCCAGGTGAACAGCTCCTGGGGAACGTTCAGGGCCAGAATCAGGGCCACCAGCAGGGTCCACGGCATGGTCGCCCTCCAGAGGGGGTACTCCCTGGTGAGGGCCAGTTCCTCCGGGGTCAGGTGACGCCGGTCGATGATTGGGCGTCCCGTGACGATCAGGTAGAGAGCCATGGCCAGAATTACGGCGATGCCGCAGAACACTCCGGTCAGGACCACGAGGTTGTCATAGCGGTTGGTGAAGTAGGAAACGGCGCCGATAACCCCGCCGGTGATGAGGCAGGGGAGCCAGCCCTTGCGTATGGCCTCCCAGCGGCCGACGATCCAGAGCATGCAGAACCCGATCATGGTGGAGACCACCGGCAGGAACATGAAAAAGACGGTCCCGGCCTGGCGGAGGGATATTTCATGCCCCTTGCCGAGGAAGTTGTTGGCGATGTCGACGAAGACAACGATCGGAGCGCCGAGCAGCGCGTAGGTGCAGAGGGAGTCGTAGCCGATTGCGGGGAGAGCGATGGCCACGTAGGTGGAATAGCCCATGGCGACGAGGATCGGGGGGAGGATGGAGACCGGCGTGGCCCCCACTGCGACCATCAGGGTGCCGAAGCCGATGTTGATCATCATGATCTGCACGGCGCGGTTTTCACTGGCAATGGTCTTGATGAACACGGTGATCCGCCTCAGGGCGCCGGTTTTCTCCATGATTGCCATCTGCAACAGCGACGTGGCGACGATCAGCGACACGGAAAAGGAGCGGATCAGTCCGGCGGCCGTGGAGCGCAGGATCACCTCGAAGGAGGTCTGGAACCCGAACCAGGCCACCAGCGAGATCACCAGCCAGCCGATGATGCCGCAGATATCGGCGGCCTTGCGGAAGATCAGGAGGAGGACCAGGATAACGATGATGGGCAACAGGGTCAGAAACAGGGGGGACATGATGAAGGCGCTCCTTGATGGTGCATCGAAATTGTTCAGCCGGAAAAGTACTCACCGGTTGGCAAACGAGCCATCATAATAAACACGGCTTCGTGGCGCCAGCATAAAACGATCTTCAGGTAGTATTTGTCGAAGGTCACTGGGGTTAGATTGGAACAACAGGCCCTGAAATGTTGTAACTGCTGACGCGGCGGATCTGTTTCCGAAAGCGCTTGACGACATTCGGACGATCGGATTTCCGAGGAAAGGAGAAGACAATTGATGCACCGGAAAACTTTTGTAGCGGTGGTACTAGCCGCGATCATACCGGCCTTCGTTTCTGCCGGTCCGGCATTCGCCCAGCTTTCATGCGGCGATGTCACATACGGCAATCCGGGCTATCACGAAAAGATGGACGAACTGGCGGAACGGGCCGGATTGCCTGACAGTTACTGGAATCGATACCACGAGGATGTGGTGAGGGCTCTGTGCAGTGGCGAGATCAAAGACATTGACGGGCTCGTTGATAGTGGCTTCGTAAAACCCGGGGAAGTTCAAGGTATCGCACGGGTACTGGGCAAGAACTACCGAGCGAAGCAGAGATCCGAGACCGGGAAAAGGTACGGATACTCAAGGGAAAGATTCGTGAAGATGGGAGCCTGCAGCGCCTGCGCGGATAATATCGCACAGTACTACACAAAGAAACCCGATTCCCCCTGTGGCAAACTGGCTAAGCAGGCACTGGAAGGAAATCCCGGTGCAATCAGGAAGCTGGCGGCTTTTCCGGATTACTGCCAGTGGAGGTACTGACCGGTAGACTGAATTCCATGGAGTCTTGCTTGCAATTTTCTGTTTTTGCAAGTATTGAACAATGAAACGGCGATAAACAATCGGGCTGAAACATTCGTACAGACACTCATTTCTCTGGCAAAGGAGTGGTCTCATGAATTGCGTCCAGTATCAAAGCAAGAAGAGCCTTTTTACCGGTATCGGCACGTTCGTTTTCCTGGTTCATTTCGCCTTTGCCGGCGCCACGACGCCTGCTATGGCCCAGGGCGCCGTCAGCCTGCCGCAGACCGGCCAGACGAAATGCTACACCGGGGTCGCCCCTTACGAAGAGAAAGATTGTCTCGACACCGGTCAGGACGGCGAATTCAGGGCAGGGGTTGTCTGGCCGACGCAACGGTTTGTCGTGGGCAGCGGCGCGGAGTCCGACTGTGTCACCGATACCCTTACGGGCCTCATGTGGGCGAAAAGCGGCAACTACTTCAACAAGACCAGCGACTGGGGTGATGCGCTCTATAATTCGGAGAAGCTTACCCTTTGCGGTCATTCCGACTGGCGTCTTCCCAACACCAACGAACTGAAGAGTCTCATCAACTACGGACAGGCCGACAGTGCCGCGTGGCTCAATACCGCGGGGTTCACCGGCGTCCAGTCCGGTTACTACTGGTCTTCCACTTCTTCCATACAGGACGGTGATGAGACACCGGAGGCGTGGAACATGTCAATGGAACACGGCAGTATTTATACTGCCGCAAAGAGTCTCAGTGGTAACATTTACGCATGGCCTGTCCGCGGCGCTACTTCAACCCCAGCCGCTTTGCCCAGGACCGGCCAGAAGAAATGCTACTGGTACGAGTCTCCCTATACGGAATTTGACTGCTCCAACACCGGTCAGGACGGTCAATACCAGGCGGGGATCGCCTGGCCGACGCAGCGGTTCGTTGTCGGAACCGGCACGAAGGCTGAATGCGTAACCGACAACCTCACCGGCCTCATGTGGGCCAGGAACGCCAATCTACCCAACGGCGCCCGGACATGGCAGGGTGCCCTCGATTTTGCCAACACCCTCACTATCTGCGACTATTCCGACTGGCGTCTTCCCAACCCCAACGAGTTGCTGAGTCTTATGGACAGGTCGCAGTATAATCCCGCGCTGCCCGGGAATCATCCCTTTACCAACGTCTCCATGTACACCTGGTTCTGGTCGTCCACGACCTATGCCAAAAATCCCGCCAATGCGGTGCTGGTCTGGAATGGAACCGCGTATGGGACGGGAAAAGGGGGAAGCGCCTATGTCTGGCCCGTG
>CAZRPI010000034.1:0-13614 GCA_964601865.1 uncultured Pelobacter sp. | reverse complement strand
CCCGTGACCGGCGCCGGACCGGGCGCCGTCACCTATGGCGTTGACGCTAACGGCACCACCAAAACCCGTTCGGGGAGTATCTTCGTTACCCTTGATGCCTCGAAAAAGAAGAAGACTTTTGCCGTCAGACAGCTGAAACCCTAGCGACATCGGGCTTTGCCGGAATCTTGAAGTAGAAGATCGGGTCCTTGTTTCCGGGTACGGTTGTGGCTGCAGGCGCTGTTCCGTTAATTCCGGGAACCCGATTGCTGCTGGGCCTTCTCTTCCTCAAGCCTGCGCCGTTCCAGGTTGTCCCGTATCTTCTGGCTCTTGGTTCTGGGAGGTGGCTCTTCGCTCTTGATTTCGGCGGGTTTGACCGGCTCCGGCACGGTGCGTTCCTCCGGCTCGGGCGATATTTCAATGGGGGGCCTGGCGGCCTCTTCCTGCTGGGCGCGCTGCTGCTGAAGCTGCATTTCTTCTTTGACACCCGGGTCACGGATGGTTATGCCGCGGGTGGTCGTCATTTTTTTCCGGTATTTGGCCGGAACCGATTCCAGGCTGTCGGTAAAATGGGTCACTCCACCGTCATCCGTCCAGCTGTAGGTCTGGGCATTGCAGGCCAGGGCGGGAAACAGGATCATGGCGATGCAGGCAAAGAACCGGTTCATGTCACTCCTCCTTGTGCAGGGTTACCGCGGTCTGAATCAATTCTTCTCTCTCCGGTCATAACAGAATACAGCCCCGGGTAATATAACCGCAAGACATTCAACCAATTTGAGTCGTTCTTTTCCTCCCCGCAATCAACGATGCCACGACGGCCAGTACCAGAGTGGACAGGATAACCGCAAGAGAGAAATGGATCGGTATCTCCACTCCGATCGCCGAGACAATCATCTTTCCGCCGACGAATGCCAGGATAAAACAGATGGCGGGCTTCAGGTAGACGAACATGTCGATCATGCCGGCCAGCAGAAAATAGAGAGACCTGAGTCCCATGATGGCGAAGATGTTGGATGTGAATACGATGAAAGGGTCAAGAGTCACCGCGAAAATCGCCGGAATAGAATCCAGCGCAAAGAGTACGTCGCTGCTTTCCACCATTACCAGGGACAGGAGCAGGGGACTGGCCATCAGCATGCCACGGCGTCTGGTAAAGAACCAATCTCCATGGACCCGTTTGGTGAACGGGAAGTATCGCCGTGCCGCCCGGACCAGGATGTTTTTCTCCGGGTTGATGTCCTCCGGGTTGCCGAAAGCCATTTTCCAGGCGGTAACGATAAGAAAGATGCCGAACAGGTAAAACATCCAGTGGAAGGCGGATAGCAGGCCTATCCCGGTGAAGATGAAGATCCCCCGCAGCACCAGGGCGCCGATGATGCCCCATTTGAGCACGCGGGCCTGGTATTTGCCGCGAATCTTGAAATATCCGAAAATCATTATGAAGACGAACAGGTTGTCGACGGAGAGTGATTTTTCGATGATATAACCGGTAAAGAATTCCAGGGCCTTGGTGGGGCCCAGAATCAAGTGGATTGCCACGTTGAATCCCAGGGCGAGGGCGACCCAGATGATGCTCCAGATGCTGGCCTGCCGGAACGAGATTTTGTGCGCCCTGCGATTAAGCCCCAGGTCTATCGTGAGCATGATGAGCATCAGCAGGCCGAACGCAACCCACAGCATTACTTTTGCCGACATTTCTTTCCTTTCTTTCCCCGCCCGCTACGCCTCTGCCGGTTAGGTCGGGAGACAGCCCCGCCGGGGCCGGAATGGCTGTCGCATCCATCCGGCTTTGGCAAGGGTCCTTGTAATCGGCAGCCTTTCCCTCTAGCCAAGCCCCAGTTTCCAGAGGGTAACGGCTCCGAAGGCCAGAAACATGAGGCCGGCGGCGCGATGTACCCAGCAGAGCGGAACGACACGGAGCAGCTGTTTGCCGGCGAATATGCCCAGCAGGGAGACCAGGAGCAACGCAAGCGTGGACGCCGCGAAAACCATGCCCATCCCGCTCAGGCTGGAGGAATAGCGCGCGGCCTGGCTGGCGGTCACCAGCTGCGTCTTGTCCCCCAGTTCCGCCATGAAGATCATGATGAAGGCCGTGCGGGCCGCGCCCGCGGCGGATGGGGGAGGGGCCGAATCGTCTCCGGTATCGCAGGCGTGCCGCAGGGTAGAGACGCCGAAATAGAGGAAGAGCAGCGCGGAAACGGCGGTCACCCAGAAAACCGGCAGCATCAGGAAGAGCAGCTTTCCCACCGCAACCGCCGCCAGGTTCAGCGCCGTGAACGCCAGCGCTATCCCGAGAAAAATCCTCTTCCAGGGGTAGCGCATCGCCAGGGCCAGTGCGGCCAGTTGCGTCTTGTCCCCCAGTTCCGCCAGAAAGATCAGTCCGAAAGTGCTCAGGAATACCGTTGTCTGCATGTCCGTTCCAGATGGTGCAAGAAGTGTCACGACTCGGCCGGTTCGGCCGGTCTTGCGCGATAGTCTTCGAAGAAAACCAGGAAAAGCGCCACAATAACCGGTCCCGCCACCACCCCCGTCAGGCCGAAGGCCAGCAGACCGCCCAGTACGCCCAGAATCACGACCAGCATGGGGAGCCTGGCCCTGCCGCTGATGAACAGGGGACGAATGACGTTATCGATGCTGCTCACGATTGCCAGGCCCCAGACGATAAGCAGCACGCCGGAGATGACGTTCCCCTGCGCCAGAAGATAGATCGCCCCGGGAAGCCAGATCAGGGCGGTTCCCACCAGCGGGATCGGCGCGCAGATGGTCATCAGTACGCCGAAGAGAAAGGGGGAGGGAAGCCCCGCGACCCAGAAACCGAGTCCTCCCAGGATACCCTGAACCACGCAGGTGAGAAGGATGCCGTACATCACCGCCCCCAGCACCCGTGAAACCGTTTCGGCGATGGTCAGGCGAAGTTTTTCCCCCATGCCGGTCGCCAGCCAGAAACGCTGCATGAAATGGGCGCCGTCCCGGTAGATGAAGAAGAGGATGATCAGCATCAGAACCGACTTGATCAGGAAGCCGAGGAAATTCTTCATGACCCCGGTGGAATAGTTCAGCAGTGAAGCGGCGCCTCTTTTCAGGGCGGGCAGAAGCGTGCTGACGGGGTCCAGGTTGAGGGACTCAGTCAGGGATCGGAGCCTGTCCAGCCAGGGCGAGATCGACGGATGCCGCAGAAGGCCCTCCATTGCGGTGCCCAGGGAACCGCTGCTTAAACTCTCCAGGTACTGGTACGCCTGGGCGCTTTCCCGGGCCAGCGTGAAGATCAGACCGGCCAGCGGGATAACCAGCGCCAGGGCAACCAGTATGGTCATGACGCCTGCGGCGGCGGTTTTCCGGCCGCCGGATCGGCCGAGCAGCCTGTTGTAGAGCGGGTAACTGATCAGGCCGATGGAGCCCGCCCATACAATTGTCGCCAGGAACGGGGCAAGAATGGTGAAGAGCAGATAGCACATCAGCAGGGTGAAGGTGTAGGCCAGCAACGTGCTGTACAGCTTGCGGTCCATGACGACTCCTCGAAGCCCGCGGGCGTGGCGCTTCCTGCCGCGGCGTTGTCCCGGGACAGCGGGGATAACCCCCGCCGCCTCCGGTTCGGGCGCCTATTTCTGGTTAATTGCCGAAAGCCGCCAGGAATTGGGGCCAGCCGGCCGGGAGAAGGTCCAGTATTCCTCGAATTTCACCGGATCGGTTTTGCTTCCGGATACCACGGCCCCGCTGGCGTCGTCGGTTGTGTAATCCAGGAGATTGGCGTAGATTGAAGCGGTGATGTAGTCCTGGCCTGATTCCTGCCACGCCTCGACTATGTCCACGTTTCTGACGGCGATGTTCTCCAGCCTGTTCACCTGCTTTGCCCGCAGCAGCCTGTCCAGGTCCTCCTGGAAGATCCCCCTCATCTCGTCCGTCAGCAATCCGGCCACCGAAGTCAGGTCCCGGTTCATCCATGCTCCCTGGATCCTGAAGAAGATATCCATGGCGGTATCCTTGAAGCGTTGCTCGTCGAAGGAGCCATCCATCTGGCGGATGTGATTCAAGCCGGCCCCGGTTTCTCCGGCCGTTGGCTGGTTGTCCTGGTAGCCGGCGCTGAACGGTGGAGGCGTGCTTCCACTCTGATAGCCCCCCTGGCCGTAGGTGCCGGAACCCGCGTCAGCTCGCTTTTTTTTTATGAAGCGGTAGATCAGGTAGCCGATTCCGGCCAGCAGGATGAGGTCGAAAAAGCCGATACCTCCTCCCATGCCGCCATGTCCGGCGTAACCGGTGCCCCTGAACAGCATGCTTCCCAGCATGCCGCCCACCAGACCGCCGGCCATGCCCCTCAGGAAGCCCCCGGAAGGCTGGGGCTGCTGGTAGGGGGGCGGCGGGGGGGAATATCGGGGCCGCGTCTGGCTTGGCTGGAACATGGGGCGTGAGTAGCCGCGCGAACCGCGGCTGCCCATGGAACGGCCGCCGCCGAACCTGGCGTGGGCCGTGTCTTCCAGCACTGGCCCGCCGAGCAGCATGATCGCCGCCATCACTGTGAAAAACCTCACGAAATGTCTCTTCATTTTTGATTCTCCTCGGTTGCGTCATCCGTGGCCGGGCCACGGGAAAATCTGCGTTCCTCTATCCGCGGGTATCGCCCGTGGCAGTCTCCTCCAGATGCGGCTGGTGAAGCTTGACCGGCGTGCTCCGGCGTACCCGCAGGTTCAGCATTTCCACGATCACCGAGAAGGCCATGGCGAAATAGATATAGCCCTTTGGAATATGCATGTCAAAGCCGTCGCCGATGAGAGCCACGCCGATCAGCAGCAGAAAACTGAGCGCCAACATCTTGATTGTAGGGTGCCGCTCCACAAAGACGCTGATCCTGCCCGAGAACAGCATCATGAAAATGACGGCCAGGACAATGGCCGCGATCATGACCGCCAGGTGATTGGCCATCCCGAGTGCGGTAATGATGGAGTCCAGGGAAAATACGATGTCCAGGAGCAGTATCTGGACGATGACCGCGCCGAATGTGGCGCCCAGTTCCCTGCTCGATACCGCTTCCTCTCCCTCAAGCTTCCCGTGGATCTCCATGGTGCTTTTCCAGATCAGGAAGAGACCGCCCGAGATGAGGATGATGTCACGTCCGGAAATGTCGTTGCCCAATACGGAAAAGAGCGGACTGGTGAGCCCCATCATCATGGTGAGCGAGAAGAGCAGGGCTATCCGGATGAACATTGCCAGGCCCAGTCCGACCAGTCTCGCCTTCTCGCGGAGATGGGGGGGGAGTTTGCCGGACTGTATGGAAATGAATATGATATTGTCGATGCCCAGAACGATTTCCAGTGCGGTAAGCGTTACAAGAGCCAACCAGACCTGCGGGTCAGTCAGCCATTCCATCGGTTCCTCCTCTTGCCGTTCCCATGCGCGCTTTCTTCCAGCGGTGGGGCCGTACTGCAGCCCTGCTGTCAGGCCGTACGTACGGGTACGGTGATGATGGCATCAGATTGCAAATGCAGAAGTTCGGGGGGTGGGCGTTACTCCGTTTCCCCTCCCGTTCTCCGGAAGCGGTGGTGAACGGGAGGGGAGCGCCCATGGCTAATCGAGGCACAGCTTCCTGCGTCGCGCGCTCCAGCTGTTCACGGCCTCCCTGATGATGTCGGAAATGCTTTTGGATGTGGCCTTTGACAGTTTTTCCAGCGTTATCCTCTGTTTGTCGTTGATGCGGAGCGAGATGATGTTCTGCAGATGTTCCTTCTTCTGCCGTTTTGGCCTGGTTGTTTTGACTTCTTTCAACTCCTGTTTCTTTACGCGTGTCATTTTCTTTCTCCTTAATGGTTGTTTTTGTTGTGACATTGAGTGTGGCAGAGAACCACACCGGTAATACGCGCCGTCCGGTCTCCGTCTGATATGCACAGCGCGTGCCTGTGATACAATTATACCTCACTTGCCACACCTGTCGCGAGGTCTCTGTTTCATCGGGTGTCGGGTTTGGAGAAGATGGGACGTTTTCCGGTGGCGGGGTGTGGTGAAATCGGGTGCTGCCTGACATGGATGATAACCTCCGACGACTCTTTTTGCGCCGAGGGTAAAAAAAAGACCTTTACCCACGGCGTGTTACGCTCTGGATAAAGGTCTTGCCTGCGATTGGTATCGTCCCCTGCCCGGGCTTGGAGCCGTCCTGACGGGCTCGGGGCCGGCCCTGTTTCCGGCCGGTAGCTACTCCCCTTTAATCAATGGATGAAAGATAAGGCGTGCATGGGACAATGTCAATGTATTTTTTTTCTACTTCACCCCATTGGTCCCGATACAGCCGAACTCAACAGCTACCTTGACATAGAAAAGGTATAACCCGAATACTCCTTCTTCCGCACGCAGCCTGTCAAACAGTTGGTCGGTCTCCTCCGTGGTGAGTACCATCACAACCGACAGGGGCTGGTCCGCCATGTCAAAGAAAGCCGCCGAGTGGATATGGTGATGATGGTCGATACCCTCGCTGGCCGGAATTACGGTGGCGCCACGAAAGCCAAGTTCCTTGGCCAGATGGATAAGCCAATCCGCGATGGGCTTGCCGTGATGGAGACGATTCTGCTGGGTGAAAAAAGTGATCTGATAGCCGTTCATGTCGATGTCTCCTTCAGTGAGATTTGAGCCACTGCCATGAGGCCATGCCTGCAATTGTCATGACCAGAGAACCGCTTACGTGAATACCGATGGCCCCCATGGCCCAGGCCAGCCTTCCCTGCTGAAGCAGTGTTGTCACCTCGGCGGAAAACGTCGAAAAGGTGGAGAGGGCGCCACAAAAACCGGTAATTATTACAAGTCGCCATTCGGGTGCAACGCCAGGCGTTTGGGCGAAAAAGGCGGCGGCAAATCCGATAATGTATCCGGCAATCAGGTTCGCACACAGCGTGCCTAACGGGATCGTCGGAAAAATATTGTTGAGGTTGGCTCCAAGTCTCCATCGGGAATAACCACCTAATACGGAGCCAATTGACAGGGCAACTAATGATTTCCACATCGCTCTTTCCTCTGTTGGTGTTTCAGGTTAATCCGGATACTCCCGCCTAATTCGCATAGCCAATCGGGGGAGCCTGTCATTTTCCTTGTTGTTTAGAATGATTCCTTTTTCCAGATGACTCTCTTGCTGGATTTGAGCGCGTTACAGGTGTCGCAGAAATAACCCGTGCCGCATTTCTGGCAGACTTCCAATCTGGCTCCGCACTCCGGACAGAACGGCTCCATTTCAATGTTGTCGTACTCCGTTTCCCTGTCACAGGTTTCGCAGAAGAAGAACGTCCCCTCAAGGTTGTATCTCCTGGCCATTTCAGCTCCGCATTCGCGGCAGATTTTTTTAAGCATTACGACCTCCCGAACTATGCTACAGGAAAACCGCTGACTGATTATCCAAGGTTCTTCACGGTATGGCTGCTTTTCCGGCTTGCGCCGGCATTGTCACCGGTCGTTCGCGGCGGAGCGCCTGAGCAGAGCATTCAGGATGAAGCCGGCAACGGTTTCGCCATGCTGGTTCACGGTTTTGAAATCCAGACGGGCGATTCCGCGATCGGGCCTGGACTTCGACGGTTTTACGCTTATTACTTCCACCTCCGCATGCAGCGTGTCGCCCGGGCGCACCGGCGCCATCCAGCGCATCTCGTCGATGCCTGGCGATCCCATGCTTGATTGGGAAAACATGGCGGTCTGGACAAACAGGCGGAACGTCAGCAAGACGGTCTGGAAACCGCTGGCAATCAGACCGCCATAGGGAGATTTCGATGCCGCTTCGACATCAAGATGGAACGGTTGCGGATCGTAACGCAGGGCGAATTCTATGATTTGTGCCTCAGTAAGCGTAACTCCGGCGGTTACAAAACGTTCTCCTTCTTTCAGGTCATCAAGAAATCGGCAATTCATCCCACACTCCTCTGCTGGCATGATAATAGAAAAGAAACCGAAAACATTTGCTGAGCCTCAGGGACCAGCATGGCCGTTACAGGATATAGTTTCGATGGACGCCTGTCACCACTTTTCCTGCGATATATCCCGGTTGTGCGGTATGATGAAAATAATCGGTGTTTTCAAGAACAACCGGGGACAGGGGGATGTCATGGCTTTGCCTCCGCAACTCAGAAAAATAGCACCGGCCGTTTGGGAACTTCCCTGCTCGTACAGGGACGGCATGCTGGTTCCCGGCCGCATCATCGCTTCGGAGACCCTGCTGAAGAACATGGAGGAGAGCGTGTTCCAGCAGACGGCCAACGTCGCCTGCCTGCCGGGAATCATCAAGTATGCCTGCTGCATGCCGGACGGCCACTGGGGGTACGGGTTCCCCATCGGGGGTGTGGCGGCCATGGACCCGGCCACCGGCGTCATCTCCCCCGGCGGCATCGGTTTCGACATCAACTGCGGCATGCGCATGGTTCTCACCAACCTGACCGAGGAGGAGGTCAGACCGCGCGTCAGGGAGCTGGTGGACGCTCTGTTCAGCCGTATTCCCACCGGGGTTGGCTGCTCCGGTTTCGTCCACTGCTCCAGAAGCGAGTTCCGCAAACTGCTGCAGGAAGGAGCCCGCTGGTGCCTCAAGCAGGGCCTGGCCTGGCCCGGGGACCTGGAATTGACCGAAGAGGGGGGGTGTTTCGGCGGCGCCGACGCCGACGCCTGCAGCGACAAGGCCATTGAGCGCGGGTACGACCAGGTTGGCACCCTGGGGAGTGGCAACCACTACTGCGAGATCCAGGTGGTGAGACCGGAGAACATCGTGGACCGGGAGACCGCCGCCGCATTCGGCCTCACCATCCCCAATCAGGTGGTCGTCAGCTTCCACAGCGGCAGCCGGGGCTTCGGCCACCAGGTGGCCACCGATTACCTGGAGAAGTTCCTGCGGGTCATGACCACCAGGTACGGCATCAGGACCAGCGATCGCGAACTGGCCTGCGCTCCGTTCCGTTCCCCGGAGGGACAGGCGTATTTCGCCGCCATGAAATGCGCCGTCAACATGGGATTTGCCAACCGCCAGGTGATCCTCCACCGCATCCGCGAGGTGTTTTCCAGGCTCTTCAACCGTTCGCCCGAAGATCTGGGCATGGGGATGGTCTACGATGTGGCCCACAATACCGCAAAACTGGAGACCCACGTGATTGACGGCGTGCGGCGGGAGGTCCTGGTGCACCGCAAGGGAGCCACCCGCTCGCTCGGTCCGCACATGGCGGGCCTTCCCGACTGTTACCGGGAAACGGGCCAGCCGGTCATCATCGGGGGCAGCATGGAGACCGGTTCCTGGCTCCTGGCGGGTGAGGCCGGCGCCGCAGCCACCTTCTTCACCACGGCTCACGGCAGTGGCAGGACCATGAGCCGCCATCAGGCCAAGAAGAGGATCAGGGGACAGAAGCTCCTGGGCGAGATGGAACAGCGGGGGATCTACGTCCGGACCTCTTCCTACGGCGGACTGGCGGAGGAGGCGGCCTTCGCCTACAAGGATATCGACGAGGTTGCGGCCGCCACCGAGGAGGCGGGACTGAGCCGGCGCGTGGCCAGGCTGACGCCGCTGGGGAATA
Organism: uncultured Pelobacter sp.; assembly: GCA_964601865.1. Taxonomy (GTDB): domain Bacteria; phylum Desulfobacterota; class Desulfuromonadia; order Geobacterales; family Pseudopelobacteraceae; genus Pseudopelobacter. The sequence goes on along the minus strand of CAZRPI010000034.1, from coordinate 4,120 downwards.
TCAAGGGATGATTCACAACGGCATTTGAGAGTTGCCTGCGTCCGTGCTGACGTTCTGTTTCTGTAGTCTCTGGCTCATTTCGCTACAGCCGAAAAACTCGCCCTTCGGGCTCAGACAATATCGACTGTTTACGCGCCATTTCGCCGGGAATCACGACGAAACAGTCCTGATGCACGAACTTCGGCAACTCTCAAATGCGGAAGCGGGATATAGATGCCGTTTCGTTTTCTGGAAGATATTGCCACCGCTGACGTGGCCTTCGAAGCGTGGGACAGCTCCCTGGAGGAGTTGTTCCGCTCGTGCGCCGAAGCCCTGCTGCGTACCATGGTGGCAAGAGCGGAAGATGTGGGGCGGGACAGGGAGGAGCGGATTCATGTGGAGCGCGAGGAGCTGGACCTGCTGTTGTTCGCCTTCCTGAACGAGCTGCTGTTCCTGAAGGATGCCCGCAGGCTGCTGCTTCACGCGGACAGCATTGCGATAGCCGAGCAGGACGGGAACTTTACTCTTGAGGCCGTTGCCGCAGGTGAGGAAATCGACTGCGACCGCCACCGTTTTCTGGTGGATGTGAAGGCGGTCACCATGCACCGCTTCCGGGTTGCGCGGGAAGGTGATCGGTGGCGGGCTGTCGTGGTGCTGGATGTGTAGGGGAATTATCCACACTTGCATGGGTTTTGACATGGGGTTATGCGGTCACCAGGGTTTGTGTTGTTGACACTATTAATTAAACTGATAAGATGCCAGAAAACCAGAGACTCCCCGATGTACGACTGAAGCCTCAGTTCGCCATTATATCAAAACGAAACATCCCTGTTATGAGCCAACAATACTCCATCTTTGACAGACGCTGGTTGCTGCGCATCCTTGGTTTGTTGCTTACAATCGGTTTTGTCACAACATCACTCATAGGATACCTCGTTTCAAAACAGGCTATTCACGACGCTATTATTGCCCAGGACCTGCCGCTGACATCAAGTAACATTTACTCCGAGATCCAGAAAGATCTGGTGCGTCCCGTGCTGATATCCTCCACAATGGCACATGATACATTTCTCAGAGACTGGGTTTTGCGGGGCGAAAAAGACGTAAGCGAAATGGAGCGCTATTTAAGGGAAGTCAAGACAAGATACAAAGCTTTCAGCAGTTTCTTCATTTCCGAAAAAAGTTCTATTTACTACACCGCTGACGGCATGTTGAAACAGGTATCGCCAAGGGAACCCCGTGACGCTTGGTACTATCGCGTCAGAGAAATGAAGCAGGACTACGAGATAAATGTTGATCCGGATTTTGCCAATAGGGATGTTTTAACCATATTCATCAATTTCCGCGTCAAAGACTATGATGGGCGCTATATCGGGGCAACGGGGATCGGGCTTACCGTAGACTCGGTACGGAAGCTGATCATGGGGCATCAGCAGAGGTTCAAACGGAAAATATTTTTTGTCAGCAATGAGGGCAAGGTCGTACTGAGCAGTAATTTTGAGGATACGAACCTTGATTTGCGAAAGGCGCCCGGTCTTGGCGCTAAGCTGGATCAAATCTTGTCTGAAAAGAAAGGGTCCTATCTGTATCAGAAGAATGGTGACGATTATATTCTGAATGTCAACTATTTGCCTGAGCTCAAGTGGTTCATGTTTGTGGAACAGAATGAAACGGTCAGCCTGTCGGGAATTCGTAAAACCCTTTGTCTGAACCTGATGATCAGCTTCATTGTCACGTTAGTCGTAGTAAAGATCCTCCAATATACTTTGATGCGTTATCAAAACCAGCTTGAGGAAATGGCGTCAACCGATAAATTGACTGGTCTTCTGAACCGTCATGCCTTTTCAATTTTAATTGAGAAACTGCTTGCGGATTTCCGCCGGGAACCAAGGCCGATCAGTATCCTGATGATAGATATTGATCATTTCAAGACAATCAACGACCGGTATGGTCACAAGGCCGGAGATGACGCTCTCATTTTTGTCGCTCACAAGCTTCAGGAGGGGTTGCGCGCATCGGATATCGCTGTACGCTGGGGAGGAGAGGAGTTTTTAATTATTCTGAAAGGGTGCAACCTGATTGAAGCGCGGCGAATTGCCGAGACTCTGAGAAATGATGTCATGGAGTCACCTGTCGTGGTGGACGGCGGACAGATCTCGCTCACGGTCAGCATTGGGCTCAGTGAATACAGGGGGAATGAAACTCCGGATCAGATGGTTGATAGAGCGGACTCGGCGCTGTATCATGCAAAAGAGAACGGACGCAACAGGACGGAAGTTGCGGCTTGAATGGGCAGGGACCACGCAGGACCAACGGCGGCAGACACTCGGGTCGACTTTCATCGTGACGGGGAATGGAAGGGACGAATCTATGTGTTCCGTTTTTGTGTAGAATGCGGATCTGCCCCCACCACTCCCCCATTCATTAAAAAATCCCCTCGATTGAAGCCTGTCCCCAGCGGGGTGCCCTTTCTCCCGGCGTCCGACGGAACGGATCGTTCTCCCCCGAAGGGATGTCTCCAGTTCCGGAGGAATTGGGAGGCGGAGCTTCGGCGCCCGGATCACCACCTTTTCGATCCGTTTGCCCGCCATCTCCCGCTCCGGCCTGCGTCGGGTCAGTTCCACCTCGGGTAGTTCCGGCATCATTCCACTCCCAGGTTCCAGACATTGTCCCCCGAATGGGCCGTTTCCCATGCTCTCACCCGTACCCTGGCCGCATCGAACAGGCGCACATGGTTGCCGATCCTGATCTTGCGGGACACTTCGGGACCGACCTTTTTCCACAGGGGGGCAAGGATGTCCAGGACGGCGAGATAGTCAGCGACTGGCATCTCGGTTCCCATCACCGGATTGCCCCTGTCGTCGATTTTGTTTTTGGTGAAGATGACCGTGTCGGACCCCCAGAGAAGCCGATCCTGGTATTTTATGAGAAAGCCGGCCCATTCGTCGGTTGTCGGCATGCCGGGTTTCGGGTCAACCATATAGCTCTGCACGAGGTCCCAGGAGAGATCGGCGTACCAGTTCGGGCACGCATCCAAAATTTCCGACACGGTCCTAAGGTGATCCGGGGCGGGCTTGACGAAACGGCCGAGACCGGTATGGGCCCAGTAGACCGTGGTCCGCGGGTTTTCCCCGCAGAGGCGTTTCATCCCGGCAGTGTACGGCGCCTGGGGAGACAGGCTGATGACCTTGCCGTCATGCGTGACTCTGGCGGGGTAGACGTCGGTGTGAAGGCTGACGATCAGCCCCGACTCGGCCGCAAATTTGAAGATGGCCCTGAGCGATGGGTTGTAGAGGGTGTTTCTGTCTGAATCCGTGGCGTCGGGGGGGAGCTTTTCACCCGGCGGTATGTTCGCCCCTATGGGGTCGTCGTCAATCTTGTCTCCGACCAGCTCCTTGTGCACCGAGAATTCGCCTATACCCGTGAAAACACCGGGAAAGAGTATCAGCAACCGCTTGATATGGTTTACGCCGTACCGGTCCATCGGGTTGAACCCGACGATCATCGGATCGAGGCGGGTTCTGTCGGCCCTGGATAGTTTGAGATAATCCATGGCCACCATGGCGTCGATGAAAGAGTAGTAGTACATGCCCGCCTTCGGCCCCATGTAGTAATTGGGCGGAATCCTGTCTCCGGCGTAATGTTCGAAACCGTCCCATTTCTGTTGCAGGGGCAGCCCGAAGACCACCGACCTAGCCACCCTGTCCCCCATGTATGTGTCGATAAGGGTTTTGAGCGGTATGCCCTGCATGGCGTAGTTGGCGATGTGGAAGTGTGAATCGGCGTATCCGTCTCCGCCATGAACCGCAGCGACGAAGCTGAACAGAAGGAAGGGAACGAGAATGAGCGTTTCGCGAATTTTTTGCCCTATCAATCGTCTGCTTTTCATAAGTCTGTTTTTCCTCCCCGGTTTGATTCGGTTCTCATGTATTGCCCCGGCCGTATAAATATCGTTTATCACTGATTCATGCTCCGGGGCCTGGTTAGGTCGAGTCTCAGGCGCTTCCCTGCACCGCCATTCGCCATTGTTATACGCTACCTGATCTTTTGCCAAGTCATATCCGTCTGAATTTTCAGGAGTAATCCTCCGTGTGGGGTGTTTTGTGAACCCGACGAATTTGGTGTAATATATTGTTGACTC
>CAZRPI010000033.1:0-30073 GCA_964601865.1 uncultured Pelobacter sp. | reverse complement strand
ACTTAACGAGTTCAGCGTTTTTGCCGAAAATTATCAGGCAGCACAGGCCGATCCAGAACGCCCCGTAGCCGGTAAATGCACAGAAACCGAAGTTATTGTTTTTTCTGAATTCAAAAAGACCGGCAATCATCTGGGCGGCCCCTCCGAAAAGCAGCCCAAGCCAGAGGACCGGAGCGATACCGCATAACCCCAGATTGTGACACTGCAGAACAAACGTCGTCATACTGAATCCCGCGAGCCCGACGACCGCGGGATTACCCAATTTTACTTCACCTGCACTCATACCATTTCCTCCCTTGTCAATGTTATCAACAGATATGCTACATCATGTTGTTCAATTATTTTAGCATGTTATACAAAAATTGGTGCTGCCAGAAAAATTTGACGCACTATACAAAAAATGAATCCAGGAGTAAAGACAAAATATTCGAAAAAGTAAAATAGGATTTTGAAGAATCGGACGGATCGTGCCCTCCCCTGACTTTAAGGGGATCAACGGCAACCTGATCCGGCCGGACAGGTATCAGAACAGGGATGGCGGCAGATGAACCCGATGGAGCACTGTGACTCAACCGATGTCGGTGTTTTTTACATTAAATTGCCGAATGCGTTGAATACGGGGGTTTTATGCGCAATGACAGCCTGTTACGGCAGGGGTACGCATATTGCATAACAATGAGCACTCATAATGAGGAGCTTTCACCCCCTCAAGATCAATGAGAGAGGGGGCACTGCCGACCGGAGATCCGACAGGAGAGAATTTACTGGTGCGCAAGAACGGGTACGGTTCAATCAGGAGCGCAGGGCTTTCTTTTGCGTTCATCAACATCCGGACACCAGAAGATTCAAAGTGAAGTACAATTTACTGTTATCGAGGGCGCCCTCAAATGGAAAAAAGAAATTTCATAAGGGTTGATTTTCCGGAATGTGCTTCCGTAAAGTACGACAATCAGATGTTTTTTGCCAACATCAAGGATGCCAGTCTACAGGGATTATTCATCAATACGAATCAGCATGTTCCGATGAACACCCCTCTCAACGTCACCATCTATGTATCCCACAACGCGTCGATATATTTAAATGTAGATGTTGTTCGCTGCGAGGACGAGGGGATAGGCGTTCAGATCAGGGACATGGATGTAAATTCATTCATTCATCTCAGGAGAGCTATCACCACGAAATGCGATGACCATGAACTTGTCATGCAGGAAACGTACAAGATAGCCAACTGCATCCACTGAATTTCTTCCGGACCCGCGGATTGGCGCAAGAATACCGACAATGCGGGAAGATCTCACCAATGGCGTCTTATCAAAGACGCCTTCTCATTGTCTGGCCCGTCCTGTCCGCCGACAGTTCCATCAATAAACATCCCCCTAATGTTGAATATTTTTACACTTGACACAGCAGAGTTCCGACACACATAAAATCACAACGAATACAAATAGATACATCTTGGCACCACTATTGCTTACAGGGGTTATGAAAACGCTTATTTTTTTAGTTCCGCAAACATCGATTTCAGAGACCCGAGTTGAAGGAGGACCAATATGAAAAGGCTTTATCTAATATTGGTTGGATCCATATTAATACAGGGAACGGCAACGGCGAATGCTACGTTCCTAAACTCCAGCCCAGATCCCGGTTCTTCCATTCAAAACCATCAGGGGGACGACACCGGCGCCGGGGGACGCGGCCTTCAGGTTACTCTGGGTGACCGGGGGCTGATTCTCCATACGTCCGCGGCGTCAGACGTGAAGGGCGTTTCCTCCAGGTGGTACAGCGCGCTTTCCGAGGATTCTTCCGGTATGACAGCAGCGGGGGCAAAAGGTCTGGCTTCATCGGTGAACCTTTCAGAAGCCTCCGGCGAAAACTCGGCAGCGAACTTCAAGGGCAATCGCCGCCCCAGAGGCCCGAGGAATGTCAACCCCGTTCCGGAACCGGGGACATTGGCGCTGCTTGGCTCCGGCCTGCTTGGGCTTGCCATCTACGGCAAACGCAAACTGAACAGAGAAAACTGAGAGCCTGGCACGGAATAGGGCAGAAAAGGCGTTGTAATTACAACGCCTTTTGCTTTGTCGGATATTTTGACACTTGCAGCAGTAGTTGTATACCCGCACGAACAGAACCGGGAATGTCTCTATGATGCCCTGTCAACATTAGTCAAGGGTGTCAAACCATGTTTCTTCAACAGGTCGTAAAGCGTTGGCCGGCTCACCCCCAACTCCTCGGCAGCCCTGACAATATTGCCACTCTGGCGTTCGATGGCGTTTATTATCAACTCACGCTCGACCTTTTCCCTCGCCTCCTTGAGCCTGATCACCGGCTTCATGGTTTCCGATAGTTCCGGCAACTCCATTTCACATCCCAAGTCAACCGGTTCAATAGCCGCTTCATCACTCATGATGATTGCCCGTTGCACACGATTGCGCAGTTCCCGCACATTACCCGGCCAATCGTAGCTTTTCAGAAAGCTGACAGCTGCCGCGCTGAAACGTCTGACCCTCTTCTTGTGTTCATCGTTGAACATTCTCAGGAAATAATTGGCAAGCAGGAGAATATCATCTCCGCGCTCACGCAGTGGAGGGAGTTTGATCGATATGACACTGATCCGGTAGTAAAGGTCCTCCCTGAACTTCCCCTCCCTGATGGCCCTAACGATATCGACGTTGGTGGCGCAGACCGTCCTGGTGTCAACCGGAATATCAACCCTTCCCCCAACCCGCTGGAGCGTCCCTTCCTGAAGGAACCTGAGGAGTTTGACCTGGAGATTTACCGGCAGCTCCCCGATTTCATCAAGGAACAGCGTACCGCCGTTGGCGTACTGCAGCTTGCCCAGAACAGTGGCATGCGCACCGGTAAAAGCCCCCTTCTCATGACCGAACAATTCCGACTCAAGCAGATTCTCGGGTATGGCCCCGCAGTTGATCGGAATGAAAGGCCCTTTCTTTCGAAGGCTGGCCTCATGAATCGCCTGCGCCACCAGTTCCTTTCCGGTGCCGTTCTCTCCCGTAATAAAAATAGGTACATCGGAAGGGGCAACTTTTTTAATTGTTGAAAATATCGTCTGCATCTCAGGGCACTGGCCGATCATGCCGCCGGAAAAAACCGATTTCATCTCCATGGCGCGCTGCAGGGAGCGATTCTGCTCCTCTATGCCGAAGAGGTGAAACGCCCGGCCGATAATGACCTTCAGCTCGCTGAGCTGCGGAGGTTTGGGATAGAAATCGTACGCTCCCATCTGCATGGACTTCAGGGCATTTTCCCGTTCACTGTTGCCCGTCAGCATGATCACCTTGATATACGGATTATGTTCAAGCAGAGCCGCCAACCCGCGAAAACCCTCCAGGGAGCCATGCTCATGGGGGGGAAGACCGAGATCAAGAATCACCACGTTTGGATGATGTTTCTTGAAAACGGAAAGGGCCTCTTCCACATCCCCGGCCTGCAGCACCGTATATTCATCGCTCAACCCCCATTTCAACTGTTGCCGGATATCGGGGTCGTCATCAATTATCAATATTTTATCCATAGCTCATTCAGTTCCTTAGTCCGGGGAGTTGCCTTCCCCTCCCCTATTCTCCTGCAGGCCAAACCGGATGGTAAATACCGATCCCTTTCCCTCTTCACTGATCACTTCGATTCTGCCCCCCAGCGACTCCACCGTCTGTCGGCACTGGTACAAACCTATGCCCAGCCCTTTTTTCTTGGTTGTTTTGAACGGCTTGAAAAGCTTGGTGCGGACAAACTCCGGTGACATGCCGCAGCCATGGTCTCTGACACTGAGATACGGTCCGCCGGAACTACCCACCTCCACCTGAACAGGTTCGTTCGACCCGGAGGCCTCGATGGCGTTCATGAGCAGGTTCATGACAACATTCTGGATCTCATTCTCATCCACAAGCGCCGTTTCCGAACTCCCTGAAACGGTTATGGGGGCTCCGCTTACCATGCGAACCGTTTTTTCGGCCAGATCCAGGAGATTGACGGACTGGAGGACGAAATGTTCGCGCTCACCCAGATTTTTCAATCTGCCGATCAAACGCTGCATTTTGGTAACCGTGTTGCCGAGGGAAACGAGCATGTCCTGCTGAAAATCAGGGTTCTGGATGTATTTCCCGGCGTTGTCGACAATCAGGGAAAGATTGGAAACGAGATTCTTCAAGTCATGGGCGACAAAGGCGGCGACATTTCCAATCGCCTCTATTTCACGGGCCTTCAACAGCTGCTCGGAGAGTTTCTGATGCAGGATCGCCTGGGACGTCTGCCGGGCAATTGTTTTCATCAAATCGTAGTCTTCGTAGATATAGACTTCATCTTCCTTTATCGCACGCCCCAGAACGATAAAACCCTCGACGTCTTTACCGGAAAAAAGCGGTATGACAAAGGATACTTGATTGTCCGTAAAAAACCGGCCGTTTTCTTCCATGATTTCCGGGTTCTCATCCCTGGCGTTGACAACCCAGGCGCGCTCTTTCATGAATCTTACCAGGGAGTTGGCGGGAGATATGACATCAACAACGGTCCCGAACTCGTGAGTCGCGGTCATGCAGTAACCGCCCCGGCTTTTTTCAAAGAGAAACATGGCGGCGCCGCTGATCCCGAAGATATCGCAGTAAGCGGCAAGAATCCGCTGCAGAAGTTCCTCTCCCGAACTGGATGTGGCAAGCTGCTGGGTGAAACGAAGCCACTGGGTGCGGTAATCATGCTTGTGTTGATAGAAATTCTTGTGCAGTGCCACCTTGACTTCCCGCCGGAAGCGTTCGGAGAGCAGCATTATCAGCAAAACGATCCCGACCAGGAATGCGAAAGAAACCGTAACCGTACGTTTGAAGGAAACATCGAAGTACTGCATTCCCTCGCCCAGGATTCCGAGCATCACCAGATAAACGCCAACGGCCACCAGAACGAACGACTTGTAAGCCATCCGGCGGGAAACCTGAATCCGGACATTGCCGCGGCGGAACAGCAGAGAGTACGCCATGAGGGCCAGTGCAACCAGATAGATAAAGGAGCGCAGCGTCAGGTAATTCATGTTGAGGCTGCGATACAGCAGGGCCTGGCTGAAGTAGAAAATCAGGACGGCCAGGATGGCTCCCAGGGCAATGATTTCCAGCTTGATTCTGTTGAGAGATTCGGGAGAGGCGTTGGCAAGGGTCGCCTCAAACTGCACCAGGGCGAAGATCAGCGAGGCCATGATGCCCAGATAATAGAAATATCCCACATTACCGAGAAACAGGAGGCGCTCGGCGGGAAAATCCGGGGCATAGAAAAATGAGCCGAGGGGAAAAGCAAAGGGGAGAAGACAGAAAAGAAAGGTGAAAGCCACCGTCATCTGAAGCAGGCGGCCGATTCTCCAGGGCCCGGCCTGGCGGGCAAATGTCAGGCCGGTCAGAATCCAGAAGGGGGGCAGGAGAGATTCCGCGATTAACGCGTACCTTTTCCAGGCAATGGCTTCAGACTCGGCGTTGAGGGCCAGAAGATCGAACAGTTCCAGCAACGCTAACAGAAAAAGTGAAATACCTAGATACAGACCGCTCCGGGAGCGCTCCCGGTGAAGAGAGTAACCGGCTGAAACCAGCAAAGCAACAATTGCACATAAGGAAATGATCATTTCACCCGCGGTTAACGTCCCGATCACTTTATTTATTGTTTATGGCCCCTTGACTCCGAAAAAAGCGAGGATCGCCTCATCAAGGCTCTCGGTTCTCACTGGGGTTTCTTCCGCATCGGTTACGGCCTCGGAGGCACCGGGTTCGACGGACAATTCCGGCTGGGTGGCGCTCTCTTCCGGTCCACTGCTTGCGGATAGGCGCCCCGCAGCGGCATCCATATCGTCTGAAAAAATCCCGCCCGTTTCCGGGTCGCCGGCTTCAGGCGGTTTTTCGGCGGGAGCTATGCGTTCATCAAACTCTCCGGATTTCAGGCGGCGCATCATCTGCTTGTGCTGTTCCTTCATCAGCTCTTCCACCACCTGTTCAAGATTATCCATCCTGAGGATATCGGCGTAGCTGGTCTTGATGGAACAGAGAATCACCCCGCCCTTGTACAGCAAGGTGACGATATTGGGATTCTCCACACCACTGTCTTCGGTCTGGACGTGAAAAATCTCTCCCCTGTACATGATGTTATGATTGAAACCGAGAAGCATGGCATCTTCCGTCGGGCAGCCAGTCAAAAGCCTGAACTTGCGGATGGGGCAAGGATACTTTAGTCGGCTACCCTGAGTAGTTTCTTGATCTTGGCAACGGCTTCCATGGCGTCCCGCGCATAGAGATCCGCGCCGATCCGGTCGGCGTATTCCTGGGTCACGACGGCTCCACCCACCATGGTGAAAGCCCTGATTCCCACATCTTTCAGTTTCCTGATTACGTTATCCATCTCCGACATGGTAGTGGTCATCAGCGCGGAAAGTCCGACCGCGTCCACTTCGTACTCCCTGGCCCTGGCAACGATCGTAGCCGCGGACACGTTCTTGCCGATATCGAACACCTCGAACCCATGATTTTCCAGCAGGGTGCATACGATGTTCTTACCGATATCGTGGATATCCCCCTCAACCGTGGCCATCAGGATCCGGCCACGACTCTCCAGCGCCTCTCCTTTCATCTCCTCCCTGAGGCGGGCGAAACCGGCGTGCATGGTATCCGCGGACTGCATGACCTGGGGCAGGAAGAAGAGGTTCTTCTCGAAACGCCTTCCGACCTCCTCCAGGCCGGGAAGAAAGCATTCGTTGCTGATCTGAAGGGGCGCCAGCCCCTCGGCAAGGGCCTGTTCCACCAGCGCGACAACGTTGTCCCGTTCTCCATTGACGACGGCAAGCGACAGACGCCGGCGGATATCCGGCGGCGTTTCGGATGGCTGGCCAGCCGCCGCTGTCGCTGCCTGTTCGCCACGGTAGGCCTCGATGTATGCCTGGGCCCTCGGATCCCGGTTCAGCAGAACCATGGAGGAGCGCCAGGCGTCCATCATGGCCTTTTCCTTGGGATTTATGATGGCGGCATCCAGGCCGGCGGCCATAGCCATGGCGAAAAAGGAAGAGGAGATCAGGGGACGCTGTGGCAAACCGAACGAGATATTGCTGACTCCGAGCACGGTGGACAGCCCGAGTTTTTCCTTGACCAGTCGAATGGTCCGCAGGGTCTCAGCGGCCCGTTTCTGCTCGGCGCTGACCGTCAGGGTCAGACAGTCGATGATGAGATCCTCATCCGGAATCCCGTGCTTCCTGGCCGCGTTGCGGATCTTCCTCGCAATGGCCAGCCGCCCCTCCGCGGTATCGGGTATTCCCCGGCCGTCCAGAGTCAGTCCTATCACGGCTGCACCGTATTTTCCGGCCAGGGGCAACACCCTGTCAAGGCTTTTGGGTTCCCCCGTAACCGAATTGATCAGCACCTTGCCGTCGGCGGCCTTGAGACCGCGCTCCAGGGCGAGGGGATCGGAGGAATCCAGCACAATGGGTACATTCGCGGCCCCGCTGACGCAGAACACCGCACGTTCCAGGGCAGACGGTTCATCGATGCCGGGCGCCCCGACGTTCACATCGAGCAGCGTGGCCCCCATCCCCACCTGCTCCATGGCTTCGCGCCGGACATAGGAAAGCTTGCCTTCCAGCAACTCCCGGGTGTACGTCTTTTTGCCGGTGGGATTGATGCGTTCCCCGATCAGCGCGGTTTTTTCGCCGGCACCGATGGCTGTCCATCCTCCACGACAGGAGAGCAGCGTCACGCCTTTCAGCGTGTTCCGTTCGAGCCACGGTTCCTGATGCCGGGCAAGGGCATCCTTCATGGCCCGGATATGGGCCGGGGTGGTGCCGCAACAGCCGCCGATAATCCGGACGCCCAGCCCGATCAGCCGGTCGTGGTAGGAGGTCATCTCCTGGGGGGTCGCGGGAAAGACGGTGGCGCCGTCGATCAGCGCCGGCAGTCCGGCATTGGCCTGGGAGATCAGGGGAAGAGCGGTCACGGTACGCATGCGGGCAAGGATATCGTAGATGCCTTCCACGCCCAGCCCGCAGTTGGAGCCCACCAGATCGGCACCGGCGGCGGCCAGGGTAATGGCGGCGGCTTCGGGAGGCGTCCCGAGCACCGAACGTCCCTTTTCGTCAAACGTCATCATGGCGATAACCGGAATGGTGGCCGAAACCTCGCGGATGGCGATCAGGGCGGCGCGGCACTCCTTGACATCGAGAAAGGTCTCCAGGGTGATCAGATCCACACCGGCCGAGATCAGGGCTTCCGCCTGGTCCCGGAATGCGGCTCTCATCTCGTCAAAGGCAACCTCGCCCACCGGTTCCACGAATTGGCCGGTTGGTCCCATGGATCCGGCCACGTATGCTCTGCCGTTCGCCTCACGACGGGCAATGGCCACGGCGAGGGCATTGATTTCGGCAAGACGCCCTTCCAGACCGAAATGGGCAAGCTTGAAGCGCGAGCCGCCAAAGGTATTGGTGACGATGATGTCGGCGCCGGATTCGAGGTAGTCGCGGTGTACCGATGCCACCACATCAGGCATGGTCAGATTGAGCTCCTCCGGGGACTGTCCCGGTCTTAATCCCCGTTCCTGAAGCATGGTACCCATGGCTCCGTCGAGAATCAGTACCCGCTCCCGGATGGCTTCACGGAATGATTTCATGGTTTTCCCTCTGCCGAGTCGTTTTTTGAATGCTTCAAAGCCGGGGGGGCGGATTTCCCCGGCGCCTCAAGGGTATAGTCGGCGCTCAAGGGGTCGGACAGGTCCAGATGTTCCAGTGAAGGCGTCTTCCCGCCGTCCGTTGTCAGCCTCACCCGGGAGATTCTCGGGAAATTGAGACAGACCGTATCGACGATGGAATAGACCGCCATCATTTCCGCGGAACTGCCCGACGGCATGGTCTCCACAAAAGCCCGGTTCACATCCACAACCGCCGTACTCCCCTCGATCCGTACGGAGTTAACCGCCGCGCCTTCCGGCAGGGCTTCGTCCAGGTCGCCCACGGGACCGTAGAAAAGTTCGTCCAGAGTTTCCTTGACGCAAACCGTCAGATCCGAACAGGAATCCAGCTCGCGCGCCTCCCTGGCCAGACGGCTTCCGTCGGCGACAAAGAACAGCACCACGGTGCGTTTTCCCGAGGAATGCGGGGCTGTCGGCGTCGGATTGGGCATTCGCGAGGCGCGGTACTTGTTCCAGAGCATTCCGCCGAAAGCAAGCGCGATGATCACGAACGGGACCAGCAGACTCATCTTACTCCGTTTACGTCGTACCGGCGACATAGGTCACTCTTCCTCCCGCTCGTCATCCAGATTCACCTGATACACATCCCCCAGATTACCGCCCAGAAAGCGGCTTCCCACACGGATGAAAGCCGCGGGGACATCGCTGACGAAATAGTGGTGGTTCCCCTTTTCCGCGGCCGGCCGCATCAGCTTCTTCTTGGACAGGATGTCGGCCACGCATCTCGCCGTTTCTTCCGCCGAATCAACCAGAACGACATCCGGCCCCATGGTTTCCGAAATAACGGATTTCAGCAGAGGGTAGTGGGTACACCCCAGGACAAGGGTATCAACCGCGGCCTCTCTCAGATCTTTCAAATAGGTCCGGGCCGTCAGACGCGCCACGTCGTTGTCGGTCCACCCTTCTTCGGCCAGAGGCACAAAGAGCGGACAGGCGCGGGTCAGCACCTCGGCGGTTGCGTCAAGGCGCTTGATGGCGCGGGTATAGGCGCTGCTCTTGATGGTGCCCGCGGTGCCGATGACTCCGATACGGCCACCACGGCTCACCTCAACCGCGCGACGGGCACCGGGCTCGATCACCCCTACCACGGGTATGGGAAAATGCCGTTTGAGTCCGTTCAGAGCCACCGCCGAAACGGTATTGCAGGCCACAACCAGAAGCTTGATGTCGCGTTTTACCAGAAACGCCGTAATTTCATGGGCGTAGCGAATCACCGTCTCGGGCGATTTGGTGCCGTAGGGGACCCGTGCCGTATCACCGAAATAGATCGTGTCCTCCTGGGGCATGGTCCCGATGATTTCGCGCAGGACCGTGAGCCCGCCAACCCCAGAATCGAATATTCCTATGGACCGCCATGACACGACGTATGATATTCCTTGTCTCTGTGGTGGGATGCAAATGAATTTGGAAGTATAAACCTATTTTTGCAACCGAAGCAAGCCATTTGGTGGAACCATGTCGCCCTTTGGCGACCCCTCCGCCGAAAGACGCGCAACAAGGCATACAGCTCTCCCGTCCGGCGGTCGGCGAGGCGTCAGAACCTGTACCCCAGACTGACGGCAAGGAGGTGCAGGCTGGAGTCATAGGAACCGTTTGCCAGAGAGCCGTACATATTGGTATGTTTGGTGCGTTCCTTCTGGAGTTGATAGGCGTATCCCAAAGCCACTGTCATCCTGGCCATCCGGAGCTCTCCCCCCAGGCAGAAGAGGTGGGTGTCGGAGTCGGGGATGGCGGGTTCAAAGGTGCTGTCCGGCACGGGATTCCAGCCGTAGAGATAACCGGCCATCACCGCGAGGCTGTCGTTCACCCGGAATTTACCGCCGGCGTTCACGGCAAAGGTGGAATGCCAGTTCCGGGGATAGGTTGCGGAGGATGCGCCGGCAACCGGCTGGTCGAGGGTGATGCGCAGGCGCCTGAATGAGCTCCAGTCCTCCCAGCGCATGCCCGCCTCCAGCACCACCCTTTCGTTCGGCCGAAAGGCCACGCCCGCGAATACCTGCTGCGGCAGTTTCAGGAATGTTTTGCCGCCGGTGTCCGGAAACACCCCGTCCAGCGCGGAGGAGGGGACGCTGAAGTCCGCGTTTCCGTCAATGCCGATTCTCACCTCGCTGCGGTAGGAGGCGCCGAAGGTGAGACCTCCCCCCGCGTCAACGAAAACGCCGACGTTGTAACCGACCCCCGTGCCGTCGCCGGTGAATTTCTGTTTCACATCACCGAGTCCCGTATAGATCCCGTTTTCCAGGGTTGCATCCAGCAGGATGACATCCAGACCGGCGGCCACGGACAGAAACGGAGTAACGCGATACGCAACGACCGGGTTGATGTTGTAGCTCACGATTTTAGAGTTCGTGGCGACGTAACGCCCCGGCCACGCTCCACCCCAGTCCGTGCCGAGTCCGAAGGGGTTGAACACCCCCAGTCCCGCGCTGAAGCCGCCGCTGAAGGCATGGGTCAGGTAGAAGGTACTGGGCGTGAAAACCCCGTCCCTCGTGTGCGACACCTCGCCACCCGCCCGATACTCCCGGTGGGGAAAGATCAGCGTCGTGCCGACCTCGACCTGCGTCCCCTCCAGGCCGGTGATCAGGGCGGGGTTGAAAAAAACTGCCGACGGACCGTCCACGTGGGCAACCACCGAATCGGCCTGGCCGAGGGCAGAAGCGCCCTGGGTGAAAATGCCGAATCCCGAGGCGCCGACAGCCTTTGCCCCGGAAAATGCGGCAACGAACAAAAACGACATGGTCACAAGCCGCCGTCCGAATCCATTCATACGCTCCTCCGACGCATTGACAAATCAGCCACAACCGTCATACTTTCGTTTCATGTCGATCACATCAAGTATTGTGCATTAATCCGGATTTGCAACAGCCGCGCCGCGGGCGCGGAACGGGATCATACCCGGAAGTCGAGACAACATGGATTTCAGGCGGGGAGAATACGGCATGAACGCTACCAACCCAAAAGACTACATCATGGAGCACGACGAAGAGGCCCTGAGGCTCGATATCAAGACCGGCGGCGAAGCGCTGGACAGGCAGGCCATCTGGGCCGGAATTTGCCCCGGGATGCGGGTTGCCGACGTGGGGTGCGGCCCGGGGAAGACGACTCATCTCCTCTCCAGGCTGATCCAGCCGAACGGGACAATCGTGGGGATCGACGCTTCGGAAGCAAGAATCGGGCATGCCGCCGCCAATTACGGAAGAGAGGGGATCGAATTCGTCCGCAGGGACTTTTACGCTCCCCTGAGCGGTCTGGGCGGATTCGATTTCATCTGGGTCCGTTTCGTGCTGGAGTATCACGGTTCACAAGCCTTCAACATCGTCCGGAATCTCTACAGCATACTGAATCCCGGGGGAATCCTCTGCCTGATCGATCTGGACCACAACTGCCTGAATCATTACGGACTGCCGAACCGCCTGGAGACGGCCATCAGGGGAGTCATGGATGCCCTCATGAAAGACCACGACTTCGATCCGTTCATCGGCAGGAAGCTCTACTCCTTTCTGTTCGACCTCGGTCTGGAGGAGATAGCCGTAGACATGACATACCATCACCTGATTTACGGCCCGCTGAACGGCGTCGACTCCTTCAACTGGACCAGGAAGTTGGAAGTGGCGGCGCGCAACTCCGGTTACCAGTTCCGGGAGTACGCTGGAGGATTCGAAGAGTTCTTCGCAGAATTCAACGAGTTTTTCACCAGCCCGCGCCGTTTCACCTACACGCCGCTGATTGCCTGCAGGGGTCGGAAACCGCCCGCCTGAAAAAGAGCGCGGAAAGTCATCCACCGCCGCCGCCACGACACCGGCAACCGGGGTTCACGCGGCCTTTTCATGGACCGCGGGTTCGACGGCATGGGTTCGGGTATAGTAGGAGATCAGCGCCTCCACGAACCTTCTCTCCAGATGCCTGCCGGATTCGCGTCGCAGGAGGGAAAAAGCCTCGTCAACCGGCATGGGATCGCGATAGTGGCGCTTTGCCGTGACGGCTTCAAAATAGTCGGCCACGGCAATGATCCTGGCGCCCAGGGGAATGTCGTCACCCCCGATCCCGCGGGGATAGCCGCTGCCGTCCAGTTTTTCATGGTGGGCCCCGGCTATTTCCGGCACCTGGCAGAAGATCCCCTCAAAATTGATCTGGGTCAGGATCTCAAGGGTCTTTTCCGAATGAATCTTGACGATCTCATATTCCTCCGGTGTGAGGCGCCCCTCCTTTTTCAGAATGGCGTCGGGAACCCAGATCTTGCCGTAATCGTGAAGCAGCGCGGCCACCCGGATCATCTCGCAGTATTCGGGGGAAAGCTCCAGTTCCCTGCAGATGGCCAGGGAGTATTCCGTAACCTTTTCGGAATGACCGGCCGTCAGGGTGTCGCGTGCATCGATACTGGCCGCCAGGGTATGCAGCATGGACTTGAACATCCTCACCTGACTGTCGATAAGCTCGCTGTTGCGGATGCTGATGCCGATGACGGACGCTATTCCCATCAGGAGACTGACGTCACTCTCGATCAGGGGCCTCTTCGTCTTCACGTTATCGACGACGATGATGCCGAGTGACTTGTCTTCACAGACAATGGGGCAGCAGATGAAAGCGGTGATGCCAAGCCTTTCGGCCAGTTCCAGACCGCGGGGAGAGGTATCCTCGATGTCCTTCAGATCATTGATCAGAAACGGCCGCTGGTCCCGAAAGGCAACGATGAATACTCCGCAGGAATCTGGACGGTCCAGATGGAAGGGCATCCGGCTGAGATACGCCAGCTGATCCGGTGAATAGCCATAGCCGGAATGCATCTCCAGAAGGGTCCTCTCCCGGTTCGCGAGGAGAATGAAGCCCCTGCTGAAATCAAGCCTCCGCTCCATGATCCTGCCCACATCGTCAAGGACATCTCCGGCGCTGGTGCGGGAGCCGAGCGCCTGTCCGATCTCGTTGGTCATATGGGCATTGTTGTAGTTGATGTTGATCTGTTCGATCAGCTTCTCGTTCGTATCCCGCGTATTATTGAGAGCCCGCATCAACTCCCGTTTCTCGACCAATCCGGCCACAACGACCAGAACAAGCGCGAGCAAAAGGGAAAGAGGGAGAGAGCTCCAGACAATGCCCAACTGGCCGGACAGTATCAGGGCCAGGTTGCAGACGGCGAGGAGCAGGATGACGATATTCCTGACCTGCTTCATGATGTCGGAGAGGGTCCTTTCCCACGAAATGATATAACGGCAGACTCGCCCCCCCCTGAAGATGCACTCCGGATGCTGAACGTCCGGGTTCCTGTGATCGAACATCAGCACGATCGTTTCAAAAAAGCCCATCCTGTTCTGGCATTGATACTCTTTTTCCTGGCCTTCCACGCGGGGGGTGACAACGACTTCGACCCTGTTGGAGGATATTCTGCGGGATTCGTAAACGGAGGACTTGGCGAAATTGGATGCGGTCTTGTCTATGATGTCGAAGGTGTTTGCCGCGCCGACCAGTCCCAGAACATACTTCCTCATTGCGCCGAGCGCGTCCGGGGAGGCCGCGTAACGTCCCGCCTCCCGGGCAATCCCGGGGTTGCCGGTCATCTGGACGGCCTTTTCATAGAACCGGTCAACCTGCCTCTGGGTGAACCAGTGCGCCTGATCAGCGACCTCATAACCCTTCATGCCGGCATAATCGAGAAGCACCCCGATATCGACGTGGCCGTACTTCTTCCTGATCAACCGGATGAAGGAATCAATGATTCTGCTGTTATAGAGCGGGCTGTCGGACAGGTTGGAAGAATCCATGGCATCACCAGGCTGACGTCAGATACCGGCGCCTTTACCGTCCCCCCCGAACAACTCGTCGCAGTACCTGAAAAAATCGTCCAGATACTGCAGATTCAATATCCATAGTACGTAAACTTTTTCAAAGGAGATCGATACTTTTTCCACATAGGCACCGGGATAGATCAATACCGGCATGTCCTGCCCCCCATACTGTCCGGCAAGATTTTCCAGACAGGCATCCATAACGCCACGCGGGATATTTTCATCCAATGCGATAATCGTAGCACAGTTCGTGAGGTTGGCCATATTGAAACCAACGTCGGTTACATTCGTAATCGCCACCGCCTTGAGATCCCCCTCGTGGCGCAGGGCGTAATAGCGCCTCTTCTTTGCGAATCCCAGACGCCGGTACTCCTCTTCAAGCCCGTCGTAAAAGGCGCTTTCGCCGGCCAGATCAAAGGCGTCAACCATCAGACCGCCCGACACGTAACCATAGTAGCTGCACAGCTCGGCCAGATCCGAGGGGCAGGTCGTTTCGGACAGCTCCCATGCTTCCGGCATTCCGGAAGGTTCGCCAATTGATTTCCCGGCATAATGGGCATAGCAGAATTCATCCAGCGAACACCCCCGCGGATTGTCGAGTTTTCGGGCAAATCCGCCGAAGACCCGGTTGGGAAACTTGTTGGCGGGCCTGAAATAGCAGAAAACATGGCTGAGATGGGCAAAATAGAGGTTGTGCAGCTCGTTGACGTAATGGGTGATCTGGTTCAGAACCGTCAGGCCGGCTTTCAGCGAAACCGTCTTCCTGGCGGCATGGTGGTGGATCAGCCAGGAATTCTCGTAAAAGCGCACCATTGCCATGTGCCCCAGAATGGTCCCGCGTTCCTGGTAGATGAAATGTCTGGCTATGTGGGGAGTCTGTTCGTACAGCCTGGCATAGGTCTTCTTGATCTCATCCTTCTGCGTCTGGAAGAAGCTGTACTTCTCCGGGTAGATGAACCCGGTTTCGAAAAAGAAGTCCCAGAGGGCGTCCATATCCACGTTGCTGCAGACGTACGAATGGCTGTTTCCGGCCTGATGGAGAATGGAGAGGAGCCTCACGTGTTCATGTATGTCCATGTCGAGAATCGTAAGGCCGCACTTGGCTTCCCTTGCGCCACCATCCTCCCCTTCGATGATGTTGCGGGAAAGGACCTGGGCCCTGCACGAAATGCCCAAGCCATGGGCAAGGGTCAGTTGCAGTTCCGGTATGATCATCCCCGGCATCAGCACCGAATCTTCCTCGTTCTCCGCCACCGCCATGCCGGAGCCGGACAGGTCGGCGACTTTCAGGTTGATGGTTGACGAGATGAAAGGATGTCTGAATACGATGTTGGGCGAAGGGGAGAGGTGGTAGCGCCTGGTGCGGTACTGCTTGGGGCGGAATCTGCGGATGGAGCTGTTGACCGGACTCAGCACGAAGGAGCGGGTGATCCGGTTGATGGAATGACGCAGTATCGTACACTCTCCCGAGTACAGCAGGTTGTCGCCGTCGTAGAGATGGAGATCCACGGGGATATCGGGATTGATCCAGCTGAACGTCTGGGGAGCGTCCTCGCTCCCCTCGACCCGCATGGCAATTGGGGTGAAATCCATGAGAGCGCCGCTGAACGATGCGCTGTTCTGGGTGAATCGGGCGGCGATCCCGGTGACCGGATGCCGCTTGATTTTTCTCAGTTTGAATTCGCGGCAGCTGGCGGGAAGCAGAAAACTTATCTCAACTTCACCACTGTCAACGCTCTTGGCCCGAACGATCAGAAGCCGCTTTCCGTCGGGAATCAGCAGGTAGTCGAAGAAATAATTCCTGAGGAGCTGCGGCAGATCCCGGCTGTCCACCCAGGCGCAGGTCAGACGTTCACCGGCGCAGGGAAGCGGCCTGACCCGCAGGTTAAGGCCACTGCCGTACCTTGAGTGCCTGAAATGCGCGATGATGGTTTCATCCTGAAAATTTATGAAATTCAGCTTGTTAACCAGTTGCCGTCTGTTGATGTTTTTCCCGCTGTCCGCATCGGGATTATCACTGCTGGATTGGAGTTGATCATTGGCAATGCTCATGAGTTTTCTTCTCCCTCCCCCCGGATAGTGAAGAATGCTGAATCGTTACCGATGCGTATGTGATTTCGATCACAAAACCGCGTTGTCGGGGTTCTCCCCGGAATGCGGGCAACCCGCTTCCATGGATGACCCGGCTCCCCATGAACGCATCGGGTCCAATACTCCGTTCACCGCCGTCCGCCGCCACCAGAGCCGGACAGGAAGCGAATTCCCCGGGTTACCGTTCGCCCGGCAAGAAAAAAAACCGATATATTTCAGACAGAAGCGTTCCGGCCCGGGACGCGCCTCCGGATCAATAATAACACAACCCTCATCCGCCTCAATCCCTGGTGAAGAAGAACGAATCCAATGGGTTTAGGGTTCCAAATCCCCTTGACAAATCCCGGGGCACTGATTAGATTTAGGGAAGAATTAGCACTCTCGGGTCATGAGTGCTATTTTTTTGAGGTCTGGCAATGGACGTTGAACTCTCGTCACGAAGCAGGAAAATACTGGAGGCTATTGTCGAGGACTACATCGCCACGGCCGAACCGGTGGGCAGCAGCGCCGTTGCCCGACGGCACGCGATGACTCTCTCGCCGTCAACGGTCCGGAACGTGATGGCCAACCTGGAAGAGCTTGGACTACTGACCTCGCCGCACACATCGGCAGGGAGAATTCCCACCGAAAAGGCTTACCGGTTCTACGTCGATTCCCTGGTGGAACTGCGCAGGATCAGCCGCGAAGAGAAAAAGCAGATCCTCAGACGCTGCCGTCAGGCCGGATCGGGAATGACGGATATCCTGAGGGAAACCAGCCGCACCCTGTCGTCGCTGTCAAATTACATGGGGATCGTGGTTGCGCCCAGTTTCACCTCCAACGTTTTCCGCCACATCGAATTCATCCATCTCGGCGCCCGCAGGGTACTGGCAATCCTGGTTTCCCGCAACGGAGCGGTGCAGAACAGACTCGTGGAAACCGACGAGGAACTGACTCCGGACGACCTCATCAAAATGGGGAACTATCTGAATGAGCTGATGCGCGGCCTGACCATCCAGGAGGCCAGAAAAAAAATTCTCGAGGAGATGAACAGGGAAAAAGTGCAGTACGACCATCTCCTGTCGCAGGCGCTGAGCATCAGCAAACAGGCCGTTACGATGGAACACGACGAAATTTTCGTCGAAGGGCAGGCCAGGATTCTGGATCAGCCCGAATTCAGCGACGTGAAGCGGATGAGGGACATCTTCCGGGCCTTTGAGGAGAAGGGGCGTCTCCTGCAGCTGCTCAGCCGCTGCATGAACGCCGGAGGGGTGCACATATACATCGGTTCCGAGGCGCCCGTCGGGGAAACGGCCGGCGTCAGCCTGATCACATCGCGGTTCATCACCGGCGGCAACACGGTCGGGATGCTGGGGGTGATCGGTCCAACCCGCATGGGTTACTCCAGCGTGATTCCCATCGTGGACTACACGGCCCGCCTGGTGAGCCGCCTTCTGAACGAGGGCTGAGCCCACCTTCCCCGTCGCCACTCCGACAACTAACGCAAAGGACATCAGGAAAAATGAAACGCAACGAGACAGAGGAAACCAAGGCATCAGAAGCATCGACACTGGATCAGGAACTTCCCTGCGGCAACTGCGGCGCCCCCCCTGAACCATCAACACCCGAGGAACGGATTTCACAACTGGAACAGCAACTGACGGCAAAGGAGGCCGAATGCCGGGAAAACTGGGACCGTTTCGTGCGCGAACGGGCCGACCTGGAGAATTACCGCAAACGCGCCAACCGTGAGAAGGAAGAACTGCTCAACTACGGCATCAAATCCCTCGTTGAGGAGATCCTCCCCGTGGTGGACAACCTGGAGCGGGCGTTGTCCCACGCCAGCGAGGAAGGGGTTGCCGCGCTCGTGGAGGGGGTTCAGATGACCCACGGCATGCTGATCACGGCTCTGAAGAAATTCGGCGTCACCCCCATCGATACGACGGGAGCGACCTTCGACCCGGCCTTTCACCAGGCAATGACCCAGATTCCGACCGACGAGCACCCCCCGAACACGGTGGTTGAGGAATTCCTGAAGGGATACATGATCAGGGACAGGCTGCTGAGACCTTCAATGGTCGCCGTCGCCGCCGCTCCCCGATAGAGGGCGTTCCACGCGGCCGGGGCGTTTTTCGCCTCCCGGTTCCGGAAGCCCGAATATATTTTTCCGGTACCCTTGTTTTTTCACATAGCGATGACTAACCTGTTAAGTGTAGACAGAATTGATAAGGAGGACGTCACATCATGAGTAAAGTAATCGGAATCGACCTTGGCACCACCAACTCCTGCGTCGCGATCATGGAGGGCGGTGAGCCAATTGTTATTGCCAACTCCGAAGGGAGTCGCACCACCCCGTCAATGGTCGCCTTTGCCGACAATGGCGAGCGCCCGGTCGGGCAGCAGGCCAAGCGCCAGGCCGTCACCAACCCGGAAAACACCCTGTACTCCATAAAACGCCTGATCGGACGGAAATTCGACTCGGAAGCGGTCAAAAAAGATATCGCCATCTCTCCCTTCAAGATAGTCAAGGCGGACAACAACGACGCCTGGGTCGAGGTACGCGGCAAACGTTATTCCCCCCCCGAAATATCCGCCATCGTGTTGCAGAAGATGAAGCAGACCGCCGAGGACTACCTGGGGCAGACCGTTACCGATGCGGTCATTACCGTTCCGGCCTACTTCGACGACTCCCAGCGTCAGGCGACCAAGGACGCGGGAAAGATCGCCGGCCTCAACGTCCTGCGTATCATCAACGAGCCGACCGCCGCCGCTCTGGCCTACGGCCTGGACAAGAAGAAGGAGGAAAAGGTGGCGGTCTTCGACCTGGGAGGCGGCACCTTCGACATCTCCATCCTGGAACTGGGCGACGGAGTCTTCGAGGTCAAGTCCACCAACGGCGATACCTTCCTGGGAGGTGAAGACTTCGACCAGAAGGTGATCGACTGGATCGCCGACGAGTTCCAGAAGGAGCAGGGAATCAACCTGCGCAGCGACAAGATGGCCCTGCAGCGGCTCAAGGAAGCGGCGGAAAAGGCCAAATGCGAGCTCTCGTCCTCCATGGAGACCGACATCAACCTCCCCTTCATCACCGCCGATGCATCGGGACCGAAACATCTGACCATGAAGCTCTCCCGCGCCAAGCTGGAAGCCATCTGCGCCGAACTGCTGGCGAAGCTGGAGGGACCCTGCCGCACGGCCATGAGGGACGCCGGTCTCTCCGCCTCCGATATCGACGAGGTCATCCTGGTGGGGGGCATGACCAGAATGCCCGCGGTGCAGAAGAGTGTTGAAGCCATCTTCGGCAAAACGCCCAACCGCGGCGTCAACCCGGACGAGGTGGTGGCCATCGGCGCCGCCATCCAGGGCGGCGTACTGAAAGGCGACGTCAAGGACGTGCTGCTGCTGGACGTCACCCCCCTCTCGCTGGGAATCGAAACCCTGGGCGGCGTCATGACCAAACTGATCGACAAGAACACCACCATACCGTGTCGCAAGAGCCAAGTCTTTTCCACCGCCGCGGACAACCAGCCGGCCGTATCCATCCATGTCCTGCAGGGAGAGCGGGAGATGTCCCGCGACAACAAGACCCTGGGCAACTTCGAGCTGACCGGCATTCCGCCCGCACCCCGCGGCATTCCGCAGATCGAGGTCACCTTCGACATCGACGCCAACGGCATCGTGCACGTCTCCGCCAAGGACCTGGGCACCGGCAAGGAACAGTCGATCCGGATCACCGCCTCCAGCGGCCTTGCCAAGGAAGAGATCGACAAGATGGTGCGTGACGCCGAGTCCCATGCCGAGGATGACCGGAAGAAACGCGAGACCATCGAGGCCAGAAACCACGCCGACACCATGGTCTACAGCACCGAAAAGTCATTGAGAGAATTCGGAGACAAGATCGACGCCGTGGAGAAGGGGAACATCGAAAACAAGATTTCCCAGTTAAAGAAGGTCATGGAGGGTGACGACGCCGAAGCCATCAAGAAGGCCACCGACGAACTGGCGCAGTCGGCCCACAAGCTGGCGGAAGCGATGTACGCCAAGGACAAGACGGCAGGCCAGGGAGAAGCCGGTACAGCCGAGCAGAGCGGCAAAGAGGCGGGCAAAGACGACAACGTCGTTGACGCCGATTTCGAAGAAGTCAAATCCGACAAGAAATAACAGGGACGCCTGGCGCACTACCAAGCGACATGACGGATTCAATTTGCTATTAAATTAATTATTTACATGCAACGGGCAGCGCCTCCGAAGGGTACGCTGCTCTTTGCGTTATAAGGATACTGTTTTGGCGAACGGCGAAAAACGCGACTACTATGAGGTACTGGGCGTCCATCGGAACGCCTCCGAAACGGAAATAAAAAAGGCTTTCCGCAAACAGGCGATCAAGTATCACCCGGACAAGAACCCCAACGACAGGGCCGCCGAGGAAAAGTTCAAGGAAATCACCGAGGCCTACGAGGTGCTCTCCGATGGCCAGAAACGCGCCCAGTACGACCAGTTCGGACACGCCGGCGTTTCCGGAGGCAGCGGTTTTCCGGGAGGAGGTTTCGGAGGATTCGGCGCCGGCACCCCCTTCAGCGACATCTTCAGCGACATCTTCGGCGACATCTTCGGCGGAAGCGGTGGCGGCGGCCGCGCCCGCAGCCAGGGAAGGCGGGGAGACGACCTGCTCTACAACCTGGAAATAAGTTTCGAGGAAGCGGCCTTCGGGGTTGAAAAAAAGATCGAGGTTCCCTACGCGAAGCGCTGCGAAACCTGCAACGGTTCGGGGGCCAGACCAGGCTCCGAGCCCAAGGTGTGCCCGTCATGCCGGGGCGCGGGGCAGGTGCGGTACCAGCAGGGCATTTTCAGCGTCAGCAAGACCTGCGGACAGTGCAACGGCGAAGGGAAGATCGTCACCGATCCCTGTCCGGACTGCCATGGCAGGGGAAGCGTCAAGTCCACCAAGACTCTCTCGGTCAAGGTTCCAGCGGGCGTCGAGACCGGACTGAGACTCAAATCACCCGGCGATGGCGGCCAGGGGACCAGGAACGCTCCCAACGGCGATCTCTACGTCGCCATCAACGTCATGGAACACCCCATCTTCCAGAGGGAAGAGAACAACGTCATCTGTGAATTCCCCATCAGCTTCATCCAGGCGTCGCTCGGTTGTGAAATCGAGGTCCCGACGCTGGATGGCAAGGTATCGATGAAAATCACCGAGGGGACCCAGTCGGGCAGGATCTACCGGCTGAGGGGCAAGGGTTTTCCCTCCCTGCACGGTTACGGCCGCGGTGACCAGTTGGTGATCATCAGGGTTGAAACCCCGACCAATCTGACGAAAAAGCAGAGGGAACTGCTGGAAGAGTTCGCCAGGTACAGCTCCGAGGACAGTCACCCGATGAAGAAGAGTTTTCTCAACAAGGTCATGGATTTTCTGAGTTGAGCCGGCCCCCTGTTTCCGGAAGGGTCAACCCTGATAAAAAAACCGTAATGCGGCAGCGTCCCGACCGTTCATTTCTGTTGCCCGACAGCACCCGTTTGCCGTACTATTCCATGGAAGATACGGGTAGCATTCTGGAGGCCACATGAACAAACAGGAATTCATCGAGAAGGCAACGGAGGCCCTGCGTCCCTTTGAAACCGACAATCTGATCCATTCGATGCAGACGCTGACACTCCAGCAGATTTTCACCAACCCGGTGGTCCTGCTTGTCATCACCCTGCTGCTCTTTTTCGGCATCATCAAGCGTTCCAAGACCGTGCTGTTAACCCTGTTTTCCCTGATCGGCCTGATCGTCATCATGCGTTACGCCATGCCGGCCACATCGACCGCCGAAGACCTGTCCCTCAAATCGGTCGTGCCGTTTATCGTCATCGGCGTGGTAATCGGGGGGGTCGTGATTTA
This sequence comes from uncultured Pelobacter sp., assembly GCA_964601865.1. Lineage (GTDB taxonomy): Bacteria > Desulfobacterota > Desulfuromonadia > Geobacterales > Pseudopelobacteraceae > Pseudopelobacter. The sequence continues at coordinate 7,627 of CAZRPI010000033.1, read as the reverse complement.
CTTCTCACTGGTCAAATCCGACTGACCCCCGCACCGGCCACCTCCCTTGAGACTGAGCGGCAGGGATACGGGATTCATCGGCTTGATCGCGGCCTTAGTAGTTCTGCTGTTCGCGGTCAGCGGCAAAAGGAAAACGAAACCGGTTCCCGACATCCCTCCCCACCGCGAAGTCTACCGGACAGCGTACAGAAATGCGCCCCCACCCGACGCCTCCCCGATCGGGCGGTTATTTTTCAGGGCCGACAAAAGGGGCGCCGAAGCTTGGTGCGAGCAATGCCACAACAACCGGAAAGCTCCCCTGCCCCCCAACCATCCTGCAAAAAACCGCTGTCTCCTCTGCCATGAACTGCAGCCGCCCGAAAGATGATCACGCCCCCCCGGAGCCACTCCCGCGCAGACGGATGGTCAACCCCTGAAGGAACTGCCTCAGGAACTGGTCTCCGCAGACCTTGAAATTCTTCTGCCCCCTGCGGCGGAAGAGGGCGTTCAGCTCCGGCCTGGAGATCGCCACACCAGCGGTTTTCATGATTTCCAGGAGATCATCCTCCCTCAGTTCAAGCGCGATACGGATTTTCTTCAGGATGTCGTTGTTCGTCAACTCCCCACCCTCTTTCGCCGCCGGAGAGTCCGCCTCGGGACGCGGCCCCCTCCGGTACCGGATAAGGCCGTCGAGAAACAACCCCAGCAGGCCGGCGCCCATCTCCAGATAGCCGTTCTCGTCCTCCTTCTTCAGGAGATCCAGCACCGAGTTCCGGGCGATTCCATGACCGGACAGGCTGAAAATCTCGACCATCGATGCATCGCTCAGATCCAGGGCATAACGCAGCCTGCGCAGAATGTCGTTGTGTGTCACATGGTTCTCCAGTTTTTTTGAACTAGCCGGAAGCCCGCGGCAACCGGCCTGAATTCTTCCAGCCGCCGCGGCAGGGCCTCAGGGCCGCGGCCAAAATAACCCAATTGCCGATGAACATCAAGCCGTTGCAACGTCCCCGCGAAAATATCGGGGTGTTGCCCAATGGCATGTAACCCGGCAAAACATGGCTGGACGCGACACCGGTAAATATGCTAACAGATACCGGATTAATGATTGTCGCCACCGCATGCCGGCGGACCGACGAACCGGGATCTCCTCCGGAATCAATCCGTTAAGCAGCGGAAAGCGTTTCAGGTCCCATTGCCGGCATCGCCAATGTAGCGTGGATCCGCCGTTCCCGCGGGTTTCCAGCTTTGGCGACATCCCGGCCGGCTCTTGCAGGGGGGGGCATGAAAATACTGATAGCCGAAGATGATCCGGTATCGCGGCGTCTTCTCGAAAGCAAGCTGCAGAAGTGGGAGTACGACGTAGTTGTCACGAGAGACGGTGTCGAGGCTTTCGAGGCTCTGCAATCCCCGGACGCGCCTCTGCTCGCGATTCTCGACTGGATGATGCCCGGTATGGACGGTGTCGAGGTCTGCCGCAGGGTAAGGCAGGAGGTACGGGAGCCATACACCTACATCATCCTGCTCTCGTCCCTGCATCGGGATGAGAACATCATTACCGGCATGGATGCCGGAGCGGACGACTACATAGCCAAACCGTTCAAATCCAGCGAGCTCAAGGTGCGTCTGCGCGCCGGCAGGCGCATCGTGGAGCTGCAGAAAGCCCTGATCCAGGCGCGCCAGGCGCTCTGGGAAAAGGCCACCCACGACTCTCTGACCGGTCTCTGGAACCATGAGGAGGTCCTGGCAATCCTGGAACGTGAACTCAGCAGGGCGAAACGGGAAAAGGAAAACATAGGCGTGCTCATGCTGGATATCGATCACTTCAAGAGGATCAACGACACCCATGGCCATGTGACGGGTGACGCGGTGCTTTCCCAGCTCGCCGGCATCATGACCTCGACGCTGCGGAGCTACGATTCAATCGGGAGATACGGCGGAGAGGAGTTCCTGGTAATTCTGCCCGGATGCACCGGCCAGAACACGCTGGACATCGCCGAGAGGCTCCGGATGCGCGTTATAAACAGCCGCATAACCGACGGCGGTAACACCCCGATACCGGTTACCATCAGTCTCGGTGCGGCTTCGTACAACTCCAGCAACAACTGCGACGCAGGCAACCTGGTCAATGCCGCCGACCAGGCCCTTTACCGGGCTAAGGAAAACGGCCGGAACCGGGTGGAGTCGGCCGGGTGAGGCGCTAATGGAGGGAAGAACCGTTCCACGAACCGCATCCGTTTCCAGTGAAAGGAAGTGAGCAGGCAATGGGCGATCCGAACGAGAGCACGAAAGATCGTGACCTGACCGAGGCCGCAACGGGTGAAATGACAAGGGAGAGCCGGTGGGGCGCGGGTCCCGACTTCAACTGGGAAAAAAGCTCCGCCGTCTTCGAGGCTATTACCGATTCAGCCCGGGACGCCATCCTGATGATGAATCCGAAGGGGGAAGTGACCTACTGGAACCCGGCGGCGGAGCGGATCTTCGGCTACACCAGCGACGAGACAATCGGACGCAACCTGCACAACCTGCTCGTCCCGGAGAGATACCTTGCCGCCCACAGGGCGGCTTTCCCCGAATTCCTCAAAACCGGCAGGGGGAAAGCTGTCGGTAAAACGCTGGAGCTGGGAGCCCTGAGAAAGGACGGGATGGAGATAGTGGTATCGCTCTCCCTCTCGGCCGTTCCCCTGGACGACGGCTGGCACGCGACCGGAATTATCCGCGACATCACGGACAAGAAGCAGGCGGAGGAAGTACTACTGCAGGCGAAACTGGCCGCGGAAGAGGCCAACCGTCTCAAGAGCGAGTTTCTGGCCAACATGAGCCACGAGATCCGCACCCCCATGAACGGCGTCATCGGCATGATGGAACTGCTCATGGATACGGATCTTTCCAGGGAACAGCTCGAATACGTCACCACCGCCAAGTCGTCGGCCGAGGGGCTGATGACGATTATCAACGACATCCTGGATTTTTCCAAGATCGAGGCGAGGAAACTGGATATCGAGCGGGTGGGCTTCAGCCTGCGGAACGACCTCGGGGACATCCTGCATGCCCTTGCCCACCGGGCCGAGGAAAAGGGGCTCGAACTCGCCTGCGACGTCGCCTCCGAAACTCCCGACTCGCTGATGGGCGATCCGGGCCGCCTGCGGCAGATCCTGGTCAACCTGGTAGGGAACGCCATCAAATTCACGGACAGGGGCGAGGTGCTCGTCTCCGTCAGTCACGAAATGGAGGGCGACCAGGAGGTCCTGCTCCACGTCGTGGTCAGCGATACCGGCATTGGCATACCCACTGAGAAGCAGCAGAAAATATTCGAATCCTTTACCCAGGCCGACGCGTCCACGACCCGCAGATTCGGCGGCACGGGTCTCGGCCTGACCATATCCTCCCGACTGGTGGAGCTGATGGGGGGGCGCATCTGGGTTGACAGCGCCCCCGGCAGGGGCAGCGCTTTTCACTTCACCATGCGACTCGGCCTGCAGCGGGGGATCTCCGCCCGCTACATCCCCGCCAAACTGACAACCCTGGAAAAAATGCGCGTACTCGTGGTGGACGACAACGCCACCAACCGCCACATCCTGGAGAAGGTGCTGGTCAACTGGGCCATGCGTCCTGCGGCGGCGGAGGGAGGAAGCGAGGCGCTGGAGGCACTGGCCGAGGCGTGGCGGGCAGGCGACCCGTTCCGCCTGATGCTGGTGGACGTCAACATGCCGTTCATGGACGGCTTCGAACTGGTGGAAATCATCAGACAACGCCAGGAATATCGGGATCTCCAGGTAATCGTGCTCACCTCTTCGGGAATGCGGGGGGACGCGGCCCGCTGCCGTGACCTGGCAATCGCCGCGTACCTGACGAAGCCAGTCAAGCAGTCATCCCTCATGAACGCGATCACGGCCGTTCTGGGCACCGTCGAGCCCGAGGGAAGTTCCGCCCCCCTCGTGACCCAGTACATGCTCCGGGACATGCTCCATCCCATGAACATACTCCTCGCCGAGGACAATCCCGTAAACCAGAAGATTGCCGTGAAGATGCTGGAGAAGAAGGGCCACACCGTCGTTGTCGCCGCAAACGGCAGGGAGACGCTGGACGCCCTGGAATGCGCGAAGGCCAGTTTCTTCAACCTGATCCTCATGGATGTGCAGATGCCCGGAATGGACGGACTCGAGGCGACGGCCAGGATCCGGGAGAGGGAGAGGAGCACCGGCAGGCATATCCCGATCATAGCCCTCACGGCGCACGCCATGAAGGGGGACCGGGAAGTCTGCCTGGAGGCGGGGATGGATGGCTACGTCTCGAAGCCCCTGAAGTCGGAGGAACTCTTTGCCGCCATCCGCACGCTGATCCAGGAACGGGAAGCGGCATCGGTGACCCTGATGGAGCAGGACAGGAAGCTGAACGGGGTATTTGACCGGGAGCAGGCCCTGGAAAGCGTGGACGGAGACATGGAGCTCTTCAGGGAGGTGGTGGGCATCTTCTTCGAGGAGTACCCGGCAATGATGGCGGAGATCAAAACGTCCATCAGCACATGCGCCCCCCAGAGGCTGAACCGCGCCGCCCATGCCCTGAAGGGATCCGTCAGCAACTTCGGCGCCACCTCCGCCTTCGACTTCGCGCTGAAGCTGGAGACGATGGGAAGGAGCGGCAATATCGCTGACAGCCAGGAGCTGTACGCCCTCCTGGCCGATGAGATGGAGCGTCTCAGGGAGGCGCTGGAGCTGTTCCTCTCTTCAGGGCAGTAAGGGCCGCATTCCATTTCCCGGTACACTTCAAAAGCCGCTCCTCGGATTGAAAAAGTTGCTTCCTCATAAATCAAATCCATTTTGAAACCTCTTTTACCACTGAGTGTTTAAACAAAGCCTTTTTCCGTGCCCTTCCGTGCATTCCGTGGTCAATATCACGTTTTTCCGCGGATTCCGAAGGCTCTCATGGCTCCCGTCCGTTCAGCGAATCATCCTGCAATCGCCAATCCTTCCCGTGCCGGGCGAGATACCGGCGGGCCGGACGTCTCCCGGATCACTCCCCGTTTCCTCCGGAAAATCACGCATATCCATTGACGCAATCTCATTACCGATGGTATAATGACTGCGTCACAAAGCTCATTCCTGTCCCTGTTACGTCGGATCGCGGGTGGATTCTTCTCACCAATGGCCACGAACCGGAGCATGCCCCCCACGTCGGCGAGGCGCCTCACAGCGGCGGAGCCGGAATGCGGACGCTCAGCGGCGCGTTGACCACCCGCGGGGAGGATCGTTGGCCGCGCCGAACGCCGCTCTGGAACTCCTGGAGCACAACCTCCGGGACCGCCCGGACAAAACCGTCTATCTCTGCTCCGGCAGGGCCCACACGTACCGCGAACTGGGCGAGGCGGTCCGCCGCCTGGCCCGCCGCCTGCGGGAGCGGGGGCTCTCGCCGGGGGAACGCGTCCTGGTCGCTCTTCCCGATTGTTTCGCCTTTCCGGTGGCTTTCCTCGGCTGCCTCCTGTCCGGCGCCGTGGCGGTGGTGGTGAACCCGGAGTTCGAGCGCGAGGCGCTGGTGAGCGTCGCGAACGACGCGGGCGCGCGCCTGCTGATCTCCCTGGAGGGCGGCGCGGCCAGGTGGCCGGCAGGCCCCCTGGAGGAGATCGCCTGCGACGGGCTGGGTCCGCTGGAGCGCTCCGGCGACGAATTGGACTTCAGCGACGCCTTCCAGCCGGCCGACAACGATCTCGCCTACGCCCTCTACACCTCCGGCTCGACGGGCGCGCCCAGGTGCGCGCCACATCGGCACCGGAGCCTCACGCTCCCGTGCGACCTGGTCGGGAAGGCCGTGCTGGGGCTGACGGGCGAGGACGTCATCTTCTCCACGAGCAAGTGCTCCTTCGCCTACGGCCTCATCAACAGCCTGGCCCTGCCGCTCCGGCTCGGCGCCACCGCCATTCTCCACCCGGGAAAGCCCGATCCGGCCATGGTCCTCGAGCTCGTCCGCCGGCACAGCCCGTCGGTGTTCTTCTCGGTCCCCACGATCTTCGCCCAGATCCTCCGCTGGTGGCCGGAGGTCCGGCAGCGGCTGCCGATGCGGCTCTGCTGCTCTGCCGGCGAGGCGCTCCCTGCGGAGCTGTTCGAGGAGTGGCAGCGGCTCACCGGCCAGGAGATCCTTGACGGCATCGGCTCCACCGAGATGGCCTACCACTTCATCTCGAACTCGCCCGGACACGCGGTCGCAGGGTCGGCGGGGAGGCTGGTGCCGGGCTACCGGGCGCGGCTGGTGGATGAGCGCGGCGAGGATGTTGCTCCAGGGCACGAGGGACAGTTGCTCATTGACGGGCCCACCCGCACGCGGGGCTGCTGGAACCCGCCTGACGCGGCTGACGACGCTCCCCTCGCGACCGGCGACCTCTTCGTGGAGCGGGACGGCTTCTACTATCATCGCGGCCGGAGCGACGACATGATCAAGTCGGCCGGCTGCTGGGTCTCACCCGTCGTCGTGGAGGAGGTCCTGCGGGGACACCCCGCGGTGGCCGAGTGCGCCGTGGTGGCCACCAGGGTCGGCGCCTTCAGCGGCCCGGGTGCCTTCGTGGCGCTCGCCCCCGGAGTGACCGGGACACCGGAGCTGGCGAACGAGCTGCGGCGACACTGCCGGCAGCGGCTCCCGGACCACATGTGCCCGGTCCGGATCCGGTTCATCGCCGAACTGCCGCGCACCTCGACCGGCAAGACGCAGCGGTTCAGACTGAGAGAGCTGAACGCGCCGTGACGCGCGGGCAGCGAGAGACACGCTCGATCAGAGCGCATATAAGGAGGGGACATGTCAGCAATGGTGATCGATCAGTTGCGGGAACTCGTGGCGCAGGTGGGGGGGGACGTGCGGACGGCCCGCGAGCTGGAGCCGGACCGGGCGATCGCGCTCAACGCCCTCGACTCGCTCGGTTTCTCCGCGTTCATCGCGGCCATCGAGGAACAGTTCGCCATCCAGGTGGGCGACAAGTCCTCGGTGAAGCTGCGTTCCCTGAATGACTTCGCGCGCTACGTCGAAGCCCAGATCGGCAGGGCGGCAGGCCCGGCGGTGCCGGTGATCGATCAGTTGCGGGAGCTTGTAATGCAGGTCGGGGGGGACGCTCAGACGGCCCGCGAGCTGGAGCCGGACCGGGCGATCGCGCTCAACGCCCTCGATTCGCTCGGCTTCTCCGCGTTCATCGCGGCCATCGAGGAGCGGTTCGCCATCCAGGTGGGCGACAAATCCTCGGTGAAGCTGCGTTCCCTGAATGACTTCGCGCGCTACGTCGAAGGCCAGCCCAGGCTGCCAGCGGGCAGCGGCGCCGCCAGGGGGGGTGATATTATTATCGATGGAGCGCAGCTTCACTACGAAATCGTCGGCAGCGGCCCGCCCCTGCTCCTCCTGAACGGCATCGGCCTCGACCTGCCCGCGTGGGGCCCTCTGACGCAGGCGCTCCGGAGCGAGCGTCAACTGGTGCTCCTGGACACCCGCGGGGCCGGCCTGTCCGGTCCGCCGGCGGAGCCGTGCACCACCGCCCGGCTCGCCGCCGACGCGCTCGCGCTCCTCGACCACCTCTCCCTCGGCCCGGTGGATGTGCTCGGGCTCTCCCTCGGCGGCCTCGTGGCACAGGAACTGGCGCTCCTCGCGCCGGACCGGGTCCGCTCGCTGGTGCTCG
>CAZRPI010000032.1:24385-30098 GCA_964601865.1 uncultured Pelobacter sp. | reverse complement strand
CAGAAAACGCAGAAAGGCGTCCCTGAGCGGGGTTCCCTCAGGTTCGGCGATGGCGTAGGAGACGCGGAGGAGCGGCGTTTCCACCCGGACCAGGCGGGCCAGGTCGATGGGGGTGGCGGACAGGATCAGGTCGCACGGAACCCTGGCAATGGTGGCGGCCAGTTCGGCCACCTGCTCGGATCGGTAGCCCAGAGCAGGCAGGACCGGCCCCAGATGGGGATACCGGGCGTAGACTTCGCCGAGCGAGCCCACCGCCCAGGGGCGAGGATCGACAACTTCAGCGGCGCCGTACTTTCCGGCCGCGGCCAGCCCGGCGCCGCTGGGCATGGAACCGTGGGTGACGGTCGGCCCGTCCTCCACCACCAGCACCCGCATGCCCCTGATCAGCTCCCCCTCGTTCACGGTCACTTCCGAAGCAGTCCGCACTATCGTTGCCGTCGGGTTCACCCGTCGGACCGCCTCCTCCACCGCTGCCACAGCTTCCGGACCGGCGGCGTTCACCTTGTTGACCACCACGATCCCGGCGCGCCGCAGGTTCACCTCACCGGGATACCAGGTGGTCTCGTGCCCCGGCCGGAGCGGGTCTGCCACCACGATCTCCAGGTCGGGCCGGAAAAAGGGGAGGTCGTTGTTGCCGCCGTCCCAGATGATGAGCGGCGCCTCCCTCTCCGCCCGGCGGAGGATGGCCCGGTAATCCACGCCCGCGTACACCAGGGCGCAGTGGGCCAGGAGATGCTCGTACTCCTCCCGTTCCTCGATGGTGCAGTAGAAACGGTCCAGGTCGGTATCATCGGCGATCCGTTCCACCGCCTGTTTCGACAGGTCGCCGTACGGCATGGGATGGCGCACCACCACCGGCCTGATCCCCCGCTCCGCCAGGATGTCGCAGAAATAGCGCACCACCTGGCTTTTGCCGCAGCCGGTCCTGACGGCGCAGACCGAGACCACCGGCCGTCTGCTTTTCAGCATGGTGGCATCCGGGCCGATGAGCCGGAAGTCGGCCCCGCAGGCCAGGACCATGGAGGCGGTGTGCATCAGCTCTTCGTGGGAGATGTCGCTGTAGGCGAAGACCACCTGGTCGATCCGGTGGCGCCGGATCAGGTCAGGGAGTTCCTCTTCCGGCCGGATCGGGATGCCGCGGGGGTAGAGGGTGCCGGCCAGCGAGGCCGGGTAGCGGCGCCGGGCGATGTAGGGAATCTGGGCGGCGGTGAAGGCGACGACCCGGAAGGCGGGATTGTCGCGGAAGCAGCAGGCGAAGTTGTGGAAGTCCCTGCCCGCCGCCCCCATGATGATCACCCGTACCGGCCTCATGACACCGCCCCCAGCCCTTCCTCGATGATGGATAGAGCCTGTTCCAGCTCGCCGTCGGTGATGGTCAGGGGCGGCGCCAGGCGCAGCACGTTCCGGTCGGGCCCGCAGTTGATGATGAGCAGCCCCCGCTCGCGGCACCACTCCAGGAGCCGTTCGCAGGCGTTGCCCGCCGGGCCGCCGTCCGGCTCCACCAGCTCGACGCCGATCATCAGCCCCATGCCCCGGACATCGCCGATCAGCGGGCGGCGCTGCCGCATCTCCCGCAGGCGCGCCAGGGCGTGTTCACCCAGCTCGACGCAGCGGGGGAGGAGACCCTCGTCGCGGATGGTCTCGATGGTGGCGATGGCCGCCGCGCAGGCGACCGGGTTGCCGCCGAAGGTGGTGCCGTGGGCGCCGGAGGGCCACTGTTCCATGAGTTCCCGCTTCGCTACCAGCGCCGAGAGGGGGAAGCCGGAGGCGATCCCCTTGGCCACGGTCATGATGTCCGGCGTCACCCCGTACCGCTGGGCCGCGAACCACTCCCCGGTCCGTCCCATGCCCGACTGGATCTCGTCGAAGATCAGGAGAATGCCGTGCCAGTCGCAGAGGCGGCGCAGCCGGTTCAGAAACTCCGGTGGCGCCGGGACATATCCCCCCTCGCCGAGGACCGGCTCGATCAGGATGGCCGCCACCTCGGCCGGGGTGACGAGCCGCCCGAGCATCTCCTCCAGGGCGCCGAAGCAGGCGAGGGAGCAGCTCTCTGGCCGGTGTCCCAGGGGGCAGCGGAAGCAGTGGGGAAAGGGGGCGTGCCAGACCGACGGCAGGAGCGGGTGGTAGCGGGAACGGTAGCGGGCCGAACTGGTGGTGACCGACACCGTCCCCAGGGTCCGGCCGTGGAAGGCGCCGCTGAAGGCGATAATCCCCTGTCTGCCGGTGACGAAGCGGGCCAGCTTGAGGGCGCCCTCCACCGCCTCGGCACCGGAGTTGCTGAAGAAGATCATGTCGAGACCGGCCGGCGTCACCGAGGTGAGGAGTTCGGCCGCTGCGACGGTGGTGTCGTTGTAGTAGATTCCGCCGGTGTGGACGAACCGCTCCAGCTGGCGGAGCACCCGTTCCCGTACCCGGGGATGGTTGTGGCCGATGTTCAGGGTGGCGGTCCCGGCGGCGCAGTCCAGGTACCGCTTCCCCTCCAGGTCGGTCACCCAGCATCCATTACCCTGCTCGATGGCCAGGGGGTGATAGAGGTGCAAGGCAGGCGTTATGACCGTTTTTTCGCGGGTGATGATCCTGGCACTGGTGGTCATTGTCGTTCCTTTCACCCCTATTTCCTGAACTTGTCCAGCCATTTCCAGCCGTGGCTCAGTTCCGGCAGGGCGGCGAAGAGATGGACCGACTTGGCCGGATCGCTGGGAGCGGTGATCTTTATCGTCTCTTCCACCAGTTCCACGCCCGTTGTCTGCGGTTTCGCGCCGTGGTACTTGGCGCCGGCGCTGCTGAAGGCGTTGAAGGTGATCTGGGAGTTGGCATAGGGAACCAGGTCGTCGCTTCTGTGGTGGTACAGGCGCATGGGGGCTTTGGGCGTCCATCCCCGGTAGGAGTCGTTCTCCTTCAGGAATGCGACCAGCATACCGTTGTCGTTGGCCAGCTCGGTCAGGAAATCCGCGGTCAGGACGCTTTTCGGTACGATCAGTGTCGGCTTGTCGTAATCCATTCCCATGGCTTCGTTGATCTGATCCGACCGCCACTTGCCGTTGAAGCGCCCGTAGAGCGACGGAGTCGCGTTGTTGTAGACGGGAAGCAGGGCGAATTCGGGACTGAAGAGATTGGTCCGGCTCCCGTAGGCGTAGTTGTAGCCGGTGAGCAGGAAGGGGAGGAAGTAAGGCGCCTTGAAGGTGTTGTCCGACAGGATGAGCTCACGCATGGCGCCGGATAGATCGTGGGGACCGGAGAGGGGGGCCGAGGCGGTTACGGTGAATTCCGAGGCGTGACTCAGCTCCAGCTCCCGTGTTGCCGTCATGGTAACGTATCCCCCCTCGGAATACCCGATCAGGAAGAGCTGATTGTTCCATCGGCACGGCGCACTGCTTTCTGCAATGATGTCGCGGCTTTTCCGCAGCATTCCGATTACCTGGCCGGCAAGCGTGGCGCCATGCACGTAGGGCTGGACGTCACTGTTGTCTCCCTGCCCCTCGTAATCGGTCATGGCAACGGCATAGCCGGTGGTGGCGAAGGCTGCCGCCACCATCACTTCAGGGTAGTCGCTGGGGGAGTCCATGTTTTTCAGGAACCTGGAGGGGGAGTAGGAGCGGTATGGTTCCGTGCCGTGCTGATACAGCAGGATCGGTACCGAAGGCCGGGAACCCAGGAGGGATTTGGGCATGATCAGCAGGCCGGTCATGGTGTGCTGATTGCCGTCGGCGCCGGTGGCCTGGTAGCTGACCTTGCGCATCACGATGCCGTATTCGGCGTTGCTCAGGATCGGGCCGAAGTAGGTGAAGTAGCTGTCCCAGTCCCATCCCTTGAGCGCCCGGGTGATCGGTTTCTTGATGCTGTTGTAGATGCTGTTCAGCAGTTCCAGCGGGACGATCGTTACGTTTTCCAGGGCGTCGGATCCGCTGGAGCCGCACCCCGCCAGGAACAGGCTTGCCGCCACGACGGCAACCCCAAGTCTGCGCACTGTCTGCATGATGACTGCCATGGTTCCCTCCCTGTCTGTAAAATTACCGTTACTACCCAACCATTTCACACTGCTCCTCTTATTTTTCCTCCATAATGCGCATCATGCAAACCGGGAACCGGTAATTTTACGCTGAATTCACGCGGCGCGCCGGATTCAGACGGCGACTTTCAGTGGTGGTGATAAAATTGTAGTGTGTATTCAGGTTGTTATGCTGGAAGCTGTTGGCGGATGATTGGTGAGGCAGTTGAGTGGAAGATGGAGTGGATACCTGTCTGTAAGGCGGGGCACGGTTGCCCCCGACAGGTCGGTTTCATGGAGCCGTCAACTTCAGCTCCCCTCCGGAAGGGGGCAGTTTACGCACGTCGAAATTGGCGGCACCCCACGCCAGGATTTCCCCGCACGGCGCGCCCAGCAGTTCCCCGGGGGGCGCCAGCCCCAGAAAAGCCAGCGCCCCGTGCAGCAGAATCCCCTCTTTCCCGTCCCAGCTTCCCAGATGATGGGACACCAGGTTGTCCCGCTTGCTGAGCTTCGTCCCGCACGGTCCGGTCACCAGCGGCAGATGGCAGTACCGCGGTTGGGGAATGCCCAGCAGCCTCTGCAGGTGGATCTGGCGCGGGGTAGACGCCAGCAGGTCCTCACCCCGTGCCACCTGGTTGACTCCGGTGATCCAGTCGTCAACCACCACCGCCAGCTGGTAGGCGAAGCCCCCGTCGCCGCGCCGCACCGCGAAATCCCCGCACCCCTGAGAAAGCACCTGGCAGATCCGGCCCCTGCGCAGGTCGTCGAAGCAGACCGGCTCATCCGTCACCCGCACCCGCCAGGAGCGTACCGGCCTGCCGGCCGCCATGCCGTCGCGGCAGGTGGCGGGATAGTGGAGACAGTCGTCGGCGGGATGGGGCGCCGAGGCGGCGCGGGCTATCTCGCTGCGCGAACAGCCGCACGGATAGAGAACCCCGTTTTTCTGCAGCTCGTCGAAGGCGTTTTCATAGGCTTCCAGATTACGGCTCTGGCGGGATGGCTCTCCGTCCCAGAACAGCCCGAACCGTTCCAGGGTGGTCAGGATGTCGTCGTCCATGCCCGGTTGCAGGCGGTGTGTGTCCAGGTCGTCGATCCGGAGGAGCCAGCGGCCGCCGGCGCTCTTTGCCAGCAGCCAGCTCCCCACGGCGCTCACCAGCGACCCGGTGTGCAGGGCGCCGGTGGGCGAGGGGGCGAAGCGGCCGGTTATGATCGGGGTCGGGGACATGGGGTGTTCCATGAAAAAGTCGGATCTGTATTGGTACCGACAGTGACGCAATGAAAAGTCCCCCTTTGGAAAAGGGGGATTCAGGGGGATTCTACTCTGACTCCGGCACCGGGAAATCCCCCCCGGCCCCCCTTTTGCAGAGGGGGGGAGTCGGGAACCTTCAGGCAGTTTTTGCGGAAGTTCAACTCAGGTACGAACAGCAGTAATCGGCAACCGCGGGGACCTTCATCAGAAACACGGAGTTAGCCGGAACCTGGAACGATTCGCCGGCCTTGACCGTTTTCCAGCCGCTCTCCCCCTTCATCTGCCATTCCAGCGTGCCGGAGAGGATCTCCATGATCTCGGCGGCGCCGGTGGAAAATTCGTAGTCGCCGGCCTGCATGATGCCCAGGGTCTTTCTGGTGCCGTCGGGAAACAGCACGGTGTGGCTGGCGACCTTGCCGTCGAAGTAGATGTTGGCCTTCTTTACGACCTTGACATTGCTGAATTCGGACATGACT
>CAZRPI010000032.1:0-24285 GCA_964601865.1 uncultured Pelobacter sp. | reverse complement strand
TTATACCCGCAATCGCCGGCGCGAGGCAAAGGAAAAATAGGGGGTTAGAAACTCACCTCGTGGGGCGGGGTTCCCGTCAGGCTGACCAGGGCCGCCTGGCCATGTTTGAGGCAAAAGGAGGTGAACTCCGGGTTGTCTGCGGATCCGTAGATGGAGGCCACCAGCCTGTTGTCGGCAATGATCCTCTCCTTCACCGCCTGGTTGTCCTCCAGAATCACCTCCCCCGCCAGGCGAACAAAGGTCATCATATCCCTGGACATGGAGGAAAACTCCATGGAGGGGCACTCCTGCAGCTGCCTGAAAACCTGTTTCGATCTTCCGGTGCAGAAATGGAAACAGCCGTCGATGTAATACTGGAACTGGAAAGGGCGCACCCGCGGCCTGCCGTTGTCAACGGTGGCGAGCATCCCCTCGCGGTTCCTGCAGATGAAATCAATTATTTTCTCCATGACTCTCCTCCTGCTGCGTTGAAGCGGGCGATGGCCGAAACTATCGCCCCTGTGATCGCTTCCTGGTTCCCGGGTCTCGACACATACGCCTCATCGCCCCTGTCCACTATGACTCCGACTTCGAGCAGCACCGCCGGAATCACCGATTTCTTCAGGACCGCCAGGTCGTCGAAGCGGTAGATGCCGAGGGTTGCGTCCAGCAGCGGCCGTCCCTCGCCGGGGATCGGCTCGGCATGGTGCAGCGACGGTTTCCTGCCGAGCCTTGACAGCTCCTGTCCCAGCAGCCTGGCAAAAATTTGGGATTTGACGAACTGCTGGTTTTTCCCGGAGACGAAGATGGAATATCCGGTAATGGGGTTGCGGGTGCGGTACGTCTTGATTCCGCCGTATTCCACCGGTTCCAGCCGGGAAAGCTGCGCCGAGTCGTGGTGAATCGAGAGCAACAGCAGGGCGTTGCCCGCATTGGCAATATTGCTTCTCTCTTCGAGGGTAATCTCCTGATCCGGCCTCCGGGTCGTAATGGGCGCAAAACCGGCTTTTGCCAGGGCCTTCGAGAGCATGACAACCAGGTTGTCGTTGTACTCCACCTCGCGCCTGCCGGTAATGCCCGTGGCGCCGGGCATCGTGGCCGTATGTCCCGGGTCGAGGACCACCACCGGTCCGGCGGACCCGGCGCCATCATCTCCGGCTGTTGCGGATAGCTGGAACCATGGCAGCAGCAGTGCGAGGCACGTGGCCAGGAGCGGTATCCTGCTCTTCATGCCGGGTGTCAACCCACCACCTCCCTGAAATCGGGTGACGGAGCGGGAGTCGCCATTGTTCGAGGTTCGTGCCATGGACGGATGGTATGGGCTGAACCCGGCCAAGTCAATGAAAAAATGTTTTTAAGTACAGGGGATTACGCGCCCGGGAAACCGCGCCGGGACGCCGGCTCCCGACGGCATGGAAAAACCTTTTACCGTAGCCACCTCCGAAAGCTGGTTCATTTTGGCCACAACACGTCCTGCGCTTCGCGCCCGGTCAGTTTCCATCCTACAAAAAGCCGGTAAAACTCCCTGGTTTCCTTGACCATATCGATGTGAAAACGGTCCGGATGCAGGATGCCGGTCAGCCACTGGATCCCCAGCAGGCGCATCTGGGAAGGGGGGCGGTCGAACCAGTTGAAGGGGACATGGGGAATCAGGTAGACCCGTTTGTTGCGGACGGCGGTCAGCCGTGTCCAGCGGGGATCATTCCAGACCCGCCGGAAAAAGAGCGGCTCCTTGACCAGGATGACGTCCGGCTCATACATCAGGAGCTGCTCCATGGAGATCCTCTCCTGGCCGTTAAGGTTGGTTGGCTTCATGGTACAGACGTTTCGTCCGCCGCTCAGGGGTATGAGTTCGGTATGCATGGAACCCTCGCCCTCGGTGGCCAGGCCGTCCAGACCCTCCGCGTAGTAGACCCGGACCCTCCGGTTCGCGGGCAGGGAGGCCAGTGCCCGTTCCACCCGCCGCAGAACGTTTACGGCGTACCGGTTGAGCTTTTTCGCCCGTTCGCGGCGGTTCAGCGCATCCCCCATGAAGAGAAGAGCGCCGGGATAGTTCCGTATCGTATCCATGCGCACGTAAACCACGGGGATGCCGAGTTTTGTCAGTGACCGTTCGTACTGGTCGTTCACGGCGTTGAACGAATCACCGCGCTGCCAGATGAAAGCCACATCCGGTCTGATCTTGAGCAGCACTTCAAGATTGATCGCTTTGCTCTGCCCCACCATGCCGCCGATGACCGGAAGCTTTTTGAAGTGTTCGACCGTATACCATTTCTCGTTGCCCTGGAGGGGGAAATTGAGCCCGGCCACGAGCTCGGGAGCGATGCTGTAGAGGAGATAGGTGGCCGGAGGCGACAGGGCCACGGCCCGTTCGATCCGGTCCGGGATGGCGACCCGGCGACCGGCCATGTCGGTGATGGTCCGGGCGGAAACGGCGGCAGCGAGAACGAATGTCAATACAACGGCAACAATAACGGAACGGAACATGATTTCTCCCCGGAATTACACCCTCGCGCACTCGAAGTTCAGGTGCGGCTTCATCCGCATGGTGCCGCCCCCCTGGGAAACCACCTGCAGGACCCTGTCCGGATCCCGAACCAGGGCTCCGGCCAGATGGGTGATTCCGGTGCCGGAAAACGCCGGCGGGCAGAGGGGTGTTGACGGTCCCAGGAGCACGGCCGCCCGTGGTTTGCCCAGGGAAGCCAGCAGATCGTCGCAGGAACCGTTGATCAGCGAGGTGGCGGTGATGATGGCCACGCTGCACTCGGCCAGGGCTCTTTTTCCCTGCTCGGGGGTCAGGGTGTTGCCCTTGCGGGGATTCAACTCGATGATGTCCGGTGTGCAGCCGCTCTTTTCCAGCTGGGCGATGACGGGACCGAAGTAGCCGACCATGGCCACCCGGTCCCGGGGAGTGACGGCAAGGGATGCAATCACTTCCTCCGGCAGGAGAGAGGGAAGGGGGAGCGAGGTCAGCAGGGCGTTGGTGGTTGCCAGTCCCAGGGCGCGGCACAGGGGGGAATTACGGTCGGCCAGCATTGCAAGGACCTCTCCTGCCGGACGGCCGATCAGGGTGCCGGCGGCGGCAAAGTGGGTGCAGCAGGCCGCATTGGAGTCCGGAGTCCAGGCCACGCCGGCTTTGCCGTTGTCGAGCATCACGGCGGTATAGCCCAGCCCGATACGGACGTCGGCAATGCCGAAGCCGTCGGAATGGGGCGCCAGATAATCGGCCAGCCTCTTCTGAATGTTCAAGGACATGGAATTTTTCCTTTCTGATCTATTTGTCCGTGCGGTGAATGACCCCCAGGGCGCCCTGGTTGGAGAGGTTGCGGGCAAAACACTCCACGCACAGATCGGCGCCGGTGACCGTATGCATGAACATGCTGTTGTTGCCCACGGCGATGCTCCGTTCCCGAATACCTGCGCCGATGGTGCCGGTCGGTAAGGAGGTGAAATAGCCGGACAGAGGGAACTCCTTTTCGCCGCCGTCCTCTTCGTAGGACCTGTAACCCGGGGGATAGTCGAACACCCGGTGCCTGCCGGAACTGATGGCGAGATACTGGCCCGCGCCCTGCTCATAACTGTACCACTCCCTGCCGTTGCGGCAGGGTGTCATGGGCCAGGGAAAATTGTCCACGCCGATGCCGTCCAGCATGATCAGCGCGACCCTCCGGTCCGGCAGGCCGTGCTCGATCATCCGGCGGATATCCGTGATATCGTTCACCTCACCCAGGGGAGAGAAGAACGGGACATGATCGGCGGCATCGTGAATCATCACCGGTTTGCGCATGGTGCTGCTCACGGTCCTGAAGGCATACCCCCGTTCCGCCACCAGCAGGTACTCGGGGAACCTGCGGCCATCTTCGCCGTTGCCGTCGAAGAGTTGCAGCACCTCGTCGCGGTGCGCAATCCTCTCGATGTGAGGGTGACCGGCGACGGCCTTCAGGTCGGCAGCACTCGGTCTGTGCAGGCCCGCGTATCTGACGGACCAGTGGGTCGCGATTGCCAGGCCGTCCAGCCTGCTCAGGTCGATGTACCCCAGAAGGGGAATCATGTCGCCCCTTCCCACGATCAGGGGGGTGAAGCCCGATACGGCGATGAAGCGTTCAATCTCCTCGAACAACCCGGAGAGCATCTGTTTCCGTTCCGCTTCGTCCATGGCCGCATAGCGGAGGGAAAAGTACTGCCGGGCGTAGGTCAGGAAGACGAAGCGGGGGGCATAGCCCCGGATCAGCTCCAGAGCGATGTCGGAGACCCACCGGTTGCTGTCCGGCGCCATGTCACCGGGGTAATGATGTCCGGCCAGGACGCCTTTCATTAGTTCCACCAGAACGCCATCGGCCTCCACCCTGGCGCCGGTGCGCAGATCGAAGGTGTTCTGCCATTCACGGGTATCGATAATCGCCAGGCTCATGGCGCGCCTCCCCCGTCGTTCCAGGCCACCCGGCTCCCCAGCAGCCTGATGGCCCGGCCGCAGGAGGGACAGTTGCCGTCGCGGCAGAGGAAGCGCTGCAGCTTGTCGCCGCCGCAACCCAGGCTGAAGCGTTCGATCGCCACGCTCCCGCAGGAGGGGCAGATGGTGTTGACCCACTCGGAACCGACGAAGTTGTGAAAGTAGACATTGGTGAGTTTCCTGCGCGCCGGCTCCAGCATGGCGCTGACCGATGCGATGTCGGGGTAGGGGGCGTCCCGCATCTCGTCCTCGGGCAGCAGGCGGAACACGTGCCAGGGAATCTCCGGATCGATTGCCGCGATCAGTCCGGCCATTTCATCCAGCTCCTGGTCGTTCACCCCCTGGATGACCGGAGTCGCCACCTCCACGTGACGAATGGCGGCCAGGCGCGCGATGGTGCGCAGCACCGGTTCCGGCGAGGGTATGCCGATGTATTCCCGGTTGAATCCGGGTGACAACCCTTTCAGGCTGATGTTGAAGAATGAGAACAGGGACGCCAGGATGTCGGTGGCTTCCGGGGTCGTATAGCCGTTGGTCAGGCATCCCATACCGATCCCGGCGGCCCGGGCCTCCCGCGCCAGTTCCCGCAGGGTGGGAATGGATACCGCCGGCTCGTTCACGTTGAAGACGATGTGGTGACACCCCAGCTTCCGGGCCGTCCCGACCATGTCGGCCGGGGTGAGATCGAACAGTTCGTCCTGCATCTCCGCCGGATCCCGCTTGGCGATGAAGGCGTTGGAGCAGTAGCGGCAGTGGAAATTGCAGCCCGCGGTGCCGATGGTCATGCAGCGGCTTCCGGGATAGACGTGGTAAAAGGGGATCGCCTCGATGCTGATGACGCCGAAGTTGCACCAGCGCCGGGGGAAACGTTCCCTGACGGTTTTACCGTCGGAATAGTACATCCTGCAGACGCCGAACCTGTCCATCCCCAGTTCGCAGCGCCATTCGCAGTAATTGCACCGCATGGTCGCACCTCCCTTAATCCGATACCGCCCCGCCGGAGAGTCACTCCTCCCTGTTCCAGCTGATCACCGCCCAGCGCACCGTCCTGGGTTCGGGAAAACGCCATCCGTTGTCATAAGGGATGAGGGTCCTCTCCAGATAACGTCGCAACAGTTCCAACTCTTCCGGGGTGATGTCGTTCAGCATCCAGCCGGTTCCCTCCACCGCCTCGTCCATGCTTCCGTATGCCTTCCACTCCCTGCTGGTGATGAAGCTTACGTCGGCGTGGATGCCCATCTGGTAGAGCAGGTTGTACAGGTAGATGTAGTCCGGCCCCGATTCCAGCGTTCTCCCCACAGCCTCGAAAATCCGCCGGTCCCGGGGGCCGTCGCCCACCAGGGATGATATGAAGACTTTGCTTCGCGACGCCCGCTGCATCTTCATTATCGCATCACGCAGGTCGTAGGCAACCAGGGAGCGGGAGGCGATCACCGCGTCATAGGTTCCGATGCCGAGCCGTTCCCAGTCGTCGGCCCAGCTGCCGTGGATGGTGGTTATGTTGTTTATGCCCTTTTCCCGGCAGGAACGGTTCAGCAGATCGAGCATCACCGCTGAAAAGTCAACCGCCGTTACCGATGCGACGCGGCTTGCCAGGGGAAGCGCCAGGGTTCCGGCGCCGCAGCCGAAATCCAGTACGCTCCAGGAAGGCCGGGGCTGCAGCAGCTCCAGAAACCTGTGTTCGTAATCTGTTTTGTTCGCATGCCGGGCGAAGGATGGCGCCCTCTTGTCCCAGTAGGACGAGTCGCCGTCGCGGAAGACTTCCTCCCGCGCCTTTTTCCATGCCTCATTCCAGTCGATTTCGATCCCGTTCATTGCATGTCTCCATGATTGCGAACCGTGACTGGTGACCCGTGGCCGGTCCGGCCACCAGTCACGAATCACCGGTTACGGTTCCTGTTTTTCAGAACTTGTAGCGCGCCTGGACGAAATAGGTGCGCCCGGCTTCCGGATACCCCTCGGTCAGCTCGTAGTTGCGGTCCAGGAGGTTGTTGACGCCCGCCTCAAGCATGAGGTCTTTGAAGGGCTCGTAGCTCACCTTTGTGTTGATGACCACGAATTCACCCGCCCTGTCCACTCCGTCGGAAGTACTGTACCTCTTGGTGTCGTACTCAAGGGAGGCGAACAGGCTGAGCGGCTTGATGGGGGAATATTTGCCGTAAACAAAGAACTTGTGCTTGGGAACATCGGTTATGACCAGGTCGCTGCTCCTGTTCTTGTTGTACATGAAAGTATAGTTGAAACCGGCCTCCAGGCTTTCCGTAATGACCGCCGCCGTCTCCAGTTCATAGCCGTAGCGCTGGACGTGGCCGATATTCTGAAGCTGTGACTTGGTGCCGACGACGTTTTTGACTTCCTGGATATACTTGAATATATCATTGAAAAACAAGGTGCTTTTGATTCTCAGCATTTTTGCGACAGTGTCTTCAATGCCGATTTCATAGTTGTTGGCCACTTCCGGTTCCAGATATTCGTTCGGCACATAGGTTTTGAACTTGTAGGAATACTTGTCCTTGATGGAGGGGTAGCGATTTTTCCGTGCCACCGCGGCATGAACCTTGCCGGTGTCGGAATAGGTGTAGAACAGGGCGCCCTGGGCATTGACATCATTTTTTTGATCCCGGGCAAAGTCGTGCAGTACATTGGGGCCGCCTGAGACGATCGGATTGTAGTCCTGGGCCTGGACCGTATTCTGGAAGTCATAGCTGACCCCCATCTGTGCGGAGAGCCGTCTGGTCAACTGGATCGTGTCTTCAAGAGCGATGGTATAGATGCGCTCCTCGTAACGTCTCTGCGGGGAACCGGTGGCGTCGTCGTTTTCACGGTGGACATCATCCTTGAAGAGAAAGGCCGCCTTGAGCTCATTGTTGGGGATCAGCGTGGTGCCGGCCTCGATGGATGCGCCGTAGGTGTAGTCGTCATACCAGCTTCTGTTACCGCTATTTGGCGTTATGGTACTGTATGTCGTGTCGGTGAAGATATTGAGGCCATTCTTGAAGCGGTCATAGTAGGCGCGTGTCTTGACATAGCTCTTGTCGCCGATGGCGGTGCTGGAGGTGAAGTACAGGCTCTGTTTTCTCCAGTAGGGCCACTGCCAGAACTTCTTTTTTGAATTGGTGAGATTGTCGCCGGCGTAGGGGGGCACCCCTTTTTCGCCGTTCTGATAGATATAGCTGAGAGCGTATTCGTCGGTGCTGTTGGGGGTGAACCCAAGCTTGCCGCTGACCTTCCAGTCCTCCGCATAGGAATTGTTGCGCTTGCCGCCATTTTCATACGTGGTGTTGTGGAAGTGATCCGACATCTCGAATCCGTTGCTGTCGTACCAGGAGCCCCCTCCCT
Organism: uncultured Pelobacter sp.; assembly: GCA_964601865.1. GTDB lineage: Bacteria > Desulfobacterota > Desulfuromonadia > Geobacterales > Pseudopelobacteraceae > Pseudopelobacter. Next base: position 16,517 of record CAZRPI010000032.1, on the reverse strand, counting down.
GGAAGTACCAGGTTTTCCGGTTGGCGCCCAGATTGGCGAAGACGTGGTACTGATCAACGGAATCGTAGCCTGTTCCGACGTTTCCCTCGAAGGCCCTGGTGGGGCGCTTGGAGACCATGTTGATCGCTCCGCCCATGGTGTTGGGGCCGTAGAGTACGGAAGCAAACCCTTTTGAGATGACCAGTTCCGACAGGTCATAGGTAAAAAAGCGCCCCAGGTCGGGATAGCCGTCATAGGGGACGTAGATCGGAATGCCGTCCATGAACAGCGGCGTATGCTTGATGTCGAAACCGCGCACGAAGACCATGGATTCGTTGCGCCCCCCCACCCTGGAAAGGGTGACGCCCGGAACCAGGTTGGCCGCTTCGTTTACGGTCTTGGTGTCGAACTGGAGCATGTCCTCGCCGGTAACCACATCCACCGAGGGGTTCCTGATGCTTTCCGATTTCCCGGTCACCTCCACCTTGCCCAGTGTAAAGACATCGCCACCGTCCTCGACTTTGGCCGCCTGATCATCCGCCATGGCGGGAGACGTCAGGAGGGACACCGCCAGTACCGGCGCCAGCAGCGTCCTTTTTCTGATCTTGCCGTGGATGCCTTTCCCTGTTTTTTTCATAATTCCTCCTTACTGATTGTGATATAAGCATTGTTGCATTGAAATGTTGCGTCATTGCCCTGCCTGCCAACGTCCGTTACTGAGGCTGAGTCCAGTTACTGCGCTCACGGCCTTCCCGTCACTGCAGCGAATAGACGATGGGGATGCGCAGTTCGGCCTTGACCGGAGGTCTGGGAAAAGGGGCCAATTGTCTGATGGCGCTGATGACATTGTTGTCCAGCAGTTCGTACCCCGAACTGCCCACCACCCGCTCGTTGCTGATCCTTCCGGATTCATGCACGACGAAGGCGACCACCACCCTGCCGGACCAGCCGAATTTCCTCGCCCGCGCCGGGTAGGAGATACTGCGCTGGATGAGATCCCGTATGTAGATGAAGTGCTCCCTCAGGTAACGGTTCCGCAGCTGTTCCGTCGATGCTCCGCCGCCGTTTCCGGCGGCTGACGACGAGCCGTTGCCCCCATTTCCGTTCCCCGTACCGCCGCCCCCGGTGGAACCTCCCGCTCCTCCCGAGCCTGAGCCGTTCCCGGAACCATTTCCCGGACCGTTCCCGGCTGAGCCGTTATGCAGCGGTGCTCCGGCTGTCCCGTTTCCTGGTGCCGTGATTGCACCGATGCCGTTCCGGGACCGGATGGGGGCGGAGCCTCTTGTCTCGACGGCATGTTTCGGCTTCGGGTTAAACGCTGGTGCCGCAAGGTTTCGCGGCTGCCGTCGGATGGGGGTACTGCTTTTCCGTTTGACGGGGCGCCCCCCGGCTGCCTTCGATCCCGGCTGACCTGCTGCGCCTCCCGTTCCGCTGCCGGCCATTCTCTCTTGCGAGACGCTGAAATCGATAACCAGCGGCGCACTCTGCCAGGCGCATGAACTGCCGACCTCGTAGAGGATTGCCAGCAGCGCGCCGTGGACCAGAAGCGACAGGAGCAGTGCCTTCCCCTCGTCACTCATTGCGGTTGCTCCGTCTGAGGGCCGGCTTCTCCGAAACCGTGGCGTCCGGACGATGGAGGCCATTCTTTCGGTGATGCGTCAACCGGCTCCATGGGCGCTCATTCTTCCTTCTGATAGTAGGCGCCGCGAACGCAGGATATGCAGCACGGTTCAGCATCCGGCCCCTCTCCCATGATATCCTTGGCGTCGAACACCTTTTCTCCGCAGATGGCGCAACGGACGATCCGTTCCGGTTTCCCCGGAAGTTCTTCCTTTTTCAGGCGGACCCTGACCCGGTTCCAGAAGAGCAGTTCCTCGTCGGGTATGGTCAGCACCCGTTCTTTCATGTCTCCCTGCTCATCCTCCCGCTCCACGGGTTTGAGGCCGACGCGGTAGGCAATATCCTTTTTCAGGTTGATGAACGTTGCTGCCATCTTTCCGTAGTCGACGAACTTCAGGCTGCGCTTTCCAAGGCGGGTCCCGGTGGCCATCAGCACCGCATCGGCGATGCAGCGGTCGTTTTCCACGAAGACGATCAGGTCTTTCTGGTTTTCGGCTTCGATCAGCTCCAGTCCCTTCCTGGCGATGCGCACCCCCAGGGATTGGCCGGCGCAGAAGTGCCCGTGGTAAGCCACGCAGCGGTTGAGAACCTCGCGAACATCCGTAATCAGAATCATCCAACCCCCTTTTCCATGGCATGACGACATCCGTCCGCCTTCCTGTGAGTTTTTCCGGCAAGCATCAACCTGCTGGGTACGCAAACCCTGAAATTCTCCTTCAGGGCATGGATGTCCACCTCCCTGCCGTACAGCGTGTACAGGTTCTCGCGGGTGATGGTTTCATCGGGGCCGCCGTTGGCGATGACACTCCCCTCTTTCATCATGATCACCCGGTCGGCCACCCAGAGGGCGTGATCGGGAAAATGGGTCGATTTGATGAAGGTGTAGCCGTCCCGGCTCAGGTTGACCAGTTCCTCGAGCAGCCTGATCTGATTGCCGTAGTCCAGGCCGTTGGCCGGTTCGTCGAAGATAAAGGCACCGGCGCCCTGGATCATGGCCCGGGCGATCAGCGTCAACTGGCGCTCACCGCCGCTGATCTCCGTATAAGGGCGTTCCTCCAGATGCTGGATGGAGAGCTTCGCCAGCGCTTCCCGCGCCAGACGCACATCCTCCCGGCTGAACCGGGAGAAAAACGTCTTGTACGGCATCCTGCCCATGAGCACCACGTCGATCACCCTGAAGGCGAATGCGGCCCGGTGATACTGGGGCACGTAGGCGATGCTGCGCGCCAGGGTTTTGCGCGGGATGGCTGAGATCTCATTCCCCTCGAAGCGGATCGTTCCACCTTCCCGGGGGTGGAGTAGTCCCAGCAGAATCTTCAGCAGGGTGGTTTTGCCGCAGCCGTTGGGGCCAAGCAGGGAGACGATTTCCCCTCTGGAGACGGAGAATGAAACGTGGTGGAGAACCCTTCTGCCGGAATAGTCGAAAGAGATGTTGTCGGCCTGTAACTGCATCGTCAGCCCCACCCCTTCCGCGCGTTTTTCAGGACCAGCGCGAAGAACGGTATGCCCACCAGGGACGTGACGATTCCCAGGGGGATTTCGACGTTGAAGAGCAGCCTGGAGCAATCGTCGACTACAACCAGGTAAACGGCGCCCAGAAGAGCCCCCACCGGCAGCAGGAGCCGGTTGTCGGGACCGGTGAGCATACGGGCCATGTGCGGTACGATCAGCCCGACCCAGCCGATTATCCCCCCAAGAACGACGGTCAGGGCGCTGATCAGGGTGGCGAAGAAAATCAGGATCGCGCGGATCAGGTTGACCCTGATCCCCATGGTCATGGCTTCGTCATCACCCATGCTGAGAACGTTGAGGTAGGGAGAGAGCAGGATGATGCCCAGCACGCCTGCTCCGATGGGTATGGCCGCAAGCAGCACCGTTCTCGTGTCAGTCATGGAGAGCCCGCCCATCAGCCAGTAGACGATGGCCGGAAGTTGGTTGTAGGGGTCTGCCAGGTATTTGACGATCGAGAGCAGCGAAGTGAACAGGGCGCCGCTGATGATTCCTCCCAGAAGCAGCATCAGCAGGCGGTCGCCCCGGTACAGCCGGGCTATGCTCACCGAGAGAAGCACCGCCAGAAGGCCGAACAGGAAGGAAGAACCCTGCACCGCCAGCCAGTTGCCGGAAAGGGTCATGCCCAGGGCGGCGCCGAAGGAGGCGCCGGACAACACCCCGAGCAGGCTTGGTGATACCAGGGGATTGATGAACATGGATTGAAACGTCGCGCCGGAGACGGCCAACGCTGCTCCGATGAGGGCAGCCGCAAGGATGCGCGGCAGGCGGATCTCGATCAGGATGTTGCGTAAGAGGGCGGCCCGTTGCTCGTCCATGGGGCTCAGGTGAAGCAGGTGGAGGGTGTAGTCACCGAGTTCGGTGATGCCCACCGGGTATTTGCCCAGGGTCAGGGATACCATTACCGCTAGGCAGAGCAATAACGCGAGGCCGGCTATCGGAATGGTGTTTTTCACTGATGCGGAATCTCCTGCGGTCTCTTGCACGGCTAATGAAAAAGGCCAACGGAACAGGACATTCGTTGGCCTTGAATAGTGTCACCAGGGGTAATTTTTTTGATGTGCCGCCGTTATGGCCGTCGCGATCCCTTTTGGACTTGCATTAGCCTGAATACTGTCATAATTACATAGGTGCACCACGATGCTATCACCGGCTATCTAATGAGTGACAGAATACTGTCACAAACTCCATAATCATGTCAAGAGAAGAAGCTCCTCTCATCAATCTCATCAGGAAATTCCGCGAGGACCGGGGCTGGTCGCAGCAGGAACTGGCCGAACGATCCGGACTTTCACGCGCCGGTGTCAGCGCCATGGAAAACGGCAAGCTGGTCCCTTCCACCGTGGCCGCACTGGCTCTGGCAAAGGTCTTCAATTGCCGGGTGGAAGATATCTTCCAGTTGGGGGGGGCGGCGGAACTCACTTGGGCCTGGCCTCCATCACGGACACCCTGCCGCTACTGGCGCGCCATGGTGGGGGAGAGGCTCCTGATCTACCCGGTGGAACAATCGCCGCTGGGCATGACGCCCCATGACGGTGTCTTTCGTGATGGCAGGCTCCACGAAAGCCCGTTTTGCGACCCTTTCCGAACGCTGGTACTGGCCAGCTGCGACCCGGCCGCCGGTCTTCTGGCGGCTGAATACGCCCGTGCCACCCCGTACCGGATGATCGTGTTGTCCCGTTCAAGTCTGACGTCGTTGGAACTGGTTAGGGATGGCCTGGCCCATGTGGCGGGCCTGCATCTTGCCAGGAGCAGTACACCTGAGGATAATGTCAAGGCAGCGCAAAAAATCCTGAAGACTCCCTTTACCCTGCTGCGCCTTGCCGACTGGCAGGAAGGGGTGGCGCTGGCGCCGTGGCTGGATGCGCATTCGGTGCTCCGGCTTCGCGAGCCCGATGTGCGCTGGGTCGGCCGGGAACAGGGCTCCGGCGCCCGTCAGGTTCAGGATGAATTCCTGCAGGGAGCGACAGTGTCGCCGGTTATTGTGGTTGGAAATCACCAGGGGGTGGCGGATGCCATCCACGCGGGACTGGCGGACGCCGGGGTGTCGGTGAAGCTGGTTTCGGATGAGGCGGGGCTGGGTTTCATCTCCCTGAGGGAAGAAGCCTTTGATCTCTGTATTCCCGGGAATCAGGCCGATGACCCCCGGGTACGGGCCGTAGTAGAAGTCGTGCGCTCCGTTTCACTGAAGAAGCTGCTGAGCGGATTGCCTGGGTATGATGTCCGGTCAACGGGGGAGATGGGCTGACTGCCGGAAGCGGAGAAGTCAACGGTGAAACAGCCTCGTCTCCGCGCCATATTTGCGGGTTATGGCCCATGGAGGGCGAGGGGTTAACATTTCCAATTGACAAAGGTTTATGGTGATTGTATGACCACTGCAATTGAATTCCGGTAATGTTGGCGGCGTCCAAAACCTGAAAGGAGAGGCACAAATGAAAAAAGGCGTATGGTCCCTTGCTGTGGCAGTTGTTCTGACATCTTCACTGGTTTTCACGGGTTGCAGCAAGAAGAAGGAGGCTGAGGCCCCATCGGCGCCGGCGCCGGAAGCGAAACCGGCGGCCAGGGCCGTGAACATGAATGAGGGACAATGGGAAATCACCACCACCATGGATATGCCCGGCATGCCGGAAGCGGCCAAGAGGCCCCACACCGTCACCCACTGTCTCACCAAGTCCGATTACGTTCCCAAGGCCAATCCCGAAAAGAGCGACTGCAAGCTGCTGGATCACAAGGTTGACGGGAACACGGTAACCTGGGACGTGGCATGCAAGGAATCAACCGGCAAGGGGACCGTAACCTACGCCGGCGACTCCTTCACCGGCCTCATGGAAACGACCATGAAGCAGGAGGGAAAGGAAATGACGGTCAAGATGAAGATGGACGGAAAGCGAATCGGCGCCTGTCCGGAGCAGAAGTAGGAGCGGTGGCCCCTCCCCGGCGTGGACGGGACCGGATAACGGCGAGTCCGGCGGGAAGCTGATTCCGGGTTGCAATCAGGATGACAAGCGTTTTGCCGTAGAGACGCATTGCAACGCGTTTCTACAGTCCCATCTCGAATGCAACTGCTAATGAAACTCCGGAACCGCGAAGCCGATTGACTCGGTAGATAAGCGCCCTGCGCGGTCTTGACGACGGCAGGGCGCTTTTTTTGCGTCCGGAAACCACGCGTGGTTCTGCCTGAACGTGAAGGAGGTGTTGGTCAGAGATGCGCCGCGATAACGGTGGCGAGTTTCTGGAGGATCAGGAGATCGTTGCGGGAAAAATCCGGCCCGGCTGCTGCTGCCGTCTCCCCCTTGCGGGAGACCTGGACCACGCCGATTACCCTCCCCGGGCCGCAGAGAGGGGCGCTGATGATTTTCTGGATCGGGAGCGGCGACGCCTGGCTGAGGCGGAACAGCTCGAAGAATGAGGCGTGGGGGGTGGTGGCGAACAGATTGTTGATATATCCGCTGTTGTTGCGCGCCGTCTGCGCCACGAGGGGACTTGCGGCGGAGAGGGGGATCTCGCCTGAAGTCCTCAGTTTCGGCGGCCAGATGAAGGTGAGCGTCTCTCCCCTGTCGTCCAGGCGGAAGATGGCAACTTCCTCAGCCGTTACCGAGAAGGCCGGACAGAGGTACCTGACGGCTGTTTCGAGTCTGGCCTCTGAATCGGCCTGGGCGGAAAGGGCTTCGTTGAGCTTCGCGCAGAACTCGTCAAGTTTCATGTCTATCTACCCCCCGGCCGGCGCTTGATCACCTTTCTTGTCTGCTCCCCATTGGCAATCCTCTCAACCAGCTCGGGAAATTCCCCGTTCAGGAGCTGGCGCACCGAGGCGTACTCTATGGACAGGTGGTCGTCCGGGTGGATGCCGCCCCGGCCGGTCAGGAAGCGGTCGAGATGGGGATCGGATTTGCGCAGGAACTCCAGCATGTCGAGCACGAACAGCCTGCCCCCCGGGAATCTGCCGCCGATCAGCCGGTGCAGGTCATCCGTTTTCAGGCCGTTGGCGGCGAGGTGCCGGATCCATTTCTGGCAGTCGCAGCTGTACGCCGTCGCAAGGTCGGCGCTGGTAATGGTGAATCTGATCTTCTCTTTGGCCACGGTCAACTCCATCAAATTATCATGCGCCGGATGATACCGAAAAATCACCGTCAGGGCAACAGTCCGTCATGATCCGCGGCATGACCGAGGTGAATGCGGCAGAAGGGTAATGGAGTGCGGGTGGTATAGCAGCCGCGACCAAAGCCCTGAAAGATTCGTTCCGGGTCGAGGTTTTGTGGATTGTCGGGTTGAATGGCGCCTGTTGGCGGTCCGGTCGGATACTTTTTGATTGCAATAATATCCAGTACTGCTAAAGTCGCTGCCGTGGTGCAAATAAATATTAATAAGGGGGAAAACATGGTTAAAGACATATGTGGAGTGGTGTTGCGGATTGCCGTTTTTGCCTGCATTGTGGCCGGTTGCTTTGCGGTTCGTCCGGCGAGTGCGGACACGTTTCATTGCACACCGACCGAAGTGGGTGTGTTTACGAAAAAAGTTGGTGGCAGTCGGATTCACGTCCGTTGCTCGACCGCGCCCGCCGGCACCAGCTTTTACTGGTTCGCCTACGGGACAAGCGATGCAGCTACCGCGGGCAGATTTCTGGATGTGATAACTTTTGCACTGCAGAATAGCAGGACTTTGACCATCTGGTATGATCCGGCTGTCGATAAGAAGGGTACTGCCATCGGCTGTCAGGAGTCGGATTGCCGGCTGATACAGGGCATGACCGCCCACTGATTGCCCTGTGCAAGCCGTGTTGTAAGGCAGAGGCCAGGTTTCACCTCCGGTACGCCATGCGCCGTGAATCCTGGCCTCAACTTATGCTCGGCGAAGAAGCGCCGTATCTCAGAGCAATGTGGTCACTGTCCATATTATGTTGACAGTGTCAATTTTTGGTGCTACTCATGCTGCTATGACTGAGACAGCAACGGATTCCACCAGAAAAACAACGGCCTATCATCACGGTGATCTGCGCAGGGCGCTCATTGCCGCTGCGCTAGAACTTGCGGAGGAGGGGATGGACTGGAATTTCTCCCTGAGAGAGGTCGCACGGCGGGCTGGAGTCAGCCATAGTGCGCCTTACAACCATTTCGAGCACAAGCGGGATCTGATCGATGCCGCGGCGGCCGCGGGTCACAACCTGCTCCGGGCTGAACTCACGAACGCTATTGCGGGTATTGCCGATCCCCAGGAGGCTCTGATGAAAATGGGGGTGGCATATATCAGGTTTGGCTCCAAGAGTCCGGCCCTTTACCGCCTGATGTTCAACTCCGCCCCGAGTGGCCGTGACTGGCGTCCGGAACAGGTCCTGACGGCAGGCTCAGCCACCCGGTCGCTCCTGGAAGAGCTCCTTCTCCGAGGCGCGCGTACCGGGGTCCTGCTCCCCACCCTCACCCAACAATCCGAGCTGGAGATTGCGGCCCTCCACGCATGGGCGACCGTCCACGGCCTCACCATGCTTGCGATCGACGGCCTTGCGACAATTGAGGACGTTTCCGGCGAACGCATCGTTCAGCAGGTGCTGTCAACACTTCTGTCAGTCTTCAAGACAGGCTCCCACCAATAACGGTATGTATCGTTTCCTTTTCCTATTGTTACTTCTGGCGCTCGACCTGACGGCGGTCCCGATGGGCTGTGGGCAGGCTCTGGAAATGGAGTCATCTTCTCCGCTGCTGACACTGGAAGAAGCAATCCGGATTGCCCGGGACAATAACCGGGAGGTGCGGATCAGAGCCCTGAACGTGGAGAAGGCCGGAGCAAAGGAGGCGCAGGTTAGAACGAATTATCTGCCGAAGCTGGAAACCTACGCTCTGGCGGGATATCTGCTGCAGCCTCTGGAGTTTACCATTCCCGCCGGCTCCTTCGGCACCTACCCCGGTACCGGCCCGATCCCGGGAAGGGATGCGACGATCCGGTCACGGCAGTTCTCCGCTGCCGTGTATGCTTCCGCGTCGCAGCCGCTGACCCAGTTGTACAAGGTGTATCTTTCCGAACAGCAGGCCCGGCTGGGGACCGAACTCGCCCGGGAAGATGTGCGGGCCGGCAGGCAGGACGTGAGGCTGAAAGTTACGGATGCCTATTATCGGGCGGTACAGTTGCAGGCGCAAGTGGCGAGCGCCATGGCGGGCGTTCAGTACCTGGAAGAGCTTTCCGGGCTCACGGACCGGCGTTTGAACGCTCGAACGGTTCTGGCGTCCGACTCGCTGACCGTCAAGGCCAGGCTGAAACAGCAGCGCTGCCAACTGCTCGCCCTGCAGGATGCCCTTGAGCTGCAGAAGCAGAGCCTGAACCATCTCCTGGGTCGAGCCTTGAGAGCCCGGTTTTCTCTGGAAATTCAGCCTGTTGTCGATGACGCCGAGCTGAATATGGAGAGCGCCCGGAAGCTGGCGCTGGATCAGCGTCCGGAGTTGCGCGAGGCGCGTCTGCAGACCAGGATTGCCCGGATGGATGAGAAACGGGAATGGGCGGAATACATACCCAACATCAGCCTGCAGATGAGCTATCTCTCCTTTCCGAATGTTCAGTTTCTGCCGCGGAACGTCTGGCACGCGGGACTCCTCTTTCAATGGCAGCCATTCGACTGGGGCTTCAAGAAGCACCGCATTGCCGAGTTCAAGGCGGCCATCGGGCAGAAAACGGTCGCGGAGCGGGATGCCGAGGAACAGATACTGCTTGATGTGGAAGACAGGTTTCGCAAAACGAGGCAGACCCGCATGCTGCTGGAGGCGCAGGCTGACATGCGCGAAGCCGAGCGGGTCAAGCTGCGGGAAGTGACCGATCGTTACAGGCAGCAGGCGGTGCTTCTGTCCGATGTGCTGCATCAGCAGGCGGCGTTGTCGCAGGCTGAGTACCAGTACCAGCAGGCGCTTGCGGGGTTCTGGACGGCCCGTGCGGAGTTCGAGAAAGCGATGGGGGAAGAGTAGGGGCGTATGAAGAGCATAGCAGCCATAGGACTCGGGTTCCTGATTGCGACAGCCCTGGGGTGCGGTACGTCATCCCAGCCGGTTACGCCATCGGCTGTCCCGGTGCGGGTAGGCGCGGCGGAGCAGGTTCAGGTCGGCAAGGTCGCCAGGTTTTCCGCTACCGTCATGCCGAATGAGCAGGTTGAGCTTGCGTTCAAGTCGGGCGGATACGTCGGATCAATCCGGCAGGTTCGCGGCGCGGACGGCCGTGTGCGTTCCCTTGACGTCGGGGATTTTGTCAGGGCGGGCGCCGTTCTGGCATCCGTGCGCCCCGCCGAGTACCAGGACCGCATCCATCAGGCCGAAGCGCAACTGGCCAGGGCCCAGGCTGCCCATGATCATGCGAAACTTGATTTCGGGCGGGCTGCCACGCTGTTTGCCAGCGGCAGCGCCACCAAACCGGAATACGACCAGGCAAAGGCGCAGCTGGATTCGGCGGCCGCTTCGGTCAGGGAGGCGAAGGCGCAGCTCTCGCTGGCGCGAACGCAACTCGCCGACGGCATTGTCCGGGCGCCGCGGGATGGCTTTATTGCCAGGAGAAACATCGACGTCGGCAGCCTGGTCGGCCCGTCCATGCCGGCCTTTTCGCTGATTGACACCCGGTGGGTACGGGTTTCGTTCGGTGTGCCCGATACGTCGATGCAGCTGGTACATCTCGGACAGAAAATTCCGATCAACACCGAAGCTGCCGGTGACTTCGAAGGCCGGGTTACCTCCATTGCTCCGAATGCCGACCCGAAAACGCGGGTCTTTTCCGTGGAAGTGACGCTGGCCAATCCCGGAGGCCGGCTGAAGGCGGGAATGATCGCCAACCTCGCGCTACATGAGTCACGTCCCCAGCAGGTCACGGCAATCCCCCTGGCAGCCGTCCTTCGTTCTCCGCAGGATCCGAACGGGTTCATGGTCATGGAACCGCAACCCGTGGCCGGCGGTTATGTGGCGCATGCGCGAACGATCCAGATCGGCGAAGCCTATGGTGACAAGATCGAAGTTACCAGCGGGCTCAAACCGGGCGATCGGGTCATCATCACCGGCGCCAGCCTGGTGCACAGCGGCGACCGTTTGCAGTTCATCCACTGATCCGGGGGAGAGGCGTGGCACACAAGAGCGATTCCGAGATAATCAGCCACACCCACAACACGGCGCGGTATTTCGTCGAACACCGCCATGTCGCAATCGTGCTTCTGTTCGCCGTTTTTCTGTGGGGATGGTACGGTTATCTCAGGATGCCGAAGCGGAAGGATCCGTATATCCCGGTGCGGGTTGCCGTGGCTTCGTGCAGCTGGCCGGGCGCGACCGCCGAACAGGTCGAGCAGCTGATCACACGTCCCATCGAGAACGCCGTTTCCCAGAATGCCTTCCTCCAGAAGCCCGCGCCATCGGAATACGGGGTGCGCTCGCTCTCGCTGCCGGGATTGTCCATCGTCTATGTGCAGCTGGATGAGGACGTCAAGGATACGCGCAAGCAGTTCAGCGACATCCATCTGAAGCTGGCGGGGGTGATGCCGCGCCTGCCCAGAGGCGCCAGCCCCATCCAGTTCAACAGCGATTTCGGGGATACCGTGGCCCTGATGCTGACCGTGGCCAGCCCCAGGGTCAGCGAGGTTGAAATTGCGGTGCGGGCGCGAGCCATCCGGAAGGCCGTTTCGGATGCGAGAGGGAGCGAGGCGGACTCGCCCCGGCGGGCGAGCATGGTATACTGCTACCCCTGTTCCGTATCCGCCGACCTGGTCAGGCGCGGGGTGCAGGAGTTCCGGCAGACCGCCGTCCGCGACGGGATCATTTCCGATGCGCGCTGGCTGGAGGGGCCCGGATTCATGGGGCTGGACGTACGGACGTCAGCGAGCGACGGGGATTTGAACGTCTACGGCCAGAAGTTCATAGCCGAACGGCTGAAAAAATCGGAGATCCCTCCCGACGCCTGGGGCATAGCCGTGATTCGGCGCCCCGAGGATACCGGGTCCGTCCTGGCATCGGTGGCGGGGGACAAATACACCTACGCGGAGCTGGAGCGCTTCACCGACCTGATCGGAAGAAACCTGCAAAACGTGGTGGAAGTATCCAAGATCAACCGTTCGGGCGTTCTGCCGGAAACGATTAATCTGGACTATTCGCAGGAGCGGCTGGCTGCCTACGGACTGAAGCCGGCTGATCTCGGCAACGCGCTCAACGCCCGCAACGTCACCGCATCCGGCGGGGTGCTGGAGGTCGGCCGGCAGAACGTTAATATCATTCCTTCCGGACAATTCCGGACGCCCGATGCGATCGGCGATATCGCGGTGGGCGCAACGTCGACGGGCGCACCGGTCTATCTGCGGGATCTGGCGCAGATTTCGCGCAGTTATGAACTCCCCCCGAAATTTCTGAACTTCCTCACCTGGAGGGACGCGAACGGCCAATGGCGTCGCAGCCGCGCGGTTACCGTGGCCGTCCAGATGCGCGAGGGCGAACAGATCGCCCAGTTCGGCGCGAACGTGTCGGCTCAGTTGCGGGCGGTCAAGCGTTATCTGCCCGACGATCTGATCCTGGCGCACACCTCCGATCAGCCTCTGCAGGTGGAAGAGAATCTCGAACTTTTCATGAGTGCCCTCTACGAGGCGATTGTGCTCGTGGTTCTCATCTCCTGGCTCGGTTTCTGGGAGTGGCGCTCCGCTCTGGTGATGGCGATTTCCATCCCGATCACACTGGCCATGACGCTGGGGATGATGCAGGTGCTGGGTATCGACCTGCAGCAGGTATCGGTCGCCGCATTGATCATCGCCCTCGGTCTGCTGGTAGACGATCCCGTGGTGGCCGGGGACTCCATCAAACATTCCCTGGCCGCCGGGCATCCAGGCATTGTCGCCGCGTGGCTCGGGCCGACCCGTCTGGCCCGCGCCATTCTGTACGCCACCATCACCAATATCGCCGCCTACCTCCCCCTGCTGATGCTTTCGGGATCGACGGGTACCTATCTGTACAGTCTGCCCATCGTGATGGCCTGCTCGCTGGTGGCCTCCCGCGTGGTTTCCATGACCTTTGTGCCGCTCCTGGGATATTACCTGCTGCGAATCCCCCGGAAGAAGGAAAAAAGTCTGGAGGAGAGGCGCCGCAGCGGCTTCACCGGCTTCTACGCCAGGGTCGCCAGGGGGGCCATCGCCCATCGCTGGAAGGTGCTTGCGGGCGCCGTGGCCTGTCTGATCGCCGGGGGGCTGTTGGCCGCATGTCTGAGGACCGCCTACTTTCCGGAGGATGTGCAGTACTGGTCGTACGTGAATATCTGGCTGCCGAACGGTTCGTCGGTCGAGGCATCCAATGATACGGCCAGGCAGGTGGAGAATATTGTGCGCCGGACGGTGGAGCAGTACGGCCGCGAACATCCTTCCGAAGGGGTCCGGCCTGAAGGACTGTTGCGTTACGTGACCACATTTGTCGGCGGCGGCGGCCCCCGTTTCTGGTTTACGGTCTCGCCGGAACTGCAGCAGGCCAACTACGCCCAGGTGCTGATCGAGGTCGCGGACAAGAATGCCACTCCCAGGCTGGTTCCGGTCCTGCAGGCAGCCCTCTCCGGTTCCGTGCCGGGCGCGCGTTGCGACGTCAGGCAACTGCAGATCAACCCGGTGGAGAGCCCGGTTGAGATCCGCATCTCCACCCGCGCCGACGTCAGCCCCGAACAGGAAACCAGCGATATTCAAGGACTGAGGGAGGTGACGTCCAGGGTCGAAAACATCTTACGCTCCAGCAGCCACGCAAGCCGGGTGCACACGGATTGGCAGGACGCCCAGCCCATGGTTGCGCTCGATGTGAACGCCGATCGCGCCAATCTGGCCGGCCTGACTAATTACGATATCGCGCAGTCAGCGGCCGCGACCATCAGCGGTCAGACGTTGACCACCCTGCGCGAGGGTGACAAGCAGATACCGGTGGTCGCCCGCGCCATGGCGGAAGAACGGGCGCAACTGGCCGATGTGGGTAACCTGTATGCCTATTCGTCGCAACAGCCGACGAAGGTCCCGATCGCGCAGTTCGCCACCACGAAAATTCAGATGCAGGAAGGCAGAATCGTCCGCCTGGAGCGATTCCGCACCATTTCCGTACGCGCGTTTCCCAAGGCCGGGTCGCTCCCCTCGGAAGTGACGAACGATATCGCTCCGCAGCTGAAGGCTCTGGAGCGCACTCTGCCGCCGGGGTACCGGATTGAAATCGGTGGAGAACATGACAAGCAGCTTCGCGGTTTCCTTGACCTGGCGCTGGTGCTCGCGATCTCAGTGGCCGGCATTTTCCTGGCGCTTCTGCTGCAGTTCAGGAACGCGATTAAACCATTCCTGGTCTTTGCGGCCACACCTTTCGGTGTCGTGGGAGCGGTCGCCGCGTTATGGATCATGCAGGTTCCCTTCGGATTCATGGCTTTCCTGGGGGTTGCCAGCCTGATCGGGGTTATCGTGAGCCACATTATCGTGCTGTTCGACTTCATCGAGGAGGAGCACGAAAAGGGCGAACCGCTGGAACAGGCCCTGGTGGACGCCGGTATCCAGCGGCTGCGGCCGGTAATGATCACCGTGGCCGCCACCGTCATCGCCCTCTTTCCGCTGGCCCTGCACGGCGGCCCCCTGTGGCAGCCCCTGTGCTACGCGCAGATCGGAGGCCTGTCCATCGCCACCTTCATCACCCTGCTTCTCGTGCCGGTTTTGTACAGCATTGCCGTTCTCGACCTGAAAGTTGTAAAGTGGGAACAGACAACTTCAGATGTTCCGTGGTCTCGGGAATTGTCGTCAGGCCCGCAGACGGAATAAGTACAATCCGGTAATTCCATGTTCAAACACATCCCACCCCTCCTCAAGCTGGCAGGGCCGATGATGCTCTCCACCTCGGCCATCACCCTGATGCAGATCATCGATGCCGCCATCCTGTCGCGCCATTCCAGCGAAGCGGTTGCCGCCATCGGGCCGGCGAGCATGGCGCTGTTACTGTTCCAGGGGTTTCTGTTCGGTACTGCCGGCTATGCCGGCACGTTCGTGGCCCACTGTCACGGGCGCGGCGATGGCCACGGAGTGCGGGCGTCGGCCTGGCTGGGGATATACGCATCACTGTTTTCCGGCATTCTGGGTTTCGTTGTGGCCCGGCCGATCGGAAAGCTGTTCTTCATGGCCGGTCACCTGCCGCCGGTGGCGTGCTATGAGTACGATTATTTCCGGATCTGCATGGCGGGGGCATTTTTCCCGGTCCTGGGGAGCGCTCTGGCCGGCTGGCTCTCGGGAATCGGGCGGCCGGCCGTTGTTACGGCGATCAGTTTTTTCTCTCTGGCGGTCAATGCGATACTGGCCTGGGGGCTGGTCCTCGGCGAGTGGGACCTGCCGCGGCTGGGGATAGAGGGCGCTGCTCTTGCCACTGTCACGGCGCAGATGGTGGCGGCATTTCTCTATGCGACCACCTTTTTCGTGTGGGGCGGATTTTCCGATGCGGTGGCCCGGCGGTTCGACCCGGGGAAGTTCCGCCACTTTCTGGCGCTGGCTGCGCCCATGGGACTGCGCATCAGCGGGGAACTGACGGCCTGGACCCTGTTTCTGGTGGTCGTGGGACGGCTGGGGGTGGCGGAACTGGCCGCCTCGAGCATCGCCTTCAGGATCAACGGCCTGGCATTTTTCCCGGCCCTGGGACTGGGCCAGGCGGCAGGGGTGCTGGTGGGACATGCGCGCGGCGCCGGAAGGGACGACGAAGTACCCGCCATCGGCTGGCAGTCGCTTGCGCTCTGCGAAATCTGGATGCTGGCAATGGCGCTTCTGTACGCCTCTGCTTCGGCACCCCTCATGTCGGTCTTCGCGGGCAACGGTCCGGAAAGCGGCCGGATCGTGGCGGAGGGGACGCTGCTCCTGAAGTTCGTGGCCTTCTACTGCGTGTTCGATGCGGCCAACGTCATGATCGGCTGTGTCCTGGCCGCGGCCGGTGATACCCGTTGGCTTGCCCGCGCCTTCCTGGTCTGTTCCGCCCTGTTCCTGGTCCTGCTCTGGCTGGTGGACCGGTTCGCGCCCGGCCTGGTTTCGGAGTGGAGCCTGGCAACATTCTTCGTTTTTGCCACGGCGCTGATCTGGTCGATCCGTTTCCGGAGCGGGGCCTGGAGAAGGGTAAGGGTACTGCGGGAGACGAGGGAATTTCCCTGACAATGGCCTGAGTCCATGGCGTCTGAAGGACTGAATGAACGTTATGCCGGAGTCCAACGCCGCTAGTGATGTTTCTGCCATTGCTGATGATTGAGCTTTGTCATGGCGCAAAGCGCCCCACGATTGGTTATTCTGTCGCCCGGGGTCTCAGTCGGGCTCACTCACCATCATCAACAATCGACGGACAATATTCCCCGCATATTCCGGTCATTCCCTGATATTCCGGTTGTCCTCAAAAATCGCAATCAAAAAGTTATTGACAATTGCCAATCAACCGATTATAAACCGG
>CAZRPI010000031.1:0-30356 GCA_964601865.1 uncultured Pelobacter sp. | reverse complement strand
CTGCAGAGATTGCCAAGTGTGCCGGGATCACCCTGCGGGAACTTCAATGGTTCACCTCGGGGAAGGCGTCCCTTGACCGGCATGCGCGTTTTGACATAGAAGATTTGCTCGGCATCGAATACGACGAAAGCATGGGTAGTTATATTGGGGCCGGGCCTTATGTTCTGGTGGCCCACAAACCCCAGGCTATCAAGGAGGTCTACGAATCCATTTCCAAAGGCGGAGATGCACGTCCCTGTGAGATAGTCCCTCGCCAGGGAGCCGCAGACCCAAGCTGGCGATACGCGTTGATCAACACATACGGTGAACCCCCGAGTATTGTGATGGCACCTCGTGGAGCAAAAACCACTGAACGCCTTCCGGACTTGCTTATGAATTATGACGGCATCAGGCCTGTCGCTCCGGAGTTCTACCGGGATGTCGTTTCTACATGTGCCAGAGCCTGCCGCGAACCTGCCGCCAACATCCGGGAGATGAAAAACTTTGTGAAACGCTACGAAGCGTATTGGGCAGATTGCGCTTGGCAGCCGGAGTGAACCTATCTGGTTAAGACGAAGCGCCGGGATTGAAATTAGTGGAAAGGGCAGAAGCATCATCCAGGCAAAACAAGTTGGGCCCCAAGCATATCAAGAGCTTCGCCAGCGGCATCGCCCATATGTTTTCCTGTTCGGTGCAGCATTATTTTAGCTGTCGGTCAAGCCAGTCACATAGGTCGAATCAAACCCCGCCATTTTGACTTCCGAGTCAGATTCATATTTGACCATTTCCATCCCGAAACCGCAACTTTTATAAACTCCGCTTCACTACCAAGGAGTTATGACACAAACCACCATCGAGAAACTCCTCACGGACATCCACACCAAGCTGGACTACATCATCGAGCTGCTCAGGGATGACACCCTCCGATACCCGGGTCACGAGACCTACCTTGAGAGTTTGAATTCGAAAAAGCCTTCCGAAAAATCTCACCACCGCAAATAATCCCAATCAAAAATAATTTCAACTACACCAAATTGCGGCGAGCTTAATCCTTCAGCCCAACTGAAGTCGATTTCACTGCCGCCGCATTTTTTGTATTTGCGTTTCGGGTCTTGAACACGGAGCACCGCAAATTCGGCCTGTTCCGGCCTTCCAGAGGCAAAACAGGCAGAAAGAGACAGCCGGAAGGCTGTACTGCCCATTCTCGGATTTTATCCCTCAATATACCGGACTCAGTCAGGACTCGTGACCTGAGCCCGGTCATCTCACTGGAGGTGTTAGCATGAACATCACTTTGGCCACAGTACGAACAGTTCTACGCAAGGCCCTGGGCTTCGAAAGTTTCACCGCCCGGTTTATCGAGAAGGTCACTCCGGATCCCTCATGCGGGACAGCCGCGATCAGCCGGGACGGCGCCTTGAGCTACAAACCCGCATTCGTCGAGGAACACGTCAAGACTCCCGCCGATCTGTTCAGCCTCATCTTTCACGAGACGCTGCACCACGTGTTCGGGCACTTTATCTACAACTCCGGTCCTATCGAGAACATCGCCGCGGACGCGGTGATCAACGCCACGATCAGCCAGATCTACTCCACCCATTCGGCCTACGGCGACCTGTTTCAACGGTTCTATCCGGCAACCGGCCTGCCCGGCCTGCTCAGGTTAAATAGCGACCTGCGGAACAGCTCGCTCCAACAGGTCTACGAGGCGCTTTACCGGGTTCACCGATACTACCCGGAACGGAAAATGAGCACAGGAGAGTTGATCCGCACCCTGCGTATCATACTGCCCATGTCGCCGGTGGTAAACTTCACGCTGCTCGGCGGCCACGGGAGAGGCCAAGCCTCCGGGCTTCCCGCCGAAACGACGGCTTCCATCGCCGCGGACATAAAAGAGTCACTGAAAAATCAGGATAGACAGTCCGGGTACAGCGATATTCTCGAGAGTCTGCTCATCGAGGTGCTGGATTCAAAGCTGAGTTTCTCCCGCAAACTGCTTGAACGCTACACCACCAAGCGCAAGCTCGACCGCTTCAAAGAGCAGGGCCAGGAGCACCGGCGGAGCACCTCGCCCATCCCGCTCTTTCCTTCGAAACGCGACATGGTGCTGCTCGCCGCTGTATGCTGGCCGGGATATTTCCACAACCGCCACCCTCGACCAGCGGTGAAAAAGACCGGCCTTGCGATCTACCTGGACGTGTCCGGGAGCGTTAAAGAGCACCTGCCGGACATCCTCGGCGCCATCGCCAAGCTCGGCGGGGAGGTGACCACAATCTACCTTTTCAGCAACCAGGTGGTGGAAACGGTCCTGAAAAATCTTGTCCGGGGCAATATCAAAACCACTTGGGGAACGGATTTCAACTGCGTTGCCCGGTCGATCATAGAAAAGAACCTCGACAAGGCGGTGGTGATCACCGACGGGTATGCGCACCTGGACATCGCACTCGCAGAAGAACTGTCGAGGCGGAGGGTTAGTATCCTCACCATCCTGTTCGGCGGACGGATCGACTGCCCAGAATTCCAGCCGTTCGGCGAGACAGTGCAGTTAGAGGAGATGAGGTAGGTAATCTTCATCCATGTTTCTTTCTTTCGGGAGCGGATACCTGTCAAGCGACATCCGCTCCCTTTTGTTTTAAGCGGACAAGGAGGTATGAGAACCATGATACTGGAACGGCTCGGCATTTACGGCTGGAACGAGCGGGACGAGAACCTGCTCCTGGCCGGCATTCTTACGGGCGACCCGCTGCTTCTGGTCGGGAGCCACGGCACCGCGAAGACCCACCTGGCGATCAAGTTCGCCGAGGCCCTGGGCAGGCGTTTCATCACTTACGACGCCTCGAAAGCTCTCTTCGAGGACGTCCTCGGCTACCCGGACATCAAGAAGCTCCAGGAAGGCGAAGTGCGCTACATCCAGAGCAAGGTGACACTCTGGGACAAGGAGTTCGTGTTCATCGACGAGCTCAACCGGGCGCTGCCCGAGATGCAGAACAAGTGGCTCGAGATCATCCGCTCGCGCAAGATCATGGGCTACGATACAAAGGCCACCTGGGTCTGGGCGGCGATGAACCCGCTCTCCTACACGGCGACCCAGGAGCTGGACGAAGCCCTTGTGGGACGCTTTGCCCTGTTCATCTATCCGCCCGAACTCCTGGACATGAGCGAGGGCGACCGGGTGAAAGTGGCAGGGCATATCAACGGCGACGACGCTCCCGCGCTCAAAGTCTGGAACAACCAGACGAACGTAAAGACCGTGGATCCTGGAGAAGTCGCGGCCTGCGGTAAAGAGGTGACAGCGCTGCTCGAACGGGCCGGGACTCACTTCATACGGCTTTCAGTCAAAGTGAACGGCATGGGAACATTCCTCGCCCGTTACGCTGACCTGCTCGCCCGGGAGACCGACAACGACATCCGGTTGGATGGCAGACGGCTCGGGTTCATGTATCGAAGCATCATAGCAACTTACTCGGTGGAACTGGCCAAAGCAGAAATGAACGGAACCAAGCCTGCGGCAATGGCCGAATCCACCCGGTACGTAATCCGGGCGAGCATTCCGGCAGGCATCAACGAGGAGCAAGGCAAGCGGGAGACAAGCCTGCACAAGATCGACATCTGTTTCGACCTGCTTAAGGACTGCCTCGAAGAGAACGGTGGCGGGGATAAGGTCGAGCTGGTGTATGAGCTCTTCACAACCGGGGACCTTCTCCGGAAGACCGAAATCCTGGTTACCGAGAACGTGGGAGAACTGGCGGCGAGCAAGGCTTGGAACGACCTGCTAACCAGGAACGGGGATGTGACCCTGCTGGCCTACACGGCTCTCCAGGTGGAGGCGCACCGGCCTGGAACCGTGCCGCGGGAACTGCTGGAAAGCCTGAGCGCCCACATCGACCCAAAAGCGCTCGGCCACGGCTGTATCCCTGAATTGGTAGGCCGCAACATCGAAATGGCTGGAGAAGTGGAACGGCTTATCGAACGCGGGTCGGACATGACAAAGCTCATCGCCATCCAAAGGGTGAAAGTCCTGGCTGCGAAGAAAACCTTCACCACGGCGGATATAGCCGAGACTGAGCGGCTGATCGAGCAGGACATCGAGACCTTCAGCCGGCTTGTCGCGGAGGGTAGAAAATGAAGACTATCAGACTCTGGCTGGAGGCGGATATGGACATCCCGGCATTCAATCGGCTGCGGTATAAGGAAACCGATGCGCCCCTCCCGGACATTATCTTCCGGGGCATCCATCCCAGCCTCATGGACAGCGAGATCACCGGGCGGGAAATCGAAAGCTTGCGAAGACAGCTTTACGCACTCCTTAATGACCCGGAGATGAAAATACCGCACTTGGCCGGCCTGGGATACGGAGTGGACCTGGAGGAATCTAATCTCTACTACTCCCGCTACGATCTTGAAGCGAACCTGGCCAGAATCGCCGAGCGTATCCGGTTCGTGGACGAACTCGATTACCCGCGGCTGGTCGAACTGGCGGTGGAATGCCTGCGAGGCAAATGGTACCACGTGATTGCCCGCGAACTCGCCCAGAAAGTCTATCCGGACTTCAATGACCTGCGGGACTTCCTCAAGCAGAAGTACAAGCAGATCAAGCTCAGCGGTTACAAAGACCTCGACAACTATGACCTTTCACGCATAACCGCAGTCGACGACTTCACGGGCCAGGACAAGGCTCTTATCGCCTGCGCGGTCAAAGAGCCGAACTTCAGGAAGACATCGTTCCTGGAGAAGATCACGACCCCGGATGGCTTCCTCTCCCTCACCCGCCGGTTCGACTGGTTTGGCCTTGAGCTTCAGGAGCAGCAAAGGCCGAGCGAGATGGACTTGTATTTCCTGTGCGAAGTCGAGGGGGAGACGATCCATGTGATGCCCGATCCTGAAGCGGACCCGGTCAAACGCCGGAAAGCGGAAAGCTTTGCCAGCAGATGGAGCTGCGGAACAGGCGCCTGGTGCTTCAACACGACTCTCGACACAATCGGGAAAATGCTCGAAGAGCCGAACATCAAACTTACTTTCGACGGCTTTCGCTATGGAGAGAAAAATCCCTGTCCGCCCTCTGCCTGTATGAGCGTCCGGGGACCGGCGCTCAAGCGTTTCGCGGTGCAAAGATATCCCACGGAAGACTCCACGAACGAGCTCGTCAAGGAGATCCTTGCCGCCTGCGAAATCAGCATGACCGGGCGAAAGGAACAGCTCCTCGAGAAACTTGTCACTCTGGCGACCGAACGCTACAAAGCCCTCGAATCCAGCCTCGACCGGTTTTTCACCGACCACTCCTACCTCAAGATACCGCAGGGCGAACGCAAGAAAGGCGACCCTTTCCCGGTTTTAGAGGACAAGCCGCTAGATCAGCTCATCCTCGGGATATTCATCGCCCGGCATCTCAGGGGCAACGTGGTGCTCGAATCCGCCGGAGAAAATTCCGCAGCTGGAATTGCGGACACCGCAAGGGCGCTTATCGACAAGAGGGTCGACCTCGACTTTGATTTCATCGCGGTCGAAGGACCATCAACCAAGGAGGTGAAACCATGAAAGCAAATTTCCTAACTGCTGATGCACCCCAGCGCCGGCTGATTGTCGTGGCCACGGCCCACGTGGTGCACGAACTCAACGAAAGCCAGCTCAGCCAAACATGGCTGGAACTCCGGGAGAAGATGAAAACACCCGACCCGGATAATCCGAACTTGTGGACTGTCATCATAGAAGGCCGCAAGCTCTGGGGCATCCTCGACGAGGGCGCGGGCCCCCATGGCGAGGACGTGTTTACGATCCTCTTCCCGGAAGACTACTGACGGAGGTGAAAGACATGGATGGAAGCAAAGGAATTCAAAAGGTATTTGTGACCGTGGAACTGTTACAGGGATTACTGGAAGAAGTGCGGGTCTTCAAAAGCTGCAAGTCAGCGAATGAGACCGAGAAAAAGTGGCTGGCCAAGCACGACATCAATGACGAGATCTCGCGCGAGTGCAAGGCAGCCGGCGGCACGGAGTTTCATATCTTCGAGTGCCCGATTGAAGGCTGACCTGAACCGTAAACAAGGAGGTGATGCCATAGAGTAACAGCCAGGTATCCGCCAACAGGCGGTCTTTTCTTACCAACCTCGCAAGCTCGAACCGAGCCGGCGGGGTTTTTTCGTTTTTAACCATTGAACGTGGAGGCTGAAAGCATGAGCGACAACGGCGGCAACAAAGACAGCGGCCCGATCCGGGTGATCGTCTGCGAGGACGGTTTCCTCGTACCCTGCATGAGAGAAGCCCACCGGTTGTTCCACATGATAGGCGTTGAGCACCTGGGATTCGGCGACTTCGGATCCCGCGGCTTTGACTTTGTCCGGGTCGGGGAGTACGACCCCGGATTCATCAAGGAGCCGCAGATCCGGGCCAAGTTCACGGATGAAGACTTGAACGGGCGCTACCACGCCTGTTTCAGGAACCTTGAGGAATTTCAGCAAGAATTCCCGCAAGTGCCCATCCGGATCGTGAACGAGAACTGACAACGGGTTACCGCTTTCTTTATTCGACAGGAGGGAGGCAAGCGCTTTCCTCCCTTTTTCATTTCTCACCAGGAGGACAGGACCATGCAGAACAACTCAGCCGTCATCTCTCGACTGGATGAAAAGTTTGGCAATCAGTGGAGCTTCCGGGTCGTCGAGCACCAGTTCAGGGACTCGGAAATAATCGTCCTGGGAGAATTATCCGCCGGCTCCGTGACCAGGCAACAGTTCGGCAAGACCAGGATCACAACCGACAGCAACACCGGCGAGGCCTCGAGCCTGGGCGACGACCTGAACAAAGCGGCACTCGACGCCCTGGTCAACTGTGCCGGAACACTGGACGCTGAAGCTACGGCGGCCAATCCGAACCAGACAGCGGACAGTCCCGCCCCAAAGGAAGAAACCCCGCCGGATGCTTCAGCCGCTACCGGCAACGGCTCGAAGAAGCTGACCAACCGTCAGCTCGCGGCCATCTACGGACTGGGTAAATCCAGCGGCCTGGGACAGGGAGAGGTTATCGCTCTCACGAAGGAGCGCTTCGGCAAGGAACCCCTGGAACTGAGTCGCGCCGAAGCCTCGCAGATCATCCAGGAACTGACCCCGAACAACGGGAAGGAGTAAATAACAATGAAGGACCACATCAGCTACACCCAGATTTCGACCTACCTGGCATGTCCGCTCAAGTACTGCTTCCAGTACGTGGAACAGGCGGCCTGGCCGTTCAAGCCCGAAGGCCTCGTCTTCGGCTCGGCCATTCACCAGGCCCTCGAACACTACTACCTCGGCCGGCAGGAAAGCCGGGACGTGCCGATACCGGAGCTTGTGGCGATCTACGATGCCGCCTGGGAGAAGGAATCCTCCGAGAACAAGGTCCTCTTCAAGAACGGCAACACGGCCGAAAAGCTCCTCCAGTCAGCCGAGGCCATGCTGAAAGCCTTCAAGGATAGCGTCCAACCCGGCGAGGTCCTCGCCGTAGAGCAGCCCTTCTCGGTCGACCTGATCGATCCGGATACGGGCGAAAGCCTGGGCGTCCCACTGGCTGGCAGGATCGACCTGGTGGAGCGCCTGGAAAACCAGTCAATCGCCGTGGTGGATCAGAAAACCGCCGCCCGGGCGTATGATAAAGACAAGGTCGAGCAGGATCTTCAGCTCACGGCCTACTCCTACGTCATGGCCCGGCAGGGGCATACTCTCGACGAGCTCCAGCTGCGCTTCGATGTCCTCTTGAAAAACGGCTCTTACAAGCTTCTCTCCTACAAGACCAGCCGCAGCATGGACGACCTCAAGCGCTTCTACAAGACTGCCCGGAGCGTCCTGAGAGCGGTCCAGGCGCAAGCCTTCTATCCAATCCGCAGCTGGATGTGCACAGACTGCCCGTTCGCGGACAAGTGTGCGAAATGGTAGCATTAACTCAGATCTGAAATCAACCACTGGCGGCAGGGTTGATTTCGTCAGGATCAACCGGACAAGGGGATCGGACTTATCAAGGCTCGGTCCCCTTCCATTTTTATGGAGGTGACAGCATGACACAAGCCATCGGAATTACCATCGGCAGCCAGAACGGACACATCTTGGCCCGAGCCGAAAGAGACGCCGAACGTTCAGGCAAAGTCCAACTCCTGGACTTCGTCAGAATAGGACGGGTAGTGGGCAGAGTGGTCCGGGTGGAAGACGGCCACGACTTCGCCTCGGAAACCGAAGTCTCACGCATTGCCGCGGTATGTCTTTCAAGCGGCCGCGGACCGGATGACGCCACCACGCAAAAACTTTTCAAGCGGCTCGTCATCGAACCCCTCGGAGAGATCCTCCCCGGCGGAGAACTCAGCGAGTACACCGGTGAAGTCGGTTTCTTCGAGCCGGTCAGCGCGACCACGAGCGACGAAATCGCCCGGCTCTACCCCTGCAAGCAGGGCCTCGAGATCGGCAAGGTGGCCAGCGGCTGGAAAACCACCGCGGTGCCCTTCAAGCTCTCAGTGGACGGGGCCCTCACCCGCCACATGCTCGTCGTGGGCAAGAACGGCAGCGGCAAGACCAACTTCCTTAAAGAGTTGATCGCAGCTAACCTCGCACTCGAAGAGCCACTGGCCCTGCTCGTCTTCGGCCACCCGGACCTGGGAGCCGACAACCCCAACGACAACGGCACGCGCGGAGTGACCGCCCTGGGCAGCGAGCGGGTGGTCACTGTAGGTTACGATCGCCCGGTGAAACTCTCACCGCAGGAAATCGGCCTGAGCGACATCTTCGAGCAGTTCCCGGACATGTCCACGGCCATGCGCGACCTCTGGAATTACATGCAGACCCGCGAGCCGGACAAGTTCATCCAGACTCTGGCCCGCTACGACCTGAGCGCGGATCCCCTCATCCTCATCCGCAAAACCATCAACGACCGCAAAACCCGGCAAAGCAAAACCGTGGGAGTCGCTACTGTACCCACCATCGACGCGGTCTGCAAGCAGGCGAGGGTGCTCAATAACTATATCGACGGCACGGCCAGCCCGGTGGTCTCGCAGATACTCACCGACCTCAAGCGCGGCAAAACAGTCTTGGTGAACACCTTCAACATGACAGACTACTACCAGGGCCTCTTCGTCCAGCTCCTCCTGGGCCGGCTCCAGCGGGCGGGCAAGTACGCCATGCACAAGCGTATCTCCCAACGCTTTCTGGTGGTGATCGATGAAGCCCAGCACTTCCTGAAACGCGCCGGGGACAGCATCTCCGAGTTCGTCATGGAGTGCCGCAAGTTCAACATCACGCTCGTACTCGCCACGCAAAGCCCGAAGAACATCCCGGAGAACGTTTACGGGCAAGTGTATTCCACCATCGCATTCCATCTGAACCGCGCTGACGCCCAGGCCCTGGTCGAGGCAGCCCCCGCGCTGGCCGAAGCCAAAAGCGTCATCCAGCGGCCGCCAATCAAGCGCACCCTCGGCATCGCCGTAGTCCAGGCCTTGGGATATCCATACCCAGCGGTTATTCGCGTCCCGCGCTTTGAGAGACGCATTGAGGAACCAATCAAGATCGAGGTGAGACAATGAACGAGAACGACCTGCTCAATATCATCATCCCCGCGGCGACAGTATCAGGCTCAACCGGCATGATAGCCACGGCGGTCTTTCACCTGGAAAAGGATGGGGACAACTGGTACCTGGCCGGAGCGGTCCGGAAACCGGACGGAGACCTGACCGACCGGGTGCTACTCGAGACGGAAGACATCATCGATGTGCTGGACGGCACCTTGGACGTGGATCAGTACTGCCAGGACGAGACTTTCCGTAACCACCAGGTGGATCTCGCCCGCAGGCTGGGCGCCAGGATGAGCGAAGAGCACAACCGGCACCCGTTCGATGTACTCATCAGCCCCTACATGCGGCAGCAGCACGTGGCCCGTGGCAAGGGCACGAACTTCCTCAAGCTCCTCTTCGAAACGAGCGCGAACGGTTGCGGCAAAACCGATTTGCCGGAGCACCTGAAAGCCAGGGCCCCGAAAGGCTACATCCCCGACGAGAAGATACTGGACAGCGCGCTCCAGAGAATCTACGAGGGCCAGCCCTGCACCGCGATCATCGGGCCCACCGGCAGCGGCAAGTCGGCCATGGCGCGCTTTATCGGAGCCAGGCTCAACCGCCAGGGCTACGGAGTGCACGTGATAGACGCCAGCTCCAGGCTCGAGGGAGACCGCCTATTCGACCGGGACGACTTCAACGCCAACGGCACATTCGTACTCGAAGGAGTTCTTTGCTCAATGGCCAGAGAGACCAAGAAGCTCGGCCTCAAGCTTCTCGTGATCCTCGAAGAGTACAACGCTTTCACGGACGAGACCCGGCGGGAGTTCTACCGCCTCTTCACGGACCACGACCGCTTCTACCCCATCCAGTCGAGCAAGGACAACAAGGTGATCGACTGGGTGGACTTCTCTCACGTGCAGTTCCTGATCACCGCTAATCCGCTCTCATCCGAGAAGTACCTGACCGATGACCTCAAGCGCCTCTCCAACGCCGAGACACGCCGGATGACCATCCTCTACTTGGACTACGCCAGGGACGACAACACGATCAAACGCATCCTGCAATCCCTGGTCAAGCGCAAGCCGGGGTATGAAGCCTTGCACAAGGCAGCTCCTGATTTTGAGCAGGCTATCAACTGGCAGATCGGGATAGACATGTTCAAGGAACTGAATCGGCGGGGAGAGGGAGAAGACCTGGGCTACGACGTAGGCTACACTGCGGTGGCCGATGTTCTCTGGACCGGGGCCCTGCGCTCACACGAGCCGGATAATCTGGTAACCGCGATCAGCGAGCACATCCTGAACGGCATCCCTGACGTGGGAATAAGGACAGTCGCCGCGGACCGGATCAGGCAGGCGGTGGGAGTGGACATCCCATCCGAGGTCATCACCCGCGATTCATGAACGATCAAAGGGGAGGCCGGGATTATAAACGGCCTCCCTCATTTTTCACATCCTCCCAGGCAACTGTGCCTTCCTCAGCGGCCTCGGCCAGAGCTTTGCGTGCATCCTCCAAGTCGATTCTGTCTTCGATAGCTTCAAGCATCTCGAGCTCATCAACCGGGATCAAGGCGGCAATCTTTTTTCCCCGCCGGGTCAGGATAAGCCTCTCTTTGCCTGAGAAAACGCGTTCGATCAAATCCTCAAAATTGTTCCCGATGTCTTCGGTTGCTATGGAATTGTCCATGATCTTCATCCCTCTGTTTTCTGTCTCAATTGCACTTTTCTAAAATGTCCATCACAGGCATCAGCAGTCAAGCAGTATTCCAACGACTGCTTGACTGAGAACTGTCTACAGTTCGCAGTTCGCGAAGCCGTTTCCATACAGTGTGTCTCAGATTGGAGGTGAATAAGATGGTTAAAGCCATTATCGAGAAACTTCCCGCTTACATCCACCACTACGTGAG
Source organism: uncultured Pelobacter sp. (assembly GCA_964601865.1). Taxonomy (GTDB): domain Bacteria; phylum Desulfobacterota; class Desulfuromonadia; order Geobacterales; family Pseudopelobacteraceae; genus Pseudopelobacter. Next base: position 18,970 of record CAZRPI010000031.1, on the reverse strand, counting down.
GCGGGTTATCGGCATCGACGTCATCCTGGATGACTCGCCCCAGCCCTGCTCGGTCAACACGGAGAAACCCCGGATCGAACTACCCATGACCCGGGAAAGCCTGGGGATGTTCCTGGGAGAAGAATTCGTGGACCAGGCGCCAGTGGAGCTTCTTTTCTCCATCGCGGTTGGCCTGGCCTATCATGAGGCGGCCCATCTGTTGAGCGGTGAGAAGCACGTGGAACCGCACCTGCTGGATAACATCGTCTGCGACAGCAACGATTTCAACTTCGTACCCGGCGCATGGAAAGGCAGCATGCCCTTCACCATCTGTCTGGTCAACACCACCTATTTGCAGGCCACCAATCTCAACGACCTGCCGTTAGGCACCAGGAATGATAAGCTCCAGGCGCTCATACACCTGGCCATAAACTACCTGAGAAAGCTCCGGATAAAGGTGGGCGGAAAGGATGTACGATCTCTGGAGCAAGGTCACCCGCTGGAGCCATACTTCGAGCGGATCAAGCCGATCATGCGGGAAGCCAGGAAGACACCCGTGGAGGACAGGCCCAGACTGGTCAAGGAACTCTACGAGGTCCTGAAAGACTTCTGGGAGGACAGCAAGCCACGGCAAGGTTCGAAGGGACAATCTCTTGATGAAGCTCTGAATGGAATGCGGCAGGAGATCACAATCACTCTGACGGCCCAGAACCTGGCCAAGCTCGCGCGGGATCTCCAGAACTCGGGCGGTCTGGCCAGGATTGCCAGAGAGCTGAAGAGGGTCGTCATCTCGGTTGCGGTCCAGGAAGCCAGCGAAGAGAAGAAAAAGGACCAGGCTGCCCTGATGAAGCTGCAAGCCCTCGGAAGCGGCTCGTCCTTGGACATGATGGAACCGGACCCTCAAGCCGAACCAGCCACGGCTAACCACGAGGTTGCCGGAAAACTCAGGCAGGCCCTCAAGCCGCTCCTCTTCGAGCGCTCCATCGCCAGGCGGAAACCAAGCCTCACCGGCAGCCGCTTTGCCCCCTCGCGCTTCCACGAGATCAAGACCCGGCCGGAAGCACCGCGCCTCAGAAAAGACGTCCTTCGGACCGGCCGCGCCCCGGTGGAAACCGAGATCATCCTCTGCTTCGACCGCTCAGGCTCCATGGCAGGGGACAAAGAAGAGATCACCAAGGAAGTCGCCGCCACATTTCACGAGGCGCTGCAGCCTGTTACTCAGGCACGTCTGGCCATCCTCGGATTCGACACCGAGGTCAACCTGATCAAAGCAAGCAGCAAAACCTGCGGCAGTGAGGCGCCCGCCAGGATCGGCTCCGGTCTTACGGCCAGGGGTGGCACGAATTTCCCGCTCGCCCTGTATGAAGCTCTGCTGCAGGCGCAGAAGAGCGCAGCCCGCAAGAAGCTCGTGATCATGCTCACCGACGGCGACATCCACGGCCAGATCAGTCTGGACGACCTCCTCCGCTTCGCCCGGCAATCCAAGACCGAAGTCATCACAATCGGGGTTCAGGGAAGCGACAAGGAATCGCTGGAGCACGAACTCGGGAAAGATCAGGTAATCTACGTGGAGGACATTCACGATCTGCCGGAGCAAATACGACGGCTGGCTATCCGGCAAGCCTGAACTAAAGGTCATATCCAAACAACAGGCGGGAGCAGAGTCATTGCTGTTCCCGCTTTTTCTTTATCAGGGAGGGCGCCATGAGGCGAAGAATAGCCGCTGTCCTGCTGACAATCTCCATCTTCTGGAAACTGATAGAAGAAACTGCAGGCCAGGTGATAAGAAACCTGGCTGGCTCAAGGTTCGCTGCTTTACTCAGGGAAATGTTCCCGCCAGTAGAGACAGGAGAACCCGTCCCTATTATGGAGGACAAACCAGAGGGTATAGACCAGTGGGTCGAGGAAGCAGCCGGCCTGTATTCGCTCGATCCGGACCTGATCCGAGCGGTCATCGAAGTGGAATCCGGTGGCGACCCCAATGCAATAAGCCCCAAAGGAGCGCAGGGACTCATGCAGCTCATGCCGGAAACCAGCCGATTCCTGGGAGTGGACAATCCCTTCGACCCGCGAGAAAACATACTCGGAGGTAGCTGGTATCTTAGGGACATGCTGAATGAGTTTGGCAGTCTCGACCTGGCCCTGGCTGCCTACAACGCCGGGCCGTCAGCGGTTCGCCAATACGGCGGGATACCGCCATACCCGGAGACAGAGGATTATATCCGGGTGGTGAAAGTGAAGCTGCGAGAATTGAGGCTGGAATAAAATGCGGGATCCCATTGAGCCGAGAATCGTGACTGGGGAGGCAGGATAAATCATCGCCTGCCTCTAATTTTCCATTTTTATCAGAAGGGCAATACGAGGCAAGACATGCTTTTTAAAGATCGTCCGGCGAAAGGCCCGCTAACCGCAGAAGTTTTCTTAAAGTGCCCGGCCTTAAAGGCTCATTCCCATGAACAGGAATGGTCAGAATACTCTTGATCCCAGGCTTCTTCAGACTGAAGTGCGAACCTTTGGAACGCAAAACCGTCCAACCGTTTTTTCGAGGATGATTATTAACTCCTTGCCACTGAACGTTTTCATATAGCTATCTCTAAAATCTCCCCCTCAACTTTCGCCCCCTCCTGGGCTGTTTCAAGCCATAATTCAGCGGCTTCCACCAAGTTGGCTTTCAGTCCCTCCAAGGTGCCGCCTTCGGTAACGCATCCCGGCAAGGCTGGAATTTCCGCCGAATACCCGCCGTCCGGTTCCCTCTCAATAACAGCGATCAGTTTCATCGATGTATCTCCTTAAAACATCTCAAGTTGTTTTCTTATTCTATTATACGCAAAATCAAGACTCAATCCAGTACCTTTCTCCGTCCATCTCTTTTTCACTTCAACCAGCGATAGCTATGCGCTCCAATCTTATTGCAGCTGTCCGTTCAGCTCCCGCGACACCTTGAACACCGCCTTCTTTCTGGATGCCACCAGTACTTCTTCATTCGTCTTGGGATTGCGGGCTTTGCGCGCCTGGAGATTCTTGACCTTGAAAGTCCCAAACCCGCGAATCTCGAGGTGGTCGCCCTCAGCTAGGCATTTTTTCACTTCCTCCAAGAACTGCTCCACTACGATCCGGACGTCCTTGGCGGTCAAACCGGTATTATCCGCAATATTCTCGACAATGTCAGCCTTGGTCATGGAGATTCTCCGATGGAAAATGGTTTAAAAGGGCAAGTGGGAAAATTATAAACGGCTTAATAATCGAGGTCAAGCCCAGTCGATTCTGAAAACATTGGGCATTAAATGCTTCTGAGCGTACAGATTTGACTGATAAAAAACGAGGCCGAAGAATGGTTCTTCGGCCTTGTAGACAATATCAGATAAACTGCGTCCAGTTAATCTGAGTATTTTCCTATCAGATACCCTGTTTTGAGACCCGCTGGCAAACCTATTGAAACGCCGGTGTCAATGCCGGCAGGAAAGCCGCAATCAAAGCCATCTTCAAAACCGTCCTCTATGCCGTCTTTGTATCCCTTCTTATAACCCAAACGGGCCCCAACCGGCAAACCTATCGAAACGCCAGTAGCGAGACCGGTGGGGAAGCCAATGTCAAAGCCTTCTTCCAAGCCGTCCTCATGGCCATCCTCGTAACCCTTTTTATAACCAAGGGTTGCTCCGATCGGCAAACCTATCGAAACACCAGTAGAAAGGCCGGCAGGAAAGCCGCAATCAAAGCCATCATCAAAGCCGTCATCTAAACCGTCTCTATATCCCTTTTTATATCCCAGATGAGCCCCAATCGGCAAACCAAGTGAAAACCCATCTTTGACGCCATCCCCGTATCCTCGGTCGTATCCGCATGAAAGCCCTGAATCAAATCCACGATCAAAAATTTCTTGATCTCTTTTTCTTCTTTCTCTTATTTCCCAATCTCTTTCAAGGCGTTCGACAACACTTTCTCTTCTGTTCAAATACGGCAATGGTTGATAAAAACTGCAGAAAGGCTTTTTCGGTTTAGAAAAGCAATCATCAATGTCATACATAAGCCCTCCAAATCAAAGTTCTCGGGAACCTATCTTTTTAAATATGAAACAGGAGCAATACAATGTCAACAAATTCTGAAATCTAAAATTTATCAATCCATAACTTTTTAAATGACAACGTATTATAGTATTGATTATGAAGCTGCATCCAACTTTTTGTAATAACTGGAGGGCGCTGTTAGCACCTCTTCCCACAGCCATAGAGCTGACCAGGATCAGGTGTACCATCGACAACCTAAAAGCAAACGAAAACCTTCTGCGCGAACGCATGAATGAGCCAAGGAGCTCCTCTGAATCCGAAGAACTGCACAGGGACAACCGCCGCCACGCGGTTGAGATAGCCGCAGGATGGGAACAACTTGGTCGGATGGTAGGGGGACTGCCGGAGAGCTTCATCGACAAAGCATTATTCGCGGCGGAAGTGGAAAGAGGGATGCACAGAAGCGGTTTGCTCATCGAAATGGCCTGGGGTCGGCTGGATACTCAGCGGTAGCCGCCGGAAGAACGAAATAATCCCAACTTAGTACAACTTCTCCTGTAGGCTGGTGGCGGACTCCTGTTGTAAACTCTACTCTCCAGGTCGGCCAGGCGGGCTCGCTGGATCCGGCGGACCTCATCCAGAACATGGCCGCGGTAATCACCTCTGAGCGTCCCCGGATAGAGCGGAACAACCTCGATCCTGTTCTCCAGATACACCTCTATCTTGTGACGAGTCCGGGCAGCGTAAGCCGGATCGTTCTCCATCCCAAAATACTCCAGGTAGACCGCATACTGCGGCAGGAGAAAATCCGGGTACCAGATTCTCTGCTTGCCAGCATCGGTCACCAGCAGGCCCGGCTCGTACACGAAATCGATCCGCGACTCCTCCAGCATCCGCGCGATCCTTCTTTCGCCCTCGGACTTGTAGATATATCTCGTCGGGTAATACTTGTCATTCAGAACAGAATCGAGACCCATGGGTCACGCAATACTCAAGCTTGTATAAATACTTTGCGTTTCAATCGAAATGTTTAAATATCAGCGGGTTAATACGTTGAGTGGAGTTTATGCGCGGTGTGGCTGATTGGACTTTAAGAATTATCTCAAGGAAAGAAGGAGCACCTTTGGTGAGGAAACCAAGTCGGTTACAGACTATTCCGTTTTCAATTTCAATTACGTCCCGGAAAAACCCCTGGTCCGAGAGGAAGCCAAACAGATCACCGAGGCCCTGCTGCGCTATGAAAAAACGGGAATCCCAAGCCACCAGGTAATCTTCGGCTCCCGGGGCTGCGGCAAGACACTGACCATAAAGTACCTGGCCCGGATGTTTGCAGAAGATTCTTCTCTGACGATCCTCTATGCCAATGTGCGGTATTACTCCACCTCTTACAAAATACTCGCGCATCTGCTTGGAGTAAAACCAAGGGGCACTTCCCTGGCCGAGCTATACGAACAGTTCAGGAATAGATACTCCTCCAAGACAGTCGTGGTGCTCGATGAAGTGCATCTCTGGGCGCCGAAAGAAAAACAAAGGGAACTTCTCTACTTCCTCTCCCGGGATGAGCGCAACTATCTCACCATCATGCTTTCGAACGATCCCCGGTTCCTGAGCGATATCGACCAGAGTGTGCGTTCGACTCTTCAACCGGAGCTCATCCATTTCCGGAACTACAATGCCGTGGATGTGGCCTCGATCCTCGATGAACGAGCTCAGAAAGGAATAAAATATCCGAGCCAAAAGGTCACCGCGATGATTTCCGCTCTCACCGTAAAAGAGACCAACTCGGACGTCCGGGTGGGGATCAAGGCCCTCTTCTACTGGGCGACGCATGGAAGGGCAAATGTCGAACGCTGTTTTGAAAACGCCAAAAGAGACATTTACGTGGACCTGGTGGGGGACCTGTCGGACACGAACCTGCTTCTCCTTAAAGCCGCCACTCTGGTTAGCGACAAATTCGCCAAGAGAGTCTTCGTCGCCTACCACGATCTGGCCAGGAGGAACAAGGAAAAAGCCTGTTCCTACGTCCATTTTTACAACCAGCTATCATACCTTCAATCGCTGGGCCTGGTGATGCTGCTCTCGACCAAGGTCGACCGGACCTACGCCAATCGTGTCAGCCTGCTCTGCAGTGAAGACATCATCCGGCAGATATACCAAATCAGGTTTCAGTAGCCGGTTTTATTCTTTTATCAGTGGTAAAGGCGCATAAAGAGTATGTGCAGTTAACGCGTCAGCATTGAAAGAAAACATCGCTCGCATCTTTTGCCTGCGTTATCACTGGGAAGGAATGACAGGATAAGCGCTCTCTATATAGATTATTTTACGCATTAACTTCACTCTCTCTACTGCCATTTTATATGTAATTATACCATACTTTAGTTCTCAAAAGACAATGGTTAAGAATCAATTATTAACAGCTATCTGCTTTTCGCATTTGCCACGGCCTTCAATTCCTGTTTCTGTTCTCTGATTTCCCGTTCGGTGTACTTCTCCAGCTTTTTCTCCAGTTCTTCCATCTCTTGCAAGCTTTTCTGCACGCCCTTCTCCCATTTGATAGCCTCATCAATCCAGGTCAAGGCATCTTTCTGCCGCCCGGCCTTGAGAGATACCCCCACCATGCGCACGGCGTGGGTGAAATTCCGGTCGCACACGGCCAACGCCTCCTCGATCCGGCCTAGCTCCTTTTCCGCATTGAGCTTTTTCCACTCGGCCCGCAGCTCATCCTCGAGCCGCTGCCGGGCTTCCGGGGTCATGGCTCGGTATTCTTCCTTAAGCTTTTCGAAATGCTGAAAATCAAAATTGGAAAGCTTGCTCACCATCTGCCGGAGCGAGTCGAAGCTTTGCAATGCCCGGCGCTCCCCCGGCGTGAGGCTCTCCATTTTCTTCGCGATCAGGAAACGTCCCCTGGCCGTGGCCCCGAACTCGCCAATCAGCTTCTTGATCTCCTCCAGGTCCTCGATCATCTGCCGCGAATTCTTCTCCGCCCCTTCTGTTATTTTCTCCAGCCTGGCCTTGATAAAATCCTTCTCCTGCTTCTCGGCCTGCACCCGCTCAACCATCTCCCGTGGCGCCTTGGTCGCGCTGCCCAGCAGGTTCCTGGCCTCTTTCCCCAGGTCGACCTCTTGTCCCGGTAATATCATCCGGATCACCCGGTAGGCGGAGATGATGACCGCGATCACCAGCACAGCGTGCAGCCAGGAGGTGTAAGGGTTGCCGGTCATCCAGTCGAAAATACTGGGAGTCACCGCGCGGATCGAGAAATAGGTAATCACCAGGGCGATGGAGCCAGCGCTCACGCCGCCCATGCCCATGGCCTTGATCCCCAGGAAGATGCAGAAGCCGACCAGGAAGATAAAAAATCCGGCGGCCAACGGACCGAACGAGCGCAGGTTGAAACCCAGCGTTTTCTCGCTGATCGACAGCCCCAATGCCAGCACCAGGCCCACGGCCGAGACCACCGCCTTGCCTCCCCGCCCTTCGAAACGCTTGCCCAGGGTGGCCTGCGAGATACCCACGAACAGGATGGCATAGATTGCGAAATCGATAAAGGAAGAATAAGCATCGTAAGTCCGGGCGATATCCAGCCCGCCGAAAGGCGCGAGAGCTTCATCGATCAGGCTGGAACTTTTCGCAGAAGCCGGCTTGGCGGCCAGAACAGCGGAATAAAACAATCCTGCAACCCTCAAAAACGATTTCATGCGGACCATATTAAAGTTAATATATACGAGAATATTTAAAGGTAACGATTTGAAAAGAAGGTTAAGAAGCGGGACTCGATGAAAGCTATTCCTGCTCCCTGGTAAAATTTTATCCGCCAAGGTTTATGACCAGACTGTGGATGCTGATATGTTGTAGTGCCTCTGCCAGAACTTCGGAGAAAGTCATTTTAGTCGATTTTTCTTTTGATTGATGCCTGGAAAGGCTTTCATCCTGCCTGAGAAATATCGTTAAAAATATCGAACCTTTACGGCCAAGGATGCCAAATCCAGGCCGGGTCTTTTTGGATAGGTTTAAATAATCCAGTGTCCATGGATAATCGAGGTGATAATTCATGGGACGACGTTTCAAATGCCCTTTCTGTGGAAGCGACAAGACACACTGGAAGGGCTATCGAAAAACACAAAAAGGTCTGAAAAGACTCCGGAAATGCAGAGCCTGCAAAAGAAGGTTTTCGACCCGCATTTACCTGGGAGGCTGAACACGACTCGCATGTGCTGAAATTTTAGAATTGAGAATATTGATTCAACGCGGTGCTCCGGTGTATAATGGGGCGATTCAAAGTCTTGTTTTGGAAGTAATAAAATTGTCTCGATTATTCTCAGGAAAGAGACAGAATTGTGGATAGTGCTGCCGGTAAGCAGAAATCTCCACAGACGGACAATCCGGTAGGAAATGCCAAACCGGCCCGGAGCATCACAAACAAATATGACGGGTTATCAATTGTCGAGCTGGCCGAGCTGATAGTTGAGAATTCCGATGCAGCCGCGTTAAAAGAGCTGGCAGAGAAACGTACGCCGATATACCACAAAGACAAATGGATCAGTCTGGTGAGATTCATCGACCAGCTGAGGCAATCGAAAAAACGCTTCAAATTCGCCTTTGGGACCAGCGCTGAAGTAGATGACATAACCGGCCAGGCGGTGAAAATCCTTTACACCCGATTTACCAATCTTCCTGGGAATGAGGGACCAGACTGCCGGAACCGGTATCGGGAACTACTCAGACAAATTCAAGTTGAGAATGCCAGCGCTGAAGAGCACTCGCAATTGGTAATTGAGAGAATCGCTCAGGAAAAGCTGCGCTCCTTATTGATCAATCAATTTGTCCATTGCCTGAAGGAAGCGAACAGGGAAGCCAATGAATTTTTTCGCCGCTACACTTGGCAGGTGGATCACGGGAAGATCGAATTGCTAAGGCCGGTATGGATTTCAACCGGGGAATTCAGGCTATGGCTGGAGGAAAATACAAAGGATTGCCGGCTGGAAGATCAGCAAGCAAGAAAGAGAATCCAGGATAAGATATACGATGAATTCGGGCGTGGAGGGCGTTATTCGCTTGCAAAGGCGGCACACTTGGCCGATGATCCCCCGAAACTCGATTCTCCGGTTAATATTCTGGCCGAGCTGACAGCGGATAAAAAAGTGGCGGAGTTGAAAAGCCTGAGACCTTCGATCAGGGCTCTGGGGCCAGTAAAAATCAGATTGTTGGTGCTTGAGATTCTCTATGGATTGACACATGACAGTTACAGGGATATCGAGACAGCGAAGAATTTCGGTTTGTCAAAGGCGGCGCTCAGTCGATTCGCCGGCAGCCGGTGGGGAAAAGGAAAAGATTTATCGCCGCCGGATTTATGGAGGAATGTTTTTGAAGTGGCGGCCGGCGATGCCAAGTTCACCGAGGCAATAGTAGGACTGGGAATTAAAGGGGCAATCGAGAAAATCCTCGGCCTGGATACAACAGGGGAGGTAAAGGGAAATGGCTGAGAACAATGCGCTGTATTTCATCCCGATCCTGACCCGGGCGTTTGATGACAAAACAAATCCGGAGGTTTTTAAAGAAGCGGTAGCGGAGATAGTCCGCCTGGGCAGGAAAAAGGAATACAAGTTCGGCTATCAGCAGTTTGAGCGGTTCGTGGGAGCGGGTATCGAGGCGTTGTCAGCCGATCCCGACAGGCTGAACGAACTCAGAGAGCAGGTACTCGAAAAGGCGATTATCGAACTCGCCACGGATACATTCAGTGGTCAACCGAAGGTTCGCGCCAAACTACTGGAAGCGATAGAAAAGCATCCAGCATTGAAAGCCCGGTATGATAAGCTGCGTCAGGAATTGGAGACTTACCTGGAAGAGGAAATTCCCCTGGAGTTTGAAGTGGAAAAAAGCGGCAAGATTATCGGCGCTTTACGTTTCGCTAAAGATGACGAGCAAAAAACTCTGGAGAATATAACTCCCGGCTTCTACAAAGTTAGGCTTGCTTCCGGCATGCTTCTCTGGGAGGGAGAGGTCAGCCACGACCAGCTCATCTGGACCGAGGCTTTTCCAGGCAAAAAGCTCGACCTGGCGGCTGACACCGGAGAGGGGATAACCGGTATAACCACAACTATCTCCATTCTGGGGGGAGAATTATCCTTAACGATCGGCGCGGGGCTCGAAAGCGGCTGGATGATGATATCAAAACAATAATTCTGAGCGACCATGGAAGAATCCGGGAATTCAAAGACAGGGCGAGCCAAGACCGTTCTGGTCTTTCAAGCGGGTGGGATCTCGAAAGCGATCATTACCAGCCTGATTGCCAATGTAAAGGACAAACCATCCCTGGAGCGGCTCTCTTTCAAAGGAAGTTGCGATTTCCATTCCGAAGTCAGACAGCAATTCGAAACGACTATCCTGCCGATTGTCGATGAAATCCTCCGCCTTTTGGAAATTCCTCCCAAGTCGTTCGAGCTTTCCGTGGTCAACCCAGGTGCGACATCCGCTTCCGATACAGGGATAAACCTTCAAGGTTATTCCGCGGATGCGCCCGCTTTCCTGGCTCTGCTTTCCGCCGCACTGGATCTGTCGGTCAGGCAGGACGTTGTTTGTACTGGACATATCGCCTCCCCCGACGGAGATATGGCACCGGTGGGAAGCCTGCCTCAAAAGATTGACGCGGCTTTGAAAGATCCTGAAATCAAGACTTTTGTATTTCCCCGCATCGAGCAGGATAGTTCACTGAAAGAGTTAAAGCCACTGCATTATGAGGAAGCTGTAACAGCCCTCAGGCGAAGCCGCGGCAAGATAAAACACAAAGAAGTACGGGATATCGCCGGATTGCTTGAAGCGGTTCTCGAAATGGAATCGATAGTCGTGGCGAGCCTGCAAAATGGTTATTTCAACAGACCGCTGTCGGCAGGAACCGAAAACGGACCGGTCAGGCAGGCAGCAGCGTTTTTCTGCCAGGCAAACGAAAAAAGATTCTGGGAACTGCTCGAGCGACACCTGTTCTCGAATGAGATGGAAGCCAGCCAAGGATTGCTCCGGTTATACGCGGATTTTCATATCGCTGGCAAACGTTATCCGAAGCAGTTCGGTGAAAAATTGCAACGAACCGTGATCAGTCTGCCCCCGTATCTAAGACGGCAACCGGGACTTTTCCCCTTATTGGAAAGAGGAACCTATATTCGGATCGTTCAGTTTGCCGGCGAAGCAGACCATGAGGATATCGGCCGGCTGCTAAACGCGATCAACGGGCAGGTGCACGGCAGACAGGAGCCTTTGAAGCAACCCTCCGGTATAGAACCGACCGCTCTGGGAGCGGAAGCCCTGCTCGATCACCTGCTTGGAGAACTCGATCCTGAAACCGTTGAACAAAGAGCCTGCCGTAAGTACGACGAGGCCCGCGCCAGTTTCAGCCTGGACAAGATCACGGTCGAGAGTAACGAAGAATTCCTGGACACGATCACTTCTTTTTATGCTCACCTCCTTCGACGTTCAGACGTCGGCCCAATTAGTTCAACCTCGGATAACCTGTCTGCCGAAGCCCTCGACATCCTTCAGAGAGCGATCCATGGGCGAGAGGATTACAATTCAATTCTGGCGGAAGCTAAGAACGCTTCCCGCGGGGGATTGCGATACATCCTGGATCTCCTGACGGATCACCTCAAATACGAGGCGCGGGAGAAATACATTTTCCGCACTTTAAAGGAAGCGGTCGATCCGCTGGATGCGGATATCAAGGTGCTCCTGATCGCGGCGATAATGAAACGTGAAGGCGACCGGCTGCCGCCTGATATAACCTCACAGCCGCCGGAAAGATACGCGCATCAATACGAGGAAATCCTCAGGCTTTACTCCCAATCTCTCTCGCGGGTAACTTCAAGGTTAAAAGCCCTTTGAAAGGAGATAAGGATAATGGGTGTTCTGGACAGCATGCTTCAGGAGCTCGATGAGCTTTACCTTGCTCAGAATGTCACTCGCCCCCATGACGAAGCCAGGATGCAGTACCGCCTGGAAAGTATCACGGTGGGAAGCGATGTGGAATTCGACGACCTGATCGCGGACTATTACAACCATCACTTTACCAGATGTTTTTCAGGAGGCGGAAGCTTAAGCCGGGCCGAAGCCGCCGGCCGGGCGAAACAGATAATCAGGCAGAACTACAGGCGACACGGGAGGGACATACTGGATGCCTACAGGGACGGTAAGGAAGGCACGAACGGCGGCATGCGGGCAATCCTGGACATTCTGATGGAGGATCTGAAAGCCGAAGCCATCGAGAACCATGTACGGGACGTCTTCGACAGATATGTCGCCCCAAGCGGCTGGGAGGAACAAGTCTCCATAGTGACCGAACTCCTTGGAAAAATTGAGAGATCTTCAGCTCGGGGTGTCGATCAAGCACATCCGGAAAAATACGCGCGCAATTACGAGGAACTTATCCGGGCCTTTTCCGAAGGCCTGCAAAAGTCGGCGGCCAGGTTCAGGCGCCTTTAACTCCGCGAGGGCTTATGTCTTCTAAACTCGATAGACTGCTGGATGAAATACACCCCTCGAGGAACATCGATGTCGTCGAAGCGAATATCAACCGGGCCATGGCTGGTTACTACCGCAGCAGTAACACCGTCAGCAGCTGGGAAGAGTACCAGGAATGCCTGGCCGAGTTTGTCCGGCAAGCCCGCAACGCAGTCTTGCACGCACCGTCTGGCGCTGGACACAACAATGATGTCAACTTCGGTGAGGCCTTGGGTCACCTCAAAAACGATTATCCAGGAGACACGCTCCAGGCTGTATACGATATAGTCAGAACCGGGGCAGAGGGAGGAATCTATCAAATTCTCCGAACGATTGCCAGGCACATGGCTGAAGAATATTCACAGAACGAAATCACGGCGAAAGTCGTCTCTTACTGGAATAGTCTGTCGGTTGATGAAAAGATTGCCGCGCCTTACGAATACATAAAAAAGTTCAGTAATGTTCTTCCCAGGCAGATAGTCGAGGGAGACAACGTTCGCTTCCGCGGGTTCTTCTGGAAAGTTCTCGAGCAGCACCCAAGGATGCTCAAGCAGGTGCAGGAGCTTGGCAGGCCATATACATACAGGTTTTAACTTCCAGGGACTGAAACACGTGCGTCCTTTTCGCCGCAATAGAGACATGACTCCCACTCTCGGCGCGGAAAGGACGGTTACGCCATGTCTATCGAGCAGGCTCTTATTGCGCGGGCCGGGCCATATGTCATGGAGAGGAGAATTCAGAATGTCCTCTCTCTCGAAGTAAACAAGGGTTGCCAGGCCGATCTGTCCGAAGTCCCGCTTCAGCTTGAACCACGTTTCGTTCCAGTGGACAGGTGGAGCGAAGAAGAGTTTTCTGGAGAGAATCACTTCATACCGGCGGAAGAAACAGCAGGGGAATACATTCGTTTACAGGCCTGGGTTTCCCCGAAACACGAACTCCAATGGGATCGGGCGGAAAGCTTCATCAAGCTGCTCAGCGGCCTCAAACACCGGATGGGTTTCGAGATCTCCGGGAACGAGCAGGAAATAATCATTTGTTTCTTCACGCATGAGGATGACCTCGAGCTGTTGAAAATCGCGGTAGCCGGAGAGTATCCCCAGTGTGAAATCGCTCCTTTTGGGAAAAAGCCTGGTGAAACCGAACCCTTATACGAGCACATCCAGTTTCTTGATTTCTTCCCATCACCTCCCTACACTAACCGGCTGACCCAGCCCCGCGAATTGCACTTCTCCCCATTAGAGCCTTTTATCCATGCCCTGGTGTCGTTGCCACGCGAAGATAAGGGGTTCGTTCAAGTCCTGTTCGAGCCGGTTCGCCACGACTGGCATCATAACGTCAAAGCTCTCCTCGATTTTGAATTCACAAGCAAGCTGATCCGGAACCCCGGTATGTCGTACTGGAGTGTCCAGCAGACTCCGTCCGGCGACTTGAGCAACATGGCCCAGGAACTGGAAACCAAGGCCCACAACGACAAGCCTTTCTATTTTGCAGCCTTGAAAACGGGAGTTATAAGCTCCCGGATCAGTTCATCCCGCTTTCAAGCGGTGACTTCCTTCGCAAGGCTCTTTCAGCATGGCGGTTTGCCGCTCCGGTTCATCACTGGAGAAGACTATCAACGGCTATTCTCGGATGAACGAATCAGAGAAATGTTTCAGCATGGCCTTGCCTACCGGCCGGGCTTCCTGGTCAACTCCTCCGAGCTGTCGGGACTCGTCCACTTGCCGTACACGACTGATTTCAAAGAGAAAGAAGTCCCGCTGGATCTGCTTGAGCCCTTGAGGGTGCATGGCGGGAACCTGGATACAGGCATCTTGATCGGATACAGTCACGATACTGGCCAAGAAAAAGAAATACGAATTCCGGAATCAATTCAACCGATGAGTGGTCATCTGATTGGAAAGTGGGGTTCGGGAAAAAGCTGTTTACTGGAGCACATGTCACTGCAGGACATCAAGGACGGCAAAGGCGTAGCGGTAATCGACCCGCATGGCGACACCGTGGAGCATCTTCTTGCCTGTATTCCCGAAGACATGGCTAACAAGGTAATCTACATCGATTTCGGTGACCCGGCATGGGTGCCGATCTGGAATCCGCTCAAAAGGACCTATGGCCAAGACATGGGCCGAACCGCGGATGAGCTGGTCAATGCGATTAAAAGCACCATCCACGAGCGCAACTGGGGAGATCGTCTCGAACACCTGCTCAGGCACGGAATGCTCGGACTGCTTCACCTCCCGAACACGACCCTGCTGGACCTGTCCAACCTTTTGCAACCAGCGAAAACCGCCGACGAGGAGAGAAAGAAGCTCCACGAGATGATACTTGCAGCCGTAGAAAATGAGGCGGCGCGAAAGTTCTGGAAAGCGGAGTTCAACAACTACCGGCAGGAAGACATGGCCCCTCCGAAACACAAGCTCAGCAAGCTGCTCGTCGGCGATACGACTGTATCGCTGATGCTCTCCCAGCCGGACAGCTTTCTGGACTTCCAGGAAATCATGGAATCACAGCGAATCCTTCTGGTCAACCTATCGAAACTGGGACCGGACGTGCAGGGGATACTGGGATGTTTCATGCTATCTCTGCTTCACCTGGCCGCTCTTTCCAGGAGCAGGCTCGATCCAGATGAACGGAAAAAGTTTCACATCTACTGCGACGAGGCGCACAAGCTTGCCACTGGCTCACTTGAAGACACGCTTGCCGAAACCAGGAAATTCGGGGTCAGCCTGTTCCTGTCACACCAGTTCATGCGGCAATTCCAGGAAGCGCAACGGGATGCCCTCTCCAGCGTAGGATCCACGATCATTTTCAATGTCGATATAGCGGACGCTCAATACCTGATGAAAGCTCTCCGGGGTAAAGTGGAACCTCAGGACCTGTTCGAACTGGAGCAAGGACAGGCTATCGCCAGAATTGGGACGAAAATAGTCAAAATATCAACTCCCAAGCCGTTGGAGACCCCGAAGATCAATTTCAAGGAGCAGATTATCCAGCAATCGAGAGAACGTTATTACAGGCCGGCGGCCCTGGTGAAACATGCTGTAAGACAGCGGGCAAATCGCTGGCAACCTGAATTCGGCGGCATAAGGCTGGCGGAGGCATATCGATCCTCGGAACTTCCCGCTGAAAAATGCTACGACGAATGGGAATAGGGGGACCCATGCATGAATTGATTAACGAAATTTTCGATACCCTGAACGAGGAAAAATTGCAGGCAATTATCACCAATCCAATCAACCGGGCAGTGAACGATTTCACCATTCAGCCTGAAGGAGTAGACAACCATCAGGAATTCATCAAAACCGTGGGTGACTTTTTCCAACATCTTTACAAACACGGACTCCGTGTACCCAGATATCTTACGGAAACCGAGGCCCGGGAGGAAGCGCTATGGTTTTTAGAAAAAAATTACAAGGGTGAAAAACATCAAGGATATGATGCGGCATTTGAGGACGCGGTATGTAATCGTCGACCCGGATTAACAAGTGTCCTGGGACAAATAGCCGCGATCATAAAAGACCACGAACGGGAAAACTACATCTACTGGATACTAACACGTTATATCGATCCAAGCGACTGGCACCTGCGCATGCAGCTTGCGGAAGAGTATCTCAAACGATATGGAAAATTTTGGCCAGAGGAGGTAATAACACTTCAGCCTTTCGAACTGGCACAGGGCCTTCAAGGTCTGCTCCAGACACACATTTCGTCCACACCCACCGTCAGTTCATCACAACTGCAATATTCATAAATTCCACCCTGCCTGAAATTGAAACAACAAATCGATTCCCGCCGCAATAGAAGCGTGAGAGGCATTAATCGACGGTTAATTCTCACGACCTGATCTGGCTTCGGCCTGAAATCACACCCCCATGAACCGAAACAGCGAATACAAAATCAGACTATTCTCAAGCCTGTTTCAGGGTCTGCGGAATGTCTATGGCGCCTATGATCCCAAGACAGAACAACACTACCAGGTGCGGCGGCAGGTGGAGTGGGGAACATTTCGCCGGCACCTCAAGGGTATCGAGCCTTATGGCTTTTATCCTCTGGTGGGAGATCGAACATGGGTTGCCGTAGCAGATTTCGATACCAAAATTCCGGATCCAGCCGTCCAGTTCGTGGCCAGGGCCCAGCACTACAGCATTGCCGCCTACCTGGAACGCAGTAAATCCAAGGGCTACCACGCCTGGGTGTTCTTCCCAAAACAGGGCGTCACAGCCTGGAAAGCTCGGCGGGTTAGGAGGTTGATCCTTGAAGATATCGAAATGCCTACTACCGAGGTATTCCCCAAGCAGGATTCCATCGATATCAGACGCTCCTGCGGGAATTTCATCAACGCGCCTCTCTTCGGTAGGCTCGTACCTGAAGGAAGGACCGTGTTTGTGAAAGCTGATGATCCTTTGGAACCCTATCCTGACCAGTGGGCAGTCCTCGAGTCAGTGCAACGGATAACGGAGGAACTGCTCGATGAAATCATCGCAGAAAACAAACTGGATAAAAACCCGGAACCCGAGAACAACTCTGACACCAATTTGGCGAATGGAGAAATCCCCAAAACAGGTCTTCCCTGGTGCGCCAGAAAAATGCTGGAAGAGGGCGTGACCTTCGACCAGCGCGTAGCCTGTTTCCGGCTGGCGGTAAACCTGCGCAGAACAGGCATACCTTTCGACCTCGCCGTGACAATGCTCCTCGAGTGGAGGGGAAAAAACCAACCGGAGGCGGAAAAGGGAATCATCACTGAAGCGGAAATCAAAGACCAGGTCCGCTGGGCCTATAAAAAAAAGTACGCAGGACTGGGATGCAACGAAGAAGTGGTACGATCCTTATGCCACCCGGAATGCCCTGTGAGAAAGAAAGCTGATAAGGCCGTCAAGCATGGATAAGAATCGAAACAATCCCAAGCGGGCCTTTACAATCTCCGAGGCCGCCCAACATGCCTGTGTCAGCCGGGGAATAATAGAAAGCTGGTTAGTGCAGGGATTGCTTCCGTTCGAGGAACTGCCGGGGACCGGAGAGAGCAAAGGCGTCCAGCGCTTCAGGAGAATCAGGCGAGTCGATCTTGAAGACTTCCTAGATAAGTTCCACCATCCGGCAAGACAAGAAGCACTATCCTGCAACGACAAGAAAACCGACCGACCGGTTATCCTTTTGAGCAGAACTTCCCTTCTTGAAAAACGGCATGGTTCGCCGTAAGTTATACTTGCGGCAGCCATGCGCTGGAGAAGGAGGAGCGTATGGCTAAGATCAAACCTGTAAAGGTGGTTAAAACCACCTATGGGACTTTTTCACTTCAATTTACGAATCCCGAGAACTGCCGGAGGAGGCTATCGGTCGGCAAGGATGAGCATCAAGCCCAGCGTTTGGCTTTGAGGTTCACTGATTGGCTGCTCGAAGGTAAAGATCCAGAACGCGAGATGGAACGCGCCAGTGAAGCGGAGAAGGCCAGATCGATTACCTTGAGGGAATTGTACCCCATGTTCCTGGAGAAGCATGGATGCAGGCAGAGCGTAAACATGCAGCAACTCTATCACTACAACTTCAGGAACGTCTGTCGGTGTCCCGAACTGGTGGATAAAAGCATAAGCGAGATCAAAGCCAGATCCCTTTCAGATTACATGGACGCCCGGATGCGCCAGGATGGAGTCAAATCCGCGACTGTCAACCGAGAGGCTTCTTTCGTTCGCAGCATGCTGAATTTTGCGGTCAGGCGAGGTTTGGTCGATAAGAACCCCCTGCAAGGCTTTCGGCTACTCAAGGAAGTCAATAAACGCGAGGTCAGAATTACCCCCGAGCAGGTATTGACTTTGATTGAGGCTCTCCCCAGTACGGTGGGGGATATCGTCGAGTTTGCCGTTTGCACGGGTTTCCGCAAGGAGAATATCCTGAGTTTGAGGATAGAGCAAGTGCGGTTTAGAGATACCCGGCCCTTTGGTGAGGTTGACCTGTTTGTAAAGGGTGGGCGCTGGGAGACCAAGCCCCTGAACGCCAGCGCAGTGGAAGTGTTGAAGAGAACTATCGGCGGAAGGAAGGATGGTTTTGTATTCCTTAACCAGGATACAGGTGAACGCTACCGCTGGGTTGGAAAGACGTTCAGCCGGGTGGTAAAGAGACTTGGCATGAAGACGGTGGCAGGTGACACTCTCTGCTTCCATGACCTTCGACGGATATTTGCCACCTGGATGCTTGAGGGCGGGGCAGGATTGGAGGCTGTACAGTATTTCCTGGGCCACCGTTCGATCAACACCACTACCCGGTATGCCACCCCAAGCCGTGAGGCCATGGGGAGAGTGCTTGAGGTGCTGCCCGTCATACGAAGGGCAGGATGAAAAAGGCCCCGGTCATCGCTTGACCGAGGCCTTATCTAAGGGCGTTTGGCAAGAATTGGCAAGAATGAATCCATGACCACTTGCCCTGCTTGCCAGAAAAGCTCGTAACCCCTTGGTATATATGGTGGGCGATACTGGAATCGAACCAGTGACCTCTTGCATGTCAAGCAAGCA
>CAZRPI010000030.1:0-31119 GCA_964601865.1 uncultured Pelobacter sp. | reverse complement strand
GGGACATGCCGTCCATTCCCAATGGCGCGACCTGCCCCCCGTGACATAAAAATCAAACCTTGACTGTTCAGTTGGTACTTTTGTTTCTGTGTTCCTCCAGCAGCATGTCCAGAGCCAGCAGGGCCACCCCCACGCAGATGAGCGAGTCAGCCACGTTGAAGGCCGGCCAGTGGTTGGTTTTCCAGTAGACGTCGAGAAAATCAATCACCTCGCCCAGCCGGATGCGGTCGATCAGGTTGCCCACGGCGCCGGCGAAGATCATGGCCAGGGAGACCTGGGCCAGCTTCTGGTCGTTGCGCAGTCTGCCGAAGGCCACCAGAATGACCAGGCTGGCGAACAGCGAGACGGCGATGAAGAAGGGGAGCCGCCAGGCGGCGTTGGAGAGGAAACTGAAGGCGGCGCCCCTGTTTCTGATGTAGAAGATATTGAACAGACCGTCAATGACCGGAATGGACTGGTAGAGCGTCATGGTCCGGTCGATGTACAGCTTGGTGGCCTGGTCCGCGGCCAGTCCGATAGCGGCGATAATGCCGAAGAGGGTCCAGTGGCGCATGGTCAGATCACCGCCCTGGTGCATTTCGGACAGATGGTGGGGTGATTGCCGTCCGTCCCCAGCTCCTCGCTGTAGCACCAGCAGCGCTCGCACTTTTCACCGGGCGCGGCGGCAACCTGCACCTTCAAGCCGGCAACGGATTCCGAACACCAGCAATCTCCTTCCACGGAGTCGGTCAACGACACCTTGGACACGATGAAGATGCTCTGCAGCTCCGTCCGGTATTCACCCAGGAACTCCAGCAGATCGGCCGAGGCGGCGATCGTTACCCCCGCGTCCAGCGAATGGCCGATGACCTTGGCCGTCCTGGCCAGTTCCAGGGCCTTGGACACGTCGGCGCGCACCCTGATGATCCGCTCCCAGCGGGCCGCCAGTTCGTCGTTTCTCCACTCGGGATTCGGAGAGGGGAGGGAGGCCAGATGGACGCTGGCCCTGGGAGGAGACGGCATGCGCTGCCAGACCTCGTCGCTGGTGAAGGAGAGCACCGGCGCCAGCAGGCGCACCAGGCTGTCCAGGATGTGGTACATGACCGTCTGGGCGCTGAGCCGTTCGAGCGAGTCGGCGCGGCTGGTGTACATGCGGTCCTTGAGGATATCCAGGTAGAAGGCGCTCATCTCCACCGAACAGAAGGAGGTCACGTCCTGGTAGATGATGTGGAATTCATGCTCGTGGTAGGCGTTCAGCACCCGCTCCTTGAGCAGTTCCAGCTGATGCAGCGCCCAACGGTCGATTTCGGGCATGTCGGCGAATGAGACCGCCTGGGTGGCGGGATCGAAATCGTGAATGTTGCCCAGGATATAGCGGCAGGTGTTGCGGATGCGGCGGTAGGCCTCGGCCACCCGGGTCAGGATCTCCTGGGAGATGCGAGTGTCGTCGCGGTAATCCTGGGCCGCGCACCACAACCGCAGGATATCGGCGCCGAACTTCTTGATCACGTCCTCGGGCGCCACCACGTTGCCCATGGATTTGCTCATCTTGCGCCCCTGGCCGTCCAGCACGAAGCCGTGGGTCAGCACGCTCCTGTACGGAGCGCAACCCCGCGACCCCACACTCTCCAGCAGCGAAGAGTGGAACCAGCCGCGGTGCTGGTCGCTTCCCTCCAGGTACAGATCGGCCGGCGACTGCAGTTTGGGATTGGCTTCCAGTACGGCCGCATGGGATACACCGGAATCGAACCAGACGTCCAGGATGTCGTTCTCCTTCTCGAAGGCGGTGGCGCCGCATTTCGGGCAGACGGTCCCAGGCGGCAGCAGCCTGTCCGCGTCCCAGTCGAACCAGACATCGGAGCTGTGCTCCCGGAAGATGGCGGCAACATGGTCCATCAGGGCGCCGTCGGCGATGTATTCGCCACAGGACGTACAGGAGAAGGCGGTGATCGGCACTCCCCAGGAGCGCTGGCGCGAGATGCACCAGTCGGGACGGTTCTCCACCATGCCGTAGATACGCTCCCGCCCCCATTTGGGAATCCACTGCACCTGGCCGATTGCTTCCAGCGCCTTGAGCCGCAGGTCATTGCTCTTCATGCCGATGAACCACTGCTCGGTGGCGCGGAAGATGATCGGTTTCTTGCAGCGCCAGCAGTGGGGATAGGAGTGGGTGATGGAGGAGGTCTGCAGCAGGGCGCCCGTCTCGGTCAGCTTGTCGATCACGCTCTGGTTAGCGGCGAAAACCTGCTGGCCGCCGAAGAACTCCACGGTCTGGAGATACCTGCCGTGGTTGTCCACCGGGTTGTAGATCTCCAGCCCCTCCTTCAGGGCCAGTTCGTAGTCTTCCTGGCCGTGGCCGGGAGCGGTGTGGACGCAGCCGGTGCCGGCGTCGAGGGTCACATGCTCGCCCAGCAGGATGACGGAATCCCGCTCGTAGAAGGGATGTTTGCAGCGCCTGCGCTCCAGCAGCGTGGCGGAGAAACTGGCGATGACCTCACCGGTTAGTCCGGTTGTTTCAAGGAAGGTGTCCTTGAGCCCCTCGGCCACGATCAACACCCCTTTTTCCGTTTCCAGGGCCACGTATTCGAATTCGGGGTGCATGGCGATGGCCAGGTTGGCCGGGATGGTCCAGGGGGTGGTGGTCCAGATCACCACGTAGGCCTGTTTCCCCGCCAGGGCCGGAATAACGTCCGATACATCGTCCCGTAGCGGGAAACGGACGAAGATGGAGGGAGAGGTGTGATCGGCGTATTCCACCTCGGCCTCGGCCAGGGCGGTCACGCAGGAGGAGCACCAGTGCACCGGCTTGCGGCCGCGATACAGCCCGCCGTTATGGGCGAACTTTGCCAGTTCGGCGGCGGTCTGCCCCTCGTACTCGTATTTCATGGTCAGGTAGGGATCATCCCAGTCCCCCTGAATTCCCAGGCGCTTGAACTCCTCGCGCTGAATATCCACGAACTTGGCGGCGTATTCCCGGCAAAGCTTGCGCATCTCCAGCTTGGAGATCTGATGCTTCTTCGAGCCGAGATTTTTCTCCACCTGCAGCTCGATGGGGAGGCCGTGGCAATCCCAGCCGGGCACATAGGGGGCGTGGAAACCCTCCATGCGTTTCACCTTGAGCACGATATCCTTGAGAATCTTGTTGAGAGCGTGGCCGATGTGGATATGACCGTTGGCGTAGGGAGGACCGTCATGCAGAATGTACAGGGGCTTCTCCTTTCCCTCCGCTTCCATGGCGGCGTACAGGTCGATCCTGTCCCATGCGGCCAGAATCTCGGGCTCGCGCTGGGGCAGGTTGGCCTTCATGGGAAAATCGGTCTTGGGCAGGTTGAGAGTGTCCTTGTATTCCATGAAACGGTCTCCTCGATGGATAATTCATTGTAAAACCAGATCAAATTACAGAGATACTCCCGAAATGTCAAGGTTGGCGGCCATCGTGCGCGCCGGAAATGAAAAAGAAGAGCCGTGGTTTCATTGCGTTATCGACCATATTTGGTATGCTCTAATCATTCGGACTGACGTATCGTTCAGGCGGATTATTCAGGGAGGCGGCCATGCGCGGAAAGAACATGAGAAGGAAGTCATGCCTTGCTGGTCCCATAAGGAGCATGGCGATGAGACGCCTTAGCGAGGCCCCCATTGCGGACCAGGAACAGCGCTTTTCCCTGTTCCTGGAAAACCTCCCCCTGGCGGTTTCCATCAAGGATGAATCGGGAACGTTTCTGTTTGCCAATGAATTCATGAAAGACCTGCTCGGCGTCGGCGACCCCATCGGCAAGTACGTCGAGGAAATACTGCCGGCCGAAGTGGCGTCGGTCATGACCGAGAACGATCACAAGGCGCTGGCCCAGGGGCTTCTCCTGGTCCAGAATACCGTTCGCGACTCCTACGGCGATGACCGCATCTTCGAGACCTACAAATTTCCCATTGCGACACCGGGGGGTCAAACCCTGCTGGGAAGCATTTCCGTGGATATAACCGAGCGCAAACGGGCCGAACTGTCGTTAGCCCAGAAACAGCAGCAGCTCGAGGAACTCAACCGTTCCCTGGAGCAGCGGGTCAAACAGGCCGTGGACGAGTTGCGCCAGAAGGACCGGCTGCTGATCCAGCAGAGCAGGCATGCCGCCATGGGAGAGATGATCAACAACATCGCCCACCAGTGGCGGCAGCCGCTCAATAACATCGGATTGATTATCCAGAACCTGCAGCTGCAGTATGAGGCGGGCGAGATGGATGCGGAGCAGATGGCGGAAGAAGTGGGCAAGGCCATGGATGTCATCGCCTTCATGTCCAGAACCATCGATGACTTCCGGAACTTTTTCCATCAGGACAAGGAGCGCCAGACCTTTGTCGTCAACGAGGCCGTTTCCGGTTCACTCGATTTCCTCCTCCCCGGCCTCAAGAACAGCGGCATCTCCGTCGAATGTCAGGAAGAGCCGGACATCACCGCGTACGGCTATCCGAGGGAGTATTTGCAGACGCTGCTCAATATCATCAACAACGCCAGGGACGCCCTGCTGGAGCGAAAGGCGCCAAAGCCGCTGATACGCATCAGGATCTTTCGCGAAAACGGGCGCTCGGTGGTTACCATCCATGACAACGCCGGCGGCATCAGCGATGATGTTTTCCCGAAAATATTCGATCCCTACTTTACGACCAAGGAGCAGGGGAAGGGGAGCGGCATCGGTCTGTACATGTCAAAAACCATAATTGAAAAGAATATGAATGGCGTTTTGACGGCCAGGAATACCGATGGCGGCGTGGAGTTCAGGATCGAGGTCTGAAATTGGGCAAATTCCTGCTATTACTCCTTGCATTTACCCGTTCTCTCTGTTAGCTTTTCAGATCTTCGATTTGCTGCCATCAACCGATGAAAAGGACCGCATACGCAATGCTTAAGATATTGGATTACCTGTTCGGACTTTTTTCCAATGACCTGGCAATCGACCTGGGAACCGCGAACACCCTCGTCTATCTAAAGAACAAGGGGATCGTGGTGCGCGAGCCCTCGGTCGTTGCCGTGCAGAGGATGCCCAACGGCCGCCAGATGGTGCTCAAGGTGGGTATGGAGGCCAAACTGATGCTGGGCCGGACTCCCGGCTCCATTACCGCCATCCGCCCCATGAAGGATGGCGTTATCGCCGACTTCGACATTACCGAGGAGATGCTGCGCTACTTCATCCAGAAGGTCCACAACCGCAAGACCCTGGTGCGGCCGCGGGTTGTGATCTGCGTGCCATCCGGAATCACCCAGGTCGAGCAGCGCGCCGTCAAGGAATCCGCCGAATCGGCCGGCGCCCGCGAGGTTTACCTGATCGAGGAACCGATGGCCGCCGCCATCGGCGCCGGTCTGCCCATCACCGAGGCTTCCGGCAACATGATCGTGGACATCGGGGGAGGCACCACCGAGGTGGCGGTCATCTCCCTTGCCGGCGTCGTCTTTGCCCAGTCAACCCGCATGGGCGGGGACAAGATGGACGAGGCGATCGTGCAGTTCATCCGCAAGAAGTACAACCTTCAGATCGGCGAACGCATGGCCGAATCGATCAAGATCGAGATCGGCGAGGCTTACGCGGGCCCGGAACGCCTGACGAAACTGGTGAAGGGGCGCGACCTGGTATCCGGCATTCCCAAAACCATCGAAGTCAACTCGGACGAGATCCGCGAGGCCTTGAAGGAAGCCGTCAACACCATCGTGGACACGGTCCGCATCTGCCTCGAAAAGACCCCTCCGGAACTGGCCGCGGATATCGTCGACAAGGGGATCTTCCTGGCCGGCGGCGGAGCGCTGCTGCGCAACCTGGACCTGCTGCTGCGCGAGGTGACGAAGGTTCCGGTGCTGATCGCCGAAAATCCGCTGGACTGTGTTGCGCTCGGCTCCGGCAAGGTATTGGATGAGCTCGACCTCCTGCGCCGGGTTTCCATCAGCTCATAATCAATCAAGCCACATCAACCAACAACGGTACGGAGAACCCACGCTCCCCGTACCGTTGTCCGCCGAGCATATGCCTTCTCCCACCGTAGATATAATCGTCCCCGTCTGGAACAGTCCCGAAGAAGCCCGCAGCTGTCTGAGCGCAATCCTGAGCCACTCTCCGGAGGCGCGTCTCATCATCATCGACAACGGCAGCAACCGCCAGACCCAGCTGGTTCTGGAGGAATTCATCGAACCTCTCGGCGAGCGCTGCCTCTTTCTCTCCTCCGACAGGAACGAGGGGCTCGTCCGGGCCATCAACAGGGGCCTGGCCCGTTCCGATAACGATTTTTCGGTTATCGTCCGCCCCCACGTCAGGGTGACGGAGGGATGGCTCCCCGGCCTGATCGAAGCAGCGGAGACAGGCATCGCCTCGCCGCTGTTCACCGGCGCTCCTCCTTTCCCCGTGCCGTTGGCGCGCGGCTGCTCCCTGGCGGAGACCTTCGCGCTCTCCTTCTCCGCCCTGGCCGTCAGGAGCGAGGTTCACATGCTGATCGGCGGCTTTGACGAGCAGCTTGACGGTGGTCTCTGGTGTCTCAGGGACTTTATCTGCCGTGCGGGGAGCAGGGGATACCGCACCCGCGTAACATCCGGTTCGACGGTTGTCTGCGGCAAAGAGTCGCTTCTGGGATCGGAAACACGACGCCACGAGGTGGCCGACGCGAGCCGGGCCATCTGCGTCCGGCGCTGGGGTGAGGGCCGACACTACGGAATTTACTTCGGACGCGACGCCGACACCGCCCCTCTCGCCCACACCATGGAAACGGTCCTGGCCTGCGCCCGCCGGGGACACCGTTTCACCCTGTTCCTGCATCCTGGCCAGGCAAGGGAGTTCAGAAATCAGGGATGGAACAGCCTGCACACTTCCATTGAGATAAAAGAGCTCTCACGGTTCATGCCCAGACGCGATCTTCAAAGGGCTCTCCAGAATGGCGAGTTGATTGCGGTGCGGGGAACCCCAGGAGCAGTTTTTGGTGACAGTACGGCCACCATTCCTTTCAGTGCGCTTGCCGGTGAAAACGGGCAGCCATAACACCCCTTCTGCGGGGTTCTATCCGGAGTACTCATGATCAGGGAGATTACGACTCAGTTGCGGGCCCAGCGGAGCTTGATGGAGGTGGTCGAGCATGATCTGGCCGGTTCCATAGCGGACATGGCCTCCCTTCTGGTTGAGACGTTCAGAAATGGCGGCAGGCTGCTGATCATGGGGAATGGCGGTTCAGCGGCCGACGCGCAGCACTTCGCCGCGGAAATGGTGGGGCGTTTCAGGATGGAAAGGCCTGCGCTGCCGGCAATAGCCCTCTCCACCGACACCTCCATCCTCACGGCGGTGGGTAACGACTACGGCTTCGAGACCGTATTCAGGCGTCAGGTTGAGGCTCTGGCAGCAGCCGGTGATGCGGTGATCGGGATCTCAACCAGCGGCAATTCCCCCAACGTCATTAGTGCACTGGGACTTGCCCGGGAGCGGGGGTGCCGCCTCATTGCCCTTACCGGAAGGGACGGGGGCAGGATGAGGGAACTGTGCGATCTCGCCCTGGTCGTTCCTTCGCCGGACACTCCCCGCATCCAGGAGTGCCACATCACCATCATTCACATCGTCTGCGACCTGGTGGAGAGAGCGCTTTTTTCATGAAACCCGCTTACCTTTTTGCAGCACCACAGCCTGTCTGTCGCCTGACCGACCGGCGGAAATGGAGCAGCCGAGGATCCCATGAACAGAAAGATGCTAGAATCCCTCTTCAACAAGTTGCCCTCCATTCATTGCCTGGTGGTCGGCGACCTGATGCTGGATGAATACCTGTGGGGCAGGGCGGAGCGGATATCGCCGGAAGCGCCGGTCCAGATCGTGGATGTGGTGCGTGAGGAGCTGCGCCTCGGCGGAGCGGGCAACGTTGTCAACAACCTCTCCGAGCTGGGGGTGAGTGTCTCGGTCTGTTCGGTTGTCGGTGACGACGAAAACGGCGGGGCCCTGCTCGACGCCTTCGCCGCAAAGGGTATTGCGACCGATGCTATTTTCCGCGACCCGTCACGCCGGACCAGCCGCAAGACCCGGGTTGTGGCCGCCCATCAGCAGATCGTCAGGATCGACCGAGAGTCCCGCACGGGACTGTCGCCGGATATGGAACGCCGGGTCTGCGACTGGATTGAAACCAACGCCGCCGGATTCAACGCCTTTCTCCTTTCGGATTACCTCAAGGGCGCCCTGACCCCGGGGGTCATTGCCACCGCCCTGACTGCTGCGCGAAGGCGCGGTATTCCGGCGCTGATCGATCCCAAGGGGACCGATTTCAGCCGCTACAACGGCGCCACCATCCTCACCCCCAACCGCAGAGAAGCAGAAGCCGCCTCGGGGATAGCAATCCGCGATGCAGCTTCCCTTGAGCGGGCAGCCGCAACCATCATGGAAAGGGTCGGACTTGAGCACCTGCTCATAACCCGTAGCGAGGAGGGAATGTCGCTCTTTTCGCGAACGGCCGAACCGGTGCACATTCCGACCGTGGCGCGCGAGGTGTTCGATGTCTCCGGCGCCGGGGACACGGTGATTGCGGCCCTTGCCGCCGGCATGGCCGCAGGCGCGGGAATAGTGGAGGCAGCCAGACTGGCCAACATTGCCGCGGGAATTGCCGTGAGCAAGCTGGGCACATCGACGGTAACCCCGGCTGAGATCATCAATGCCGTCTCACTGGCCGCCAGCGACCGCGATGCCAAAATCAAAAACCGCGACGTTTTAGCCGTTCTGATCGAGGCCGAGAGATCCAGGGGCAAAAAGATCGTCTTCACCAACGGCTGTTTTGACCTTCTCCACGCCGGTCACGTCAAATACCTGCAGAAGGCCCGCAATCTGGGGGATCTTCTGGTCCTGGGCCTGAACAGCGACGCTTCGGTGCGGCGCCTGAAGGGAGAAAAACGCCCACTGATCGGTGAGGATGAACGCGCCCATATCCTCTCCGCCCTGGACTGCGTAGACTATGTGGTCATCTTCGATGAGGACACCCCCATCGAGCTGATATCCGCACTGAAGCCGCACATCCTTGTCAAGGGGGGGGACTACACTCCCGAGGGTGTGGTGGGCAAGGATCTTGTGGAATCCTACGGCGGACGGGTTGAACTGGTCTCATTCGTGGACGGCAAGTCAACGACCAACATCATCGAAAGGGTGCTTGAACGTTATTCATGAACCATATTTGCCCTTGTCTTGCTTGGTTTTTGAGATAAATTTGAATTGAAACTAACTGCTTATCTGAACGGGAGCGGCCATGACGACGGAAATCGTCAACAATAGGGAATTGTGGGTGATGGGGGTAAAACCGGGCTCGGGCCGGGAGGAGCTTCTCTGCTCCTACCTTAGCTTCAGCGGCTACCCCAACCGGCTTGAAGGGATCGAGAGTCTTGCTGAAGCCCATCCTCTGGGCATTGTGCTGGATATATCGCCCTTTTCGGAAGATGGCTGGGGGCTTCTGCTAAAAATCAAGAACAATCAACTCACCCGCAATATTCCGGTGCTGCCCGTTTTTCTCGGAGAGACCGGCAATGTGGGCGGGGTTTTTCCGGTGGCAGGATTTTTTACCCTCCCCATTGACGAGAATCATCTGCTGGAGCGTCTGGCCGTCTATGGTCTGACCGAGGACGCCGAAACCTGGGATCTGCAGGTTCTGGTCGTATCCCGCACCGGTGAGGAGAAGCTTTCCAGGGTCATTGAATCGGCGGGATTCGAGGTTGTCAAGGCCTACACCGGCAAGGAAACCCTGGCGCTGACTTCCATTCACCCCCGCTACATGGCTTTCGCCACCCTAATGCTCCCGGATATGACGGTTTTCGAGCTTCTGGAGAAATTCCGCAATTACCCCTACAGCAGCAACACCCCCATTTTTGTCCTGCTCAAGGATGACATGAAGCATGGGGAGAAGAGCGCCATGAGCCGCGAGGTTGCAAACCTGGTCAGCAAGAAGCAGCTTTCCCGGGATGAATTCAAGGCTTATCTGCGACGTCGGGACTGACTAAATTTCATCGCCGGTGTCGCAAGTCATTCACAATTATCCTGCGCCGCGCATCGGCGTCAGGCAATTTCAATCCGAGTTCCCCGCGGAAATCCCGTCCCCAAACAGGTTTCCTGGAGCGCGCCGCCCCTAGGGACTGTGCCCAGGCGACGCCGTTTTCTCAGGGCACGGAAGCTGCTGCCGATATAACCGCCGGAATTTCCGCACCGTAAAGCTTCTTCTGCCAGTTCCGCATCCCCGCGATCTCCTCCAGCGCCTCCGATGTTGCGGGAGTGGCGTTTGCAATTCCCTCCAGCAGCCAGTTGGGAGCAATCACTCCGGGCTCGAGCCCCAGCCTGAGGCTCTCCTCCCTGCGCCAGGATTTGAGGCGTTTCAGCCGTTCCTTCGTACCCTCGGGCACTTCATCGCGGCGTTGGCGCGGAAAACAGGGAAGCTCACCGTCCGGGAGCGCCAGAGCCGAGGCTACGGTTTCAAGAATCCTGGCGGCATACCGGTTGAGCTGACCGGGAGTCATTCCCTTGATGCATGCCAGCTCACCAAATGTGAGCGGTTTTTTCTCGGCTGCTTCCAGAAGGGTCTCGGCTGAAAAAACCTTGAAGGGAGGGCGGTCGAGCTGGCTGGCCAGGGAAGCCCGCATCTGCAGCAAGGCTTCCAGAACGGCCAGACTGCGCCCCTTCAGTCTCCCCGCCCCCTTGCAGGACAGAAAGAGCGGCCCCTCCTTTTCCGTGACCCGCGCGCGGCAGACCAGAGCGCACTCCTCCTCCACCCATGACAGGCGTCCCCTGGTCATCAGCTCGCCGTACAACTGGTCATGGAGCGGCAGAAGACAGGTCGTATCCGCAACGGCATAGGCGCGCATTTCGGGTAACAGCGGTCGTCTGCTCCAGTCGGCCTTCTGGTATTTCTTGTCCAGCTCGATTCCGAACCTGGCCTTGAGCAGCGCCGCGAGACCGAATTCGGTGCAGCCGAGAAAACGGGCCGCGATCATGGTATCGAAAAGATTGCTGACTTCAATACCGAAATCGCGATGGAGCGAACGGATGTCGTAATCGGCGCCATGCATGACGATCAGGGTATTTCCGTTCCCCAGCGGACCGGCCAAAGGACTGAGGTCCTGAAGTGCAAGGGGATCGATGAGCCAGTTCCCGGTGCGGGTGGATATCTGGATCAGGCACACCTTCTCCCGGTAGTGGTGCAGGGAATCCATCTCCAGATCCAACGCAAGCTCGGTTTCACCTCCGATGACAGCTGCAACTTCGGCCAGCCTCGCCTCGTCGGTTATCAATTCGCAGTCTTCTCCATGCCGTTCGGTACAGGTCAATTGCCATACTCCTTCAGAATTTCGTATCCGGTCGATCGCTGTGCGGGCCGGAAGCCGGCACTTCTTATCAGGGCCACCATTTCTTCCAGAGACATGCGGAAGCGACATCCGGCAGCCGCCACCACATTCTCCTCCAGCATGGTACCCCCGAGATCATTGGCGCCGAAGAACAGGGAAACCTGTGCCAGCCTGGAGCCCTGGGTTACCCAGCTTGCCTGGATGTTAGGAATGTTGTCCAGAACGATCCTTGATATCGCCAGCACTTTCAGGTACTCCACGCCGGTTGCAGCCTCTCCGCCCAGCTCCGTATTTCCAGGCTGATAGGTCCAGGGAATGAAGGCGGTGAAAGTTCCTCCTTCATCCTGCAGTTCTCTGATCCTGAAGAGATGCTCCACAATGTCTTCCGGCCGCTCGGCACTCCCGAACATCATTGTGGCCGTGGTCGGCATGCCCAGTGCAGCAGCCCCCAGCATGACTTCCCGCCACTGTTTCCAGCCTATTTTTCTGGGAGAGATTAAGGATCTTACGCTGTCAACCAGTATTTCCGCTCCGGCTCCGGGAAGGGAATCCAGTCCCGCGGCCTTGAGGCGTTCGAGCGTTTCTCCCAATGCCAATCCAGAGGCGTCGGCAATGCATACGATTTCGGCCGGTGAAAGTGAATGGATTTGCAGCGTGGGATAACGCTTCTTGATTTCCCTGAACAGACCTTCAAAATATCCGATTTTCAGCGCCGGGTTGAGCCCTCCCTGCATGAGCAGCTGTGTTCCGCCCTGTGCCACCAGTTCGTGGATTTTGGAAAATATCTCTTCCCGTGACAGCACATAAGCGTCAGGCGCCGTTGCATCACGATGGAAGGCGCAAAACAAGCATTCCGATTCGCAGATGTTAGTATAGTTAACATTACGGTCGATGACAAATGTGACCAGATTTTCGGGATGGCAGCGGCGGCGTATCCTGTCGGCAGCGGCACCGAGGGCGAGGAGGTTCCCCTCCCGCAGGAGGTTCAGCGCGTCATCGCGCTTCATCCGTTTTTCGATCGTGCACCGTTGTGAAGATGCGTGTTCCATTTTTATCAGCGGCGCCTGGCTGTGGTCACCCCATCGTCTCTACATTGTCTGGCAAGTGTCAGGGTGATGCCTCCGGGGCGGTACCGGTTCGTTGGCATCAAAAATGATGCGGATTTATTATACTGGAAGTCAATTTGCCCTCTAACGCCCAAAATCGCCCTTCACAGCGTTTTTGACCAAAAGGCATATCTGGCTATGGCCTACAGAGAGAAAACGCCCCGGAGATGGGGGTGAATCTGTTACCCTTCCCCCGTTCGGGAGAGAAATTTTGCGCGTTGTATCGTAACAAGACAACGCTCACCAGAATCAGCGGGTAAACTGTAGCCGGTTACGGAGCCGATTCCAAAGTGGAGCGACCCCAGGATGGCTCGCGCCTCTTCCAGCTCACCAGCGGCGGCAGGCCCCTTCATTGCGATCAGGCTGCCGCCGTCGGCAAGGAGGGGGCACGCCAGTCTCACAAAATCTCCCAGGCTGGAAAAGGCCCGGGAGGTTATTACATCAAAAAAGCCCTGACGGATGTTATTAAGATTCTCGATCCTTGTCTGCAGCGCCTCGAAGTCCCGCAGTCCCAGAAGACGCGCCACGTGGCGCTGGAACTGGATTTTCTTGCCGACGGCATCCACCGAGACGACATGAATCTCCGGCCTGACTATTTTGAGGGGAATCGCGGGAATCCCCGCTCCTGAACCCACGTCAAGCAGGGTTTTCACTCCTCTTATCTCGCGGGCGAGATACAGCGAGTCAACAATGTGCTTGACGGCAATTTCCCGGTCCGTCCTGATGGCGGTCAGATTGATCTTGCGGTTCCATTTCTTCAGTTCCTCGGCAAAGAGCACCAGCGAGCCGAGCAGTTCCTCCGGCATCTCCAGCCCCAGCTCCGCGGTGGCGCTTATGAGCGTTTTTCTGATCATTGCCTGGTCAGCTTTTCGTTGCGATGTGCCTTCAGAGCGATGGAGAGCACCGATATCGCGGCCGGGGTTACTCCCGGAATGCGTGATGCCTGGCCAAGGGTGTCCGGCCTGACCTTGCCGAGTTTTTCCCTGACTTCCGTTGTCAGTCCGTTTATGGCGTTGTAGTTCATTTCCAGCGGAATTCGGGTCGCCTCCAGTTTTTCAGAGCGCTTCACCTGTTCAAGCTGGCGTTCTATATAACCCTGGTATTTAATCTGTATTTCAACCTGTTCCCGTACCACCGCTGGTGTTCCACGTGAAACATCGTCGAACTCCGCCAGATCGCCGTAGGTGATGTCAGGACGCTTCAGCAGATGTTCGTAGCTAGTGCCCTTCTGAATATCCGGCATATTCCGGCTATCGAAATACATCCGTTCGGCCTGATTCATGCCTACCCTGGCTGTGGCAAGACGCTCCCGCTCTGCCGATATCATGTGCCATTTCCGCAGATAACTCTCATAGTCGGATTCCGACACCAAACCGATACGATACCCGATTTCACGTAGACGTTGATCGGCATTGTCTTCCCGCAGCAGCAGCCGGTACTCCGCGCGCGAGGTAAACATTCGATAGGGTTCCTTGGTTCCCAGGGTTACCAGGTCATCGATCATGACGCCGATATATGACTCACTGCGGGAAAGAATCAGCGGCTCGCCACCACGGGTACGGAGGGCGGCGTTGATACCTGCCAGAAGCCCCTGTCCCGCGGCCTCCTCGTAGCCCGAGGTGCCGTTGATCTGACCCGCATGATACAGGCTGTCAATAGACTTCGTTTCCAGAGATGCGTGAAGCTGAATGGGATCAACATAATCGTATTCGATCCCGTAGGCGGGCCGCATGATCTCCACTCTCTCAAGTCCAACTATGGAACGGTAGAATGCGATCTGAATGTCAATGGGGAGGGATGTGGACATGCCGCTGGGGTACATCTCCACCGTATCCAGCCCCTCCGGTTCGATAAAGGTCTGGTGCCGGTCCTTGTCGGGAAAGCGCACGACCTTATCCTCGATCGAGGGGCAATAACGCGGACCGGTACCTTCGATGATTCCGGCATACAGCGGGGAACGGTCCAGACCGGAGCGAATGATGTCGTGGGAACTCTCGTTGGTATAGGCAATATAGCAGGGAACCTGGCGCATGGTGATGCATTCGGTGGCAAATGAAAAGGGGTGCGGCGGATCATCGCCATGCTGAATTTCCAGCCTGGAATAATCAATGGAACGCCCGTCAAGCCGCGCCGGCGTTCCGGTTTTGAGCCTGCCCACCTGAAAGCCGAGCTTTTTTAGCTGATCCGACAAACCGATCGAGGGAAGATCTCCCGCCCGGCCGCCATCGTAATGGGTAAGACCGATATGTATCAATCCGCGCATGAATGTCCCCGTGGTCAGCACCACGGTTTTACCCAGAAAACGCAGCCCGGCCCGCGTATCAACGCCGCGCACCCGGTTGCCGTCGCAGAAAAGCGCGGTTACTTCGCCCTGCTTCAGATAGAGATTTTCCTGATTTTCCAGAACCCTCTTCATACGCAAACGATACAACTGTTTGTCCGCCTGCGCGCGTGAGGCGCGGACCGCCGGCCCCTTCCTGGTATTGAGAATGCGGAACTGGATGCCTGTGGCATCGATATTTCTGGCCATCTCACCGCCGAGTGCATCGATCTCCTTGACCAGGTGACCCTTGGCCAGCCCCCCAATGGAGGGGTTGCACGACATGAGCGCTATTGCGTCCAGATTGATGGTCAGCAACAGGGTTTTGCACCCCATTCGGGCGGCGGCAAGTGCGGCTTCGCAACCCGCATGACCTGCTCCCACCACTATCACATCATATTCGAACTCATACGTCACCATGAATGACAACTCCGGCGTTTCACGTGAAACATTCTTATTTACCTATGCAGAAAGAAGAAAAGATCAGATCGAGGATATCATCACTGGCAACCTGACCCGTGACAGAACCGATGGATGTAAGGGCATCCCTGAGTTCAATGGCAAGCACCTCAAGCGTCAGACCGGATTTCAGACCGTCAGCAAAGCGCCGGAGAGACTGACCGGCGCTGATGAGCACATCACGATGCCGGGATCGGGAAATGGTGACAAATTCACGATTGTCAATTGTCTGCCTGCTCAGGAAATGGGATCTGATGATATCCTTAAGCTGCTCCACGCCTTCACCGGATGCCGCGGAGATCCTGACCTTTTCCAGTATATCGAAAGAAGCCGGTAACTTCAGCAAACCGGGCATATCACATTTATTGATAACCACGATGACGGATGATCCCTGCACAGCATCAAGGATCAGCTGATCCTCTCCATCAAACGGACGGGACTCGTCCAGCACGAAAAGGACCATGTCGGACTCGGAGATGCGGTCCAGGGCACGGTTGATCCCTTCCTGCTCGATCATATCCTCGGTACGGCGGATCCCAGCCGTATCGAGCAGCCGCACGGCAAGCCCGCCGAGATTGAGAGTCTCTTCGATGACGTCGCGAGTGGTACCGGGGAGATGGGTTACGATGGCACGGTTTTCATTGAGCAGGCGGTTGAGCAGACTCGATTTTCCGGCATTCGGCTTGCCGGTTATCAGCACAGATATCCCCTCCCTGATGATACGACCCTCGTCAAAACCGACAACCAACCGGGAGATCAGGTCATGAGCCTCGGAAACGATATTGTGGATTGAAGCGATATCCTCGGAGCCCAGATCTTCTTCAGGAAAATCTATATAAGCCTCGACCAGGGCAAGGGCACGGAGCAGCAGGTTGCGCGATTCGGAAATCCGCAAGGAAAGTGAACCGGAACGCTGATTTTGAGCCAGTCGCAGTGCCGCGTCCGTTTTGGCGGAGATTATATCCATGACCGCCTCGGCTTGAAGCAGATCGATCCGGCCATTGAGATAGGCTCTCCTGGTGAATTCACCCGGTTCGGCAAGCCTGGCCCCGGCACGAAGCGCAAGGTCCAGAACCCTCTCAACCACCAGCATACCGCCGTGGCAATGGAGTTCGAGCACATCCTCCCTGGTGTAGGAGCGGGGCGAACGCATCAAAACGGCCATGGCCTCGTCGACGGTTTCACCGGACTGGAAATCTACGATGGAACCAAAATAAAAACGGTGGCTTTCAAAGCCACCGTTACGAACCGGTTTGAAAAAGGTGGTACCAATGGCATAGGCCAATTCACCACTGACCCGAATGATCCCGATACCTCCGTTGCCCGGTGGAGTGCTGATTGCAGCTATCGTATCCCGAATATACATGGAATCATACCAAAACGGTCACTGCCTGTTGATGTACATCTGCTGGGCAATGGTGAGCACATTGTTCAAAAGCCAGTACAGAACCAGGCCTGACGGGAAGTTGAGAAACATGAACGTGAATACGACAGGCAACATCAGCATCATCTTGGCCTGGGCCGGATCCATGTTGGATGGGGTCAGTTTCTGCTGAATGAACATGGTGGCGCCCATGACCAGGGGGAGGGGACCGATAACAAAGGGCAGTCCGAGCAACTGACCGAAAAGGTTATCCGGGCCCGAAAGATCGGTAATCCACAGAAAGAACGGCGCATGGCGCAACTCAATGGAAAACATCAGCGCCTTGTAAAGAGCGAAAAATACCGGAATCTGGATCAGCATGGGAAGGCAGCCGCCAAGAGGGTTGACCTTGTGCTCGCGGTAGAGCTCCATGACCGCCTTGTTCAATTCATTGCGATCATTCTTATGCTTCTCCTTGAGAGCCGCCATCAGGGGCTGGATCTTCTGCATGTCCTTCATCGACTTGTAGCTCTTGTGGGTAAGCGGGAAGAAAATAGCCTTGAGGATCACCGTAATGATAATAATTGCGACCCCGTAATTGCCCACGTATTTGTAGAAAAACTTCAGGGTATAGAGGAGAGGCTTGGCAATGACGGAAAACCACCCCAGATCGAGGGACTGTTCGAGGGAATTGCCCTGCGACTTGAGAATATCGATATCCTTGGGTCCTACGAACAGACGGTTGACGACCACCGCGGCCTGCCCCGAAGGAATGGTCAGCTGGGGCGAGGAAACGATCGATTCGATATAGCCGGCCGGATTCTTTTTGAGTTCGATGGACGCAATACTGCCGTTTTCGGCAAGAATGGCGGTCAGGAAATATTTGTCCGCGAATCCAGACCAGAGCAGATTCTTGTCGTACGTCTTCGAGGCGCTGGTGATATCCTTCTGCTTATCGTGCTTGAGACTGTTATCACTGTAGAGGTAGGAACCGCTGGCATCGTAACGGCTTTCTCCTGCCTTTTGCTGGGCGGAGTAGGAAATAACCTGCTGAAGTGATCCTACGAGGGGAGTTGTTCCGCCGTTGATTACCTGGGATTCAAGCCTGACGCCATAGGAACCGCCCTCAAAATGGTACGTTTTACGGATCGAAACACCCTGGGACGTAACATAGGTGAAAACAAGCTGTTTCTTTTCGGACCCCGAGACTCTCAGTGATGCCGCATCGGCAGAAAACGGGGCGCCCTCAGGAAGATTGAATCCGGGCGCCCTGGTCATGAACGTTTGGACAGCCGGATCAGACCTGTTACCCAGGACCACCGGGTGGGCCGTCGGAGTATTCTGCTCGCGGTACTTTTTCAGGATTACGCTCTTCAACGCGGCGCCCCTGGCTGTAAAAACCGCCGTGTAGAGATCAGTATCGACCGTTACGTCTTTCTGCACGACAGCGGCAGCAGACGCCGGTTTCACAACCGGAACGGCCTGAGCCACGGGAACCGTCGCGGAAGTGGTGGATGAGGCTGTTGTTACGGTTTCCGGACGCGCGGGAACGTTCTTTTTCTCCGGAGGGCTTACTAGAGAAAAAACGTAAAAAACCGCAATGGACAGAATTATGGCTAGGAATGCGCGCTTTTCCATGAAAGCTCCAGTTTCATATCTATGGTTTACGGTACCGGGTCATACCCACCGGCATGAAAAGGATGACACTTGGCAAGTCTCTGAACCGTCAGAAAAAGTCCCCTGACAAGTCCATAACGTTGAATTGATTCTCTGGAATACTCGGAACAGGAGGGGTAAAAACGGCAGACCCGCGGTAATAGTGGTGAAATCAGCTTCTGATATGCAACTATCAGATGGAGAATGCAGCTTTTAAACATGGAGAGTCGCCGATATACTTGAAGACTTTCAGTAGTTCATGTTCAACGCAGGGATAATCCATCACCGCCGATTCTCGACGGGCAATTACGTTTACATCCACGGATGGAAGCAGCGCCCTGTAACGTCTGAAAACTTCCCTGGTCAGGCGTTTCACCCTGTTGCGAACAACCGCCGATCCGATTTTTTTGCTCACGGTAATTCCCAACCGGGGAGTCCCCTGATGGTTCGTCTGCCAGACTACAAGAAAACCCCTGACGGGAATTTTGGTGGTTGCGCTGAACAGTGAAACAAATTCAGCACGTTTCCTCAATCTCACCGACTTTGGAAACGTGCTGCGAAAACAGATCGTACGTTCCAATAGCCTTGCTTATTTCGTGGCGATGCGAACGGACAGACTCTTGCGGCCCTTGGCTCTTCTGCGCTTGATGACAAGACGCCCGTTTTTGGTGGCCATTCTTACCAGAAAACCGTGAGTTCTTTTACGGGAGATGTTGCTAGGCTGAAATGTTCTTTTCATTGATTCACCCCTGGTAATATTTTTCAGGAATCGATTCTTTAATCACAACGTGATACCTTTGTCAAGGTTTATATTAGCTGCCGTAATTTGGTTAACGCTGATTTGCCTTGAAAAACATGTACTCCTCTGGTAACCTGCAGCTTCGTAAAAATACCTGTAATATGGCATAATTGTCTATAACAAGTTGATTTTGTTAAACTTTAAGTTATCAACAGCTGTTGAAAATCATGTTGATAATATGCCGTTATTTCTCAACCAACCTGTCGGAAACCCGCCTATAACATAGGCGTTTTCTAAATCAACACCATGTTGATAACTATTCGTTCAGTCCTGAAATCAGTGTGAATATATGCTTGACACCTGGCAGCAAGCTTCAGAAAATCTTGAAAAGGTCTTGTCCGAGGGGGATTTCACGACATGGATTAAACCCATATCCTACTGTCGTCACGACGACACGACCGTCTATCTCTCCGTACCGACCCTGTTTTTCAAGGAATGGATCGAGGACCATTACCACCAGATGCTGGTCGGCGCCCTGTCGGTAACCGCCGGAAAAAAGTATTTCATCGAACTTGTTGTAACTGAAAACAGCCCGGATACTTCGACTTTTCAGCCCGAAGATCTGATCATAAAAAGCCGTCAGGAAACGGAGGTTTCCGACAACCTCCAGAACGAACCCGCTTTCACCTCCCTCAACCCCAAATACACTTTTGAACTGTTCGTCAGCGGCACCGGCAACCAGTTTGCCCATGCGGCCGCAATGGCGGTGGCCCACAACCCCGCTGCCAGCTATAATCCGCTTTTCATCTACGGTGGAGTGGGACTCGGGAAAAGCCACCTTCTCAACGCAATCGGCCACACTATCCGCAGTACCTCACCCGAACTTAAGGTCTGCTACTGTTCGGCCGAAAAATTCATGTACGAAATGGTGAATTCACTCCGTCAGAAAAAAATGGAGCAATTCAGGTCCCGTTTCAGAAATCTCGATGTGCTTCTTGTGGACGACATCCAGTTCATATCCGGCAAGGTAGGCACCCAGGAAGAGTTCTTTCACACCTTCAACGCCCTTTACGACCTGCAGAAACAGATCGTGATAACCTCGGACAAATTTCCGCGGGAAATATCCGATCTTGAGGAGCGGCTACGATCACGGTTTGAATGGGGATTGATCGCGGACATCCAACCACCTGACCTGGAAACTAAAATTGCCATTCTCAAGAAAAAATCGGAAATAACCAGAATCCGGCTTCCTGAGGATGTGATCTACTTCCTTGCGTCAAGCGACACGAGAAACATCCGCGAGCTGGAGGGAATGCTCATTCGGCTCGGCGCCTACAGCAGCCTGCAGGGTATTCCCATCACCCTCGACATGGCAAAGGACAACCTGAAGGAAATCATCGGCGACAAGCGTAAAGACATTACCGTGGAACAGATCCAGAAAGTTGTCGCGGAGCATTTTAACCTTAAACCCGCCGACCTCAAATCAAGCAAACGGCTCAAGAATTTCGTTCAGGCCCGTCAGATAGCGATCTGGCTCTGCCGGGACATGACAAACCTGTCGTATCCGGACATAGGTTCAAAGTTCGGCGGCAAGGATCATTCAACGGTAATACACGCAGTCAAAAAAATAGACCTCGCACTCAAGGACGATACCAAACTGTCTAAAACAATTGGAGATTTTAAACATATGCTTCTCAAGTAGTCCGTGGCTGTTGATATGTCGAGCAAATCATGTTCACAACTCAACGGCTGTTGATAAGAGGGGATTTTTCCAGTGCGCAATCAACAAGAAAACCGGCAATAAAGACCCTGTTTTTCAATATGTTGGCAAGTTATCACCGGTTTTCACGTTTCTACAGTAACAACAAGGAATTTATCTTTAAATAGGATGAGATATTAGTAAGGAGAAACCTATGGAATTCAGAATTGACAAAGAGGCGTTCCTGAAATCACTTCAAAAAATCCAGGGTATCGTTGAAAAACGAACATCCATGCCAATTCTTTCCAATGTTCTCCTCGAAGCCGCCGATTCATCACTCCAGGTAACGGCAACCGATCTGGAAGTGGGGATGAAGAGCATTTACCCGGCAGATATCCAGGCGCAGGGCAAAATCACGGTCAACGCCAAAAAACTCTATGAGATAGTAAAGGAGCTTCCAAATCAGCAGATAGTTTTCTCAACAAAGGAAAACGATTGGGTGGAAATCAGATGCGGCAAGGTTCACTTCAACATCGTCGGGCTTTCCGCAGATGAATTTCCCTATTTTCCCGCGGTAAACGAAGAGAACCTCCTTGAAATGGAGAGTTCGGTCCTCAGAGGGATGATAGAAAAAACCTCCTACGCCATCTGCAACGACGACACCAAATACAACCTGAACGGTCTGTTCACCAAGGTAGAAACGACGGAGCAGAACGACCAGATCCTGAAAATGGTCGCTACGGACGGTCATCGCCTCTCCATCGCCAGTTGTTCCCTCAAGGGGTCGGCGGGTTCTGAGCTTGCTAAAGGGGTCATTCTCCCGAAGAAGGGGATCTATGAACTGAAAAAAATTGCCGAAGAAAACTCCGGATCCCTGAAATTCGGCTTCATGGACAACAGCGCCGTGGTAAAACAGGGTGATTCCTACATGGTCATGCGTCTGATCGATGGTGAATTCCCGGATTACAACCGGGTCATACCGAAATCAAACGAACGAACCGTAACCATAAAAAAAGAGGATTTTACCCATTCGGTGCGCAGGATGGCGATTCTCTCCAGCGAAAAATTCAAGGGGATCATGCTGGAAATATCGAATTCCAACATCAAGATTTCATCCAGCAATCCGGAACTGGGCGACGCCATGGAAGAAATTGACGTGGTCTACGATGGTGAACCGCTCACGGTGAGATTCAACGCGCGTTATCTCCTGGATGTTCTCGCCGTGACGGAAACGGACGCAATAATCATGAAATTCAAGGATGAACTAGCTCCTTCGATCATTTTACCGGAGAAAAGCGACAGCTTTCTGGCGGTTATCATGCCCATGAGGCTGTAATAACGGCAGATGCGCCTTACCAGCCTCTTCATTGCCGGATTCCGAAACATTGAATCCCTGAGGTTTACGCCCGGCAAACATTTCAACCTGATATACGGATACAACGGCCAGGGCAAAACCAACCTCATCGAGGCGCTTTATCTTCTGGGAAATCCCCGCTCATTTCGTAATGCCCGCCTGCCGGACTATATCAGACACGGACAGCAGAAAACGCGAATTCAGGGAGAAATTGATTCATCCGGCGTACGGTCGCGCATCGCGCTGACTCTGGAGAACGCGGGCCGCAGGGTTGAATTGAACGGAAAGGCAGTCCGGAGGGCGTCCGATCTTTACGGCAGAATGAATTCGATTGTTTTTTCTCCGGACGACACGAACATGGTCAGATCCGGTCCGGATTCACGCAGGCGCTACCTTGACCGGGCGGTTTACACCTGTGATGCGGGTTACCTGAAGTCCTGGCACGGCTACCACCGCATTCTGCTCCAGCGTAACCAGCTGCTCAAGGCGGACGACAGGAGCGGCCTGGATACCTGGACCGAACAGCTGGCTGAGACGGGAGCCGACGTCATCTTCCGCAGGCAGCTATTCGTGAAAAGACTGGAGGTCCTGCTCCAGAGGCATTACCGGACCATCTCCGGTGAGCGGGAAACGGCCGGAATCCATTACGCGCCGGAAGGCATCAGGGCAACGGAGCGTGGAGGGATGCGGAGTGAACTGCTGGAACTGTTCGACCGGAATCTCCAGAGCGACATCCGTTCCGGTTCCACTGGAGTGGGACCACACCGGGATGACCTGGTCTTCCGGCTCAACGGACGGTCGCTGAAATCCTTCGGTTCAACGGGCCAGCAGAAGTCCTTCGTCCTAGCGTTGAAAATGGCGGAACTGGACAATATCCGGGGCATATTCGGAGATACGCCGCTTTTGCTGCTGGACGACGTGGGCTCGGAGCTGGACTGTGAAAGGTATAACCATTTTTTGGACTATCTGTCGGATATGGACATCCAGGTGTTCATAACGGCTACGGAACGTTCCACCGCCCTGCTGGGGGCCGCGGAGCGCTACGCCGTGTTCCGCATGGAAGACGGCAATCTGACGTTTGAGGGAAATGAATCGCATGAGTGAAGAGAACAGGACGGTACAGAACGGCGCAGAAGAGTACAGCGCCGATAACATCAAGATACTGGAGGGATTGGCGGCGGTGCGCAAGCGCCCGGCTATGTATATCGGTTCCACCTCCAGCTCCGGATTGCACCACTTGGTGTACGAGATAGTGGATAACTCCATAGATGAGGCACTTGCCGGATATTGCGACAATATCGTTGTCACAATAAATGCCGATGGCTCCGTGACGGTTGTGGATAATGGCCGCGGCATCCCGACAGACATGCATCCGACCGAAGGCAGATCCGCGGCGGAAGTTGTCCTGACGGTGCTGCATGCCGGCGGGAAGTTCGACAACGATTCCTACAAGGTTTCCGGCGGTCTGCACGGCGTTGGGGTTTCGGTCGTCAATGCCCTTTCCAAATGGCTTGAACTGGAAATCAGGCGTGACGGAAAGATATTCAGACAGTCCTATCGCAGGGGCGATCCGGTGGCGCCTCTGGAAATGGTTGGGGAAACAAAGAAACGCGGCACAAAAGTCACCTTCATGGCGGATGAGGAAATTTTCGAAACAACTGAAATTTCATTTGACGTGCTTTCCCAGCGTCTGCGTGAAATGGCG
This sequence comes from uncultured Pelobacter sp., assembly GCA_964601865.1. Taxonomy (GTDB): domain Bacteria; phylum Desulfobacterota; class Desulfuromonadia; order Geobacterales; family Pseudopelobacteraceae; genus Pseudopelobacter. The sequence continues at coordinate 7,425 of CAZRPI010000030.1, read as the reverse complement.
TTTCTCAATGCGGGTGTCCGTATCAAGATCAGCGACATGCGGGTGGACAACAAATCCCACGAATTCCACTATGAAGGGGGCATCAATTCATTCGTGGAATATCTGAATCGCAACAAGGTTGCGCTGCATCCGAAACCGATTTACATCAAGGGTGAAAAGGGGGGAGTGGAGACGGAAGTTTCCATGCAGTACAACGATTCCTTTGATGAAAAGATATTCTCCTTTGCCAACAACATCAATACCCACGAGGGAGGCACCCATCTGGTCGGTTTCAAGGCTGCCCTGACCCGCACCATGAACAGCTATGCGGCAGCCAACAACCTCCTCAAAAAGGAAAAGGTCTCCATTTCGGGCGAAGACCTGCGGGAAGGCCTGACCTGCGTCATTTCCGTCAAGATTCCCCAGCCGCAGTTCGAGGGGCAGACCAAGACCAAGCTGGGCAACTCCGAGGTCAAGGGATACGTGGAATCCATGATGAACGAGAAACTGGCCCAGTTTCTGGAGGAAAATCCCCAGATAGCCAAGCGTATTCTCGAAAAATCCATCGAGGCTGCCCGTGCCCGCGAAGCGGCCCGCAAGGCCCGTGAAACGGTCCGGCGCAAGGGCGCTCTCGATCTGGGCGGATTGCCGGGCAAGCTGGCCGACTGCCAGGAAAAGAATCCCGAGTTGTGCGAGCTGTACCTGGTGGAAGGTGATTCGGCCGGCGGCTCGGCCAAACAGGGGCGCGAGCGCAAATTCCAGGCTATCCTGCCGCTCAAGGGGAAAATCCTCAACGTTGAAAAGGCTCGCTTCGACAAGATGATCTCTTCCCAAGAGATTCGCACCCTTATCACCGCCCTGGGCACCGGCATCGGCAAGGACGATTTCGATATTTCCAAGCTGCGTTACGGACGGATCATCGTCATGACCGACGCCGATGTGGACGGTTCACACATCCTGACCCTTCTCTTGACCTTCTTCTACCGCAACATGAACGAACTGATCCAGCGCGGCCATCTGTACATCGCCCAGCCCCCGCTCTACAAGGTCAAGCGCGGCAAGAAGGAAATGTACCTGCGCAACGAGGCAGCCCTGCAGAACTTCCTCCTTGAGGAGGGGGCAGAGGAACTGGTCCTGAGACTGGAAAAGGGGGACAGGGTTTATCATGGCAAGCAGATCATTCCGGTTATCCGCCAGTTCATAGATAACCGGGCCATTTTTGAAAAGGTTGTCAAAAAGGGGATCACGTCCGAACTGCTTTCCATCATCATCCGCAGCAACGTTCCGGCCGATCTGGAGGAGTTGACCCAGATGGAGCCCTACCTTGAGTCCATGAAGGCGCTTGCGGAGAACGGGGAGTACCAGATCGAAGAAGAGCGGATTATCTTCTACATCGGCAATATCCGCTCCATCATCGACCAGCAGATTCTGAGCGTACTCTCTACGCACGAATATGAACTTCTGGTGGAGAATCACCGCCGTGTCGTGGAAACCATGGCTGACGGTCGGGCAACCATTGAGCAGGAATCCGGCGGCAAGGTGCTGTTGGAAACTTCCAACCATGAAGAATTGTTGCAATTTTTCCTTGAAAATGCAAAAAAGGGCCTTGCCATCCAGCGTTATAAAGGTCTGGGTGAAATGAACCCGGAACAGCTCTGGGAAACCACCATGAATCCGGAGAACAGGGTGCTGCTGCAGGTCAAGATCGAGGACGCCGTTGAATCTGACGAAATTTTCACTATCCTGATGGGCGACCAAGTTGAACAGCGCAGGGGATTCATTGAGACCAACGCGCTTAATGTAGTTAATCTGGATATTTAAGATTGCCGTATTGAACGATAGATGAGGTTGTAATGATTAATACACCGCAGAACAAGATTGCCGTCAATATCGAAGACGAGATGAAAAGGTCCTACATGGATTACGCGATGTCGGTCATCATCGGCCGCGCCCTGCCGGATGTGCGTGACGGGCTCAAGCCGGTGCATCGGCGCTGCCTGTACGCCATGTACGACATGGGTAATGACTATAATAAACCGTACAAGAAATCCGCCCGTGTTGTCGGTGATGTTCTTGGTAAATACCACCCCCACGGCGACACCGCCGCCTACGACACCATCGTCCGCATGGCGCAGGATTTCTCGCTGCGCTACACACTGGTGGACGGCCAGGGAAACTTCGGCTCCATTGACGGCGACAGTCCGGCGGCCATGCGCTACACCGAGATCCGGTTGCGCCAGCTTTCTCACGAACTGCTGGCCGATCTGGACAAGGAAACCGTTGACATGGCTCCCAATTATAACGACGAACTGCTGGAGCCGACGGTTCTCCCTTCCAAGTTTCCCAACCTGCTGGTCAACGGCTCCACCGGTATTGCCGTGGGCATGGCTACCAATATACCCCCCCACAATCTGGGCGAGGTGATAGACGCTATTATAGCCGTAATCAACAATCCGGATCTGACCCTTGATGACCTTCTGGCGCTTGTGCCCGGCCCGGACTTCCCCACCGGCGCCACCATCTACGGCCGGAAGGGAATCAGGGACGCATACTCCACCGGACGCGGAATCATCCAGATCCGCGCCAAGGCTCATGTGGAGGCGGCCAAGAAATCGGAACGCCAGTCCATAGTCGTTACAGAACTTCCCTACCAGGTCAACAAGGCCCGTCTGATTGAAAAAATAGCCGAACTGGTAAAGGAGAAGAAGATTGAGGGTATCACCGAGATCCGTGACGAGTCGGACCGCGAGGGGATGCGCATCGTCATCGAGGTCAAGCGCGACGAGAACGCCGAGGTGCTGCTGAACCAGCTCTACAAGCACACCCAGATGCAGAATTCCTTCGGCATCATCATGATAGCGATTGTGCACAACCGTCCGCGGGTGTTTTCTCTGCGCGAACTGATTGACTGCTTTGTGGAGCATCGCTGCGAGGTGGTAACCCGCCGCACCAACTTCGAACTGAAAAAGGCGCTGGCCAGGGCCCATATTCTGGAAGGCCTCAAGATCGCCCTGGACTGGCTGGACGCCGTGATAGAACTGATCCGCTCTTCAAAGACGCCGCCGGAGGCCAAACAGGGCCTCATGGACGGGGTTTTTGCCGATCAGGAGTTTCTCCGCCGCCTGGATCTGCCCCGTCCCGTGGGTTACGATGATGGAGTCCACCTGACCGAGATCCAGGCCCAGGCCATATTGGAGATGCGTCTGCAGCGACTTACCGGTCTGGAGCGTGACAAGATTCTCTCCGAGTTCGAAGAAGTAATGAAGCTGATAGACCGTTTGCGGGAAATTCTGGCGTCAGACAGTGAAATTCTCAAGATCATCATCAACGAACTGATAGGTATAAGGGAAAGATTCGGGGACAAGCGCCGCTCGGAGATATCAGATACAACGCCGGATATATCGCTTGAGGATACCATCGAGGACGAGGAGATGGTGGTTACCATCTCCCATTCCGGTTACATCAAGCGGAGCGCCGTGGATCTGTACCGTTCCCAGCGCCGTGGCGGCAAGGGCAAAACCGGGATGAAAACCAGGGAAGAGGATTTCGTCGAACAACTCTTCATCGCCTCCACCAAGGATTACCTCCTCTGCTTCACCGATGCCGGCCGGATGTACTGGCTCAAGGTGTACGAGATTCCCGAGGGGAGCCGCACCACCAGGGGCAAGGCGGTGGTCAATCTGGTCAACGTGGGCATGGAGGAGAAAATCACCACTATCCTGCCGGTCAAGGAGTTCAGCGGGGATATGTTCCTGTTCATGTCCACCCGCAACGGGGTGGTCAAGAAGACGCCGCTCACCGAGTACTCCAACGTGCGCAGCGGCGGCATCATCGCCGTCAACCTGGACGAGGGGGACAAGCTGATCGGCGTCGCGTTGACCGACGGCACCAAGGATGTCTTCCTGGCTTCCCGTAACGGCAAGGCCATCCGCTTCAGCGAGATGGACGTTCGCTCCATGGGACGCGTCACCAGGGGCGTCAGGGGGATGAGCCTGAACGAAGACGACCATGTGATCGGCATGGAGATCGTTGATAACGACGCCGTGGGCTCCACCATCTTCACGGTCTGCGAAAATGGGTACGGCAAGCGCACCGATCTGGACGAGTACCGCGATACCAGCCGCGGCGGCAAGGGGATCATCACCATCAAGACGAACGACCGCAACGGCAGCGTGGTCAATGTCATGCAGGTTACCAATGACAACGACCTGATGGTGATTACCGATAACGGCAAGATCCTGAGGGTGCCGGTTTCGGGTTTTTCGGTCATCGGCCGCAATACCCAGGGGGTCCGGCTGATTACCACCGAGGAGAACGAAAAGGTGGTGGCGGTTGCCAGGCTGGCCGAGAAGGAAGAGGACGAAGAGGATGACGGAATCTAGGGGATTCTGTGGTTTTCCCTTTGGTCCTGCACGCCTGTCCGAATGAATGAGAGATGGTCATGAGCAGACTTTCTTCCATCGATACATCATTGAAGGAACGGCGGCGCATCATGCGTCTGCTGGATTATCTCAAGCGTGACGATCTGACTACCGAGCAGATGGAACGGATCGGCAGACGCCTGCAAAAATCGGGGCGCCGGGCGCTGCACCCGCTGGTGCGCAAGCTGTGGCGCGAAAAGAGCGCCGCCGCCATCTACCGCTACACCTGTATGCTGGATTTCTTCGACGACTCCAACTGGCTCGATCAGCTGGTTCAGATCACCATCAAGCGCACCGACCTGGATGAGCAGGGGCGTCTGGCCCTTCTGGACGCCCTGCAGGAAAACGGCATCGACGTCACGGCCCCCCCCTTTGCGTCCATGACCGGCTACGGCGCCGGCACCATGGAGGGTTTCATCGGCGATTGCCTCAGGGATGGCGAACGGGGGCTGGTGCGTTTCATGGACATGTTCCTGGATGCGGCCGACGACATCCGGGAGAAAATGACCAGGCATCTGGCCCTGGTGGGGACGCCCGAGGCGGTTTCGCTCTTGGAGATCCTGCTGTCGTTCGAACGGCCGGAAGTGGTCCGCGAGGCGATCGTCGCCCTCGGCAAGATCAGGAGCGGGCTCGCCCTGACGGTTCTGAGAGGTGCGGAGAAACAGTCGGAAGGCCAGGTCGCCGACCTGATCCGGCGCAGCATCCGCCGCCTGTCGTTCATGGGGATCCGGAAGCCGGAAACGCCTCCCCTCTCCTATCCGTCGCCGCGGCCGCTCTACCAGACCCAGGCGGGGCCGCTTGATGTCTACGGTTCCCGGCCGCTCCTGTTCTCATGGCAGCTGGACGGTGAGGCCTACGCCGTGCTGCTGCTCCTGACCGGGGAGTCCGAGGGGATCATCAACGCCCTCAGTTACCGCATGAAGGATGCGGCGGAATACGACGCCGTTCTCCGCGAAATCACGGCCGGCGAATTTCTCGAGCCGGTGGAATCGGCCTACGCTCTGGCGCTCCTGCGGGATGCCATATTCAGCAGTCACAAGCAGGGTTTTCATCTGCCGCCCGATTTCTATGTGGACATGCGCCTCTTCGATCCGGCGTTGCTACGCCCCGAAGCGTATATTCCCCGGTTCAGCCTGGTATATCTGGAGAGCATCGTTGACCGGATTCCCGATTACATCTCCGACAGCAATGAGCTTCTGGACAATGCCGGACTCGAGGGGTGGATGCTCTCCGAACCGGCCGTCTACGATGAGGCCGAACGGCTGAACGGACTGGAGGATACCGCCTCCGGCAGGGGGATTACGGACGATGTTCTCGAAGAGATCATTGTCCGCTTCTGCGCCGAGATGATTGCGCCCCGCAGGGCGGAGATAGTGAAACGGCTCCTGCTGACGGCCGATTTCATGCAGCAGACCGGTGTGGAGGGAAGGGTAATCCAGCACACGCTGGCCACGGCGCTGAGCCTGGTAGGGGGCTTCGTCCCAGAAGAATCCCATCCGTTCATCAGGCGCCTGATTCTCGACAGTCTCGACATGGCCCGCCAGGCCCTGGCCGAGGGGTATGATCCGCGATTGGAGGAGGGGTACGACTATGAGTAACAACCCGTTGCGGGCGGCTGTTATCGGAAGCGGCAGCTGGGGCACGGCTCTGGCCAATGTTCTGGCTGCCAACGGTCACGACACGCTGCTGTGGTCCTACGATACCGAGCTGGTTGACGAGATCAATCAGCGTCACGTGAATCCCCTCTTTCTGCCCGGAATCCCGCTCTGCCCCGCCCTCTCCTGTACGGCGAGCCTGGCCGAGGCCCTGGCCGGACGCGAACTGGTCCTGTTGGTGACGCCGGTCCAGGTGATGCGGAGCGTACTGGCGCAGGCGGTGGAGATGATCGATCCGGCCTCCGTGGTGGTCAACGCCTCCAAGGGGATCGAACTGGACACCCTCAAAACCGTCTCCCGGATCTGTATCGAGTTTTTCGGCGACCAGTTCCTGAACCGGTACGTTGCCCTGTCCGGTCCCACGTTTGCACGAGAGGTAGCCGCAGGGCTCCCAACCCTGATCGTGGCCGCGTCCCGCAACGACTCCTGTTCGCTGCTGGTACAGAAGGCGCTCAGCAACTCTAACTTCCGTGCCTACACCAACAGCGATGTCATCGGCGTGGAACTGGGGGGCGCGGTTAAGAACGTCATTGCCATTGCCGCCGGCATCTGCGATGGCCTGGGATTCGGCTACAACGCCCGGGCGGCCCTGATTACCCGGGGCCTGGCGGAGATGAACCGTCTGGGCCTGGCCATGGGCGCCCAGCCCGCAACGTTTGCCGGTCTGGCCGGCATGGGGGACCTGGTTCTGACCTGTACCGGTGATCTCTCCCGCAACCGCACGGTCGGTTTCAAGCTGGGACAGGGGATGCGTCTGGCCGACATCCTGGCGGAGATGCGTATGGTGGCCGAGGGAGTCAAGACGGCGGAATCGGTGTACCAGCTCTCCTGCAACCTGGGAGTGGAAATGCCGATCGTGGAGAATACCTACCGGATCCTGCACGAGGACAAACCGGCCCGCGAGGCGGTCATCGAGCTGATGGCGCGGGGGTTGAAGGCGGAGGGGTAAACAGACGGATCGAAGATGTTCATGATGTCATTGTTCCGGTTCCGCCGCCAGGACCGGGATAATGGCCGTGCAAAGATACCTTCCGGTTGGAGATCGGCGCCATGTCACAATAACCTTGTGATATGGCGTTTTTTCTTTTACAACTTTGAATATTTATTGCCGATTGGAGGTGTAGTTATGCCCCGCATTCATCCCGTATCCGACTTGAAAAACAACCTGAATCAGCTTGCGGATATTTGCCGCAAGGAGCATCAGACGGTATATCTCACCCGAAGAGGGCGCGGAGAACTTGTCCTGATGGGGCTGGAAGATTACGAGCGTTTGATGGCGAAGCTGAAATCCGTTGAAGACGAGGAAACGGAAATAGAAGCATTGTGGGTGGCCGAACTTCAGGAGCGTTACCGCTCCATTCAGGAGGGAA
>CAZRPI010000029.1:0-31282 GCA_964601865.1 uncultured Pelobacter sp. | reverse complement strand
GGCGATCAGTCGTCTCAAAACCGTAACCTCACTCCACCCTCGAACCAGCGGCCGGTGTTGGGCCGGATCGCGTCCGGATACTGGTCGCTGTCGAAAAGGTTGTGCCCGGAGAAGAAGATCTCCAGGGAGCTGTTCTCGCGCTTCATGAGCGTTGCGCCCAGGTGCAGGTCCCAGATCATGCCGCCGTAGCTGCCGCCGTAGCTGCCGCCATAGCCGGGTACGCCATTCCACATGACGTGGCGGCCGGTGAGGGTACCCCGGAAGGTCTGGTCGTCGTAGCGCAGCGATAACTGAACGGTATGCCTCGGGAAGGAGTAGACCTGGGAGCCGTTGGAGTCATGGGTGGTGTCAACGAAGGTATAGCCGGCGCCGAGGGAGGTGTGAAACACCGGGACGGTGCGGGCCTCGATTTCGGCCCCCAGGGCAATGCGCCGTTCCGGACTGCTGGTCAGGTTCCTGTCATCAACAACGTTCCAGAGTTCGTTTCTAAACAGGGTCCCCTTCACCCAGAGATAGGGGATGCTGCTGCTCTCCATACCCACCTGGACGGTCCAGATCTTCTGGGTGGCCCAGTTTGCGTCCTTAATGGCGTAACTGTACCCCCTCCCCGCGTAGGCGCGCAGCAGGTTGTTCTCACCCAGTTTGAGGGTGGCGCCGATGGAGGGGCTGAACTGGTTTTTGTTGGCCGTGTTGTCGTACCTCACACCGGGGATCACCGTCACAGGACCGAAGCTGATGGTGTCGTTGAGATAGACGCTGTAGCGATCGGTCAGACGACGGTAAAAGCTATATGTTGGTGGTGATGGGGTTGGATATTGAGCATCGAAAAATTTATAGTCTTCGTGCTCGTACTCGAAGCCCCCCACCAGCAGATGGTGTTCCCCACGCCAGACCAGCTTGGCTTCGGCGCCGGCAACCCTCTCCCTGTTTCTGTAAAGCTCATCAAGATGGCGGGTGCTCAGGGTCGAGGAAGTACCGTCCTTGTCACGACCGGCGTAATGGGCATCCAGTTCCAGCTCCAGACGTTCCGTGAGCGGTTTGCGGAACCCGAGGGTGGCGTACAGGTAATGCTGATTGGTAATTTCATTGAAATCCAGGATGGTGGGATCGTAGTTATCCACCCGGCCGGAACAGGTATAGTTGATGGTGCCCCAGAGCTGGCCGTTTGCGGGGAGGTCGTAGGTCAGCTTGCCGTAGGCATAGTTGGAATAGAGGCTCCGTTGGGGCACGGGCCGCAGACCGTCGGAACCCAGGTAGCCGCCGGAGAGATAGTAACCGACCCTGCCGCTGGTTCCGGTCAGTTCCGCGCCGGCGTCGGCGGTCATGCGCTCGCCCATTGAGCCGCTGACGCTGCCGCCAATGGGACGCTTGTCGGGGCTCTTGGTGATGACGTTGATCACACCTCCCAGTCCCTGGCCCCAGGACGAGGAGGCGGTCCCCTTGATGATCTCGATCCGTTCGATGATGCGGGCCGGTACCGTTCCGACGTCGGCGAAGTTGCCGCCGTTATTCAGCGGTACGCCGTCCAGGAAGACGCGGATGTGATTGTAGTTCGTGCTCTGGATGGTTACAAAGGATACGCTCCCCGGACCTCCCATGCTCTCGACCTGGATGCCGGTGACCGTTGCCAGCACGTCGGCCAGGGTATGGGCGTTGAGGGATTCGATTTCCTGGGTGGTGATAACGGTGACGTTTTCCGCGGTCTGGGAGAGCGGCTTGGGGGCGCGGGTGGCGGAGGAGGACTGTTCCTGCCAGGCGTTGAACAGATCCGCGGTCTCGTCCGTTTCCTGGGCGGCCGCGCAGGGGATGGCAGTCCAGAGAGATACTCCCAGGAAAAGCATGAGAAGAAGGGATGTGCGAGAGCGCTTAATGAGAGACATAGCCAGCCGGGAAAATAGCAGATTAAAAACCGGTTTGTCCAGAGCCGTTGAGCAAAAAAATACCATTCCCTCAACACCGGCAAGAAAAACCATAAAACATCAATATGTTGCTCCGTGCGAAACCGGGATCAGACACGCCAGTCAATTTTACTACAAGGAAAATCAAATACAACCGGGAGGAAAACGCGGTCGGGATGTTCTTGCGGGTTGAGGCTTGGATATAGACGCATCGCATCTTGTTTTTTCCGGGAGTTACGGGTAGGATGGCGAATTGTCCGAGGTGAGGCAGCGATGTTTTTAGCGATGCGCCGGGAGGAAAACCGAGTCCCTTCAACCGGTCGGCCCTGTAGGGGCACTGGCCACCGAACCCATGCAACTGCCCGTCAACCTGCGTTTTGCCGCATCCCGGAGAACGGCTGTCACATTTATTTATGGTACTTTTGTCATCCCCTGAGACCCTGTGAAAGGATCGAACCATATGAACGAAAGCATCAAGGAACAGATCAGAGAACTGCTCAAACAACGAAACGCGGTGCTGCTGGCGCACAACTACATGCGGGACGAGGTGCAGGAAATCGCCGACATCACGGGCGATTCGCTCGGCCTCTCCATCGAGGCGGCCAAGACATCGGCTGACGTCATCGTCTTCTGCGGCGTGCATTTCATGGCCGAATCGGCCGCGATCCTTTCGCCGGGCAAGAAGGTGCTGCTCCCCCGTCCCGACGCCGGTTGTCCCATGGCCGACATGATCACCGCCGAAGGGCTGGAGGAACTGAAGGCAAAAAATCCCGGCGTGCCGGTGGTGACCTACGTCAACTCCACCGCCGAGGTCAAGGCGCACTCCGACATCTGCTGCACTTCCGCCAACGCCACCAGGGTGGTCAAATCCCTGCCGGACAAAAAGATCATCTTCGCTCCGGACCGCAACCTGGGACGCTTCGTCGCCAAATCGGTCCCGGAAAAGGAGTTCATCTACTGGGACGGCTACTGCCCCACCCATGAACGCATGACCGTTGAGGCGGTTCAGGCCAAGAAGGCCGAATATCCGGATGCCATATTCATCTGCCATCCGGAGTGCGCGCCCGAGGTAACCGCCCTGGCCGATCACGCCTGCTCCACCAGCGCCATGTACGACTACTGCCGCAAAAGCCCGGCAAAACGCTTCATCATCGGCACCGAGGCGGGCATCCTCTACCGCCTGCGGCTCGACAACCCGGACAAGGAGTTCATCCTGGCCTCCCCGGCCCTGTTCTGCCCCAACATGAAGCTCACCGCCCTGGAGGACGTGCTGATCTCGCTGCAGACCATGACCCCGGTCATCACCGTTCCCGAGGAGATCCGTCTGAAAGCCAAACAGGCCCTGGACCGCATGCTGGCCGTGCCGAGGGACTGATTTTCCCCCAATCCGCCGCAAACGGCACGGGCCGCATTCCTCGAAGAAATGCGGCCCGTGCCGTTTCTATCCCAAGATAGGATCGTGTTGAGACGCGTTGCAATGCGTCTCAACGTCCGTCCTAGATCTTCACCAGCTCATACTTCCTGCTCCCCAACCCCACCTTTTCGGCATGTTCCAGCTGCGTTTCCCAGGGAATGGTCGGGTGCACCCCACGGAACTTGTCCTCGCCCGGTTCGAAACCGCTCTTGAGGGCCGAACCCCGGTTTCCTGCCGCCCTGTTGACCAGGTCGGCGCAGGCCTGATCAACCGCCACCGGGTCGGTGGAGGCGCATAGCCCGATGTCGTTGACGATGGGCGCGTCCGCATGGCCGTAGCAGTCGCAGAAGGGGGAGACCTGGGTGATGAAGTTGAGGAAGACCACCCTCTCCTCCTTGCCGGTCACGGCGCCCCTGGCGTACTCGGCCATCTTCCTCATCACCATTCCGGCCGCCTCGTTCCACTGTACATTGATCGCCTTGACCGGACAGACCGAGATGCAGCGGCTGCAGCCGACGCATTTTGCCGGATCGATGAAGGCAACGCCGTTGTTGAGCGCTATGGCCCCATGGGCGCAGGCGCGCAGACAGGCGCCGCAGCCGGTGCAGCGCTTGGCGTCGACCACCGGGGCCACCGTGGAGTGCTGGGCCATCTTCCCCCTGCGGCTGGCGCACCCCATGCCCAGATTCTTGATGGCGCCGCCGAAGCCGGTCAGCTCGTGGCACTTGAAGTGCGACAGGCAGACCAGGGAGTCGGCCTCGACCACCTCCCGCCCCAGAAAGACCGAACGCAGCAGCTCTCCCTTCACCGGCACCTCAACGTCGGTCACGCCGCGCAGGCCGTCGCTGATGATCAGCGGTGCGCCTACGCAGGCATAGGCGAAGCCGTTCTCGATGCCGCAGGTAAGCGCCGAGACCGCCTCCTTGCGCTGCCCCGGATAGAGGGTGGATGAGTCGGTCAGGAAGGGTTTGGCCCCCAGTTTCCTGATCTCGTCCACCACCCGCCGGGCAAAGATCGGCCTGATGAAGGTGTGATTCCCTTTCTCCCCGAAATGGATCTTGATCGCGGTCAGATCATCCGGCAGCACCCTCTGGCCGAGGCCGCACAGGGCAAGCAGCTTCGTGATCTTGTCGAACAGGTTTTCCCTGCTGCTGGCGCGCATGTCTCCGAAATATACAGTGGACATATGACTCCTCCTCCAAAAAGAAGAAAAATTGACAACGGTCAAGGCCATTGCAGGCTTTTTCACATACTCTCATACCACAAAAAGCAATTCACCACACTTGAGAATGTGCGGAAAAGCCAAAGGAGGAACAGGGAAATGTTATGTAATCAATGCGAACAGACGGCACATGGAACCGGTTGCAACGTCTCCGGCGTATGCGGCAAGAAACCCGAAGTCGCCACACTGCAGGATCACCTGATGTACGGCCTGAAAAGTCTGGCGCTCTACGCCGACAGAATCGGCCGGGATCCTGAAACCGACCGTTTCACCATCGAGGGACTCTTCACCACCGTGACCAACGTGGATTTCGATGCCGCCCGCATCGGCGCCATGATCACCCGGTGTTATCAGCTCAAGGAAAGAGCGAAAGCCATTGCCGGCCTGACCATTCCGGGCGAGGTGGCGGCCTGGCAGCCGGCGGCCGATCTTGCCGGGCAGATCAGGCAGGGCGAGGCGTACGGCATCAACCGCCAGCACGAGAACGAAGACATCCGCTCGGCAATCGAGATCCTGCTGTACGGCCTCAAGGGAATGGCCGCATACATGGATCACGTCACGATCCTGGGGAGGGGCAACGACGAGGTAATGGCCTTCTTCCAGAAGGCGCTGGCAGCCACCACCAATCCCAAGCTCGGCCTCATGGATTTTGTCGGTCTGGCCATGGAGTGCGGCAAGCACAACCTGACGGTCATGGGGATGCTCAGCACCGCTCACAGCGACACCTACGGCCACCCGGTTCCCACTCCGGTCAACCTGGGCACCAGAGCCGGCAAGGGGATCCTGGTTTCCGGACACGACCTGAAGATGCTGGAAGAACTGCTCAAGCAGACCCAGGGCAAGGGGATCTACGTCTATACCCACGGCGAGATGCTTCCCGCCCACGCCTATCCGGGCCTCAGGAAATACGGCCATCTGGCCGGTAACTTCGGCGGGGCCTGGCAGGATCAGGCCAGGGAATTCCCCGATTTCCCCGGCGCCATCATCTTCAACACCAACTGCATCCAGAAGCCTGCCGATTCCTACATCGACCGCGTCTTCACCTGGGGACTGGTGGAATGGCCCGGAGTCAGGCACATCGACGGCTGGGATTTCACGGAAGTCATCAACAGGGCCCTTGCCTGTCCCGATCTGCCGGAGAATCCCGGCAAGGAGATCCTCACCGGTTTCGGCCACAACGCCGTGCTGGGTGTGGCCGACAAGGTCATCGAAGCCGTCAAGGGCGGCGCCATCAGGCATTTCTTCCTGATCGGCGGCTGCGACGGAGCGAAATCGGGGCGCAACTACTACACCGAATTCGCCGAGAAACTCCCCAGGGACACCGTCATCCTGACCCTGGCCTGCGGCAAGTACCGTTTCAACAAGCTGGACTTCGGCGACATCGGCGGCATCCCGCGGCTGCTTGACATCGGCCAGTGCAACGACGCCTACTCGGCCATCCAGATCGCCGTGGCTCTGGCGGGCGCCTTCAACTGCGGCGTCAACGACCTGCCACTCTCCCTGATCATCTCCTGGTACGAGCAGAAGGCGGTGGTCATCCTGCTGACCCTGCTCCATCTGGGAATAAAAAACATCAAGCTGGGACCGAGCCTTCCGGCCTTCGTTTCGCCGAACGTGCTCAACTTCCTGGTGGAGAACTTCAACATCGGCCCGATCACCACGGCCGAGGCGGACATCAAGGCGATCCTGGGATAAACACTTTCGGCACGTCATCCATGAACAAACGCCCCGCGGCCATCCGCGGGGCGTTCCGGTTTCACACTGTGAAGCAGGCTCGGGATTCAATCCCCCTATCGGAAAAAACTTTGATAACGCGATATCATAACAGGTGAACCATGAAGCTTTCGCCGGCGTTTCGCACCTATCCGTCGAAACTGTTTGTTGAAATAACGACCCGCTGCAATCTTCGCTGCAGAATGTGCGTTAAGGAGACATGGGACAGGAATACAATGGAAGGCACACTGCCGACGGAAACCTTCGAATCGCTCGACCCTGCCTTTCCCCACCTTGATGCCCTGGTTCTCAACGGTGTGGGAGAGTCCCTTCTCGATCCCCGGCTTGAGGAGTTCATCAGGCGGGCGAAGATGAAGATGAAGCCGAAGGCATGGGTCGGCATCCAGACGAACGGTCTCCTGCTTGACGAGAAACGCGCCTTTTCCCTGATTGATGCGGGACTCGACCGCATATGCGTTTCCGTAGACGCGGCCTCATCGGAATTGTTCAGGAAGATCCGCAGGGGAGGCGAGGGATGGGACGTGGAAAGCGCTCTGCTCTCCCTTTCAGCTGCCAGAGCGCGTTGCGGCGATAAATCCCCGCGGGTCGGGGTAGAGTTCGTGCTGATGCGCGATAATGTGGCTGAGCTTCCCTCGGTCCTGCGCTGGGCGGCATCCAGGCGGGTTGACTTCGCCATTGTATCCCACGTGCTCCCCTATGCCGAGGAATGCGTGGGGCAGGCGGTGTACGACTCGAACATGGATGAGGCCATAGACCTCTTCAACAAGTGGCAACGCAGGGCATTGGCTGAAGGGATCGATCTTCGCGACCATATGGTTATCTCATCGAAACAGAGTGATCCTTCCCCTGAAATGAAGCGGATGACCTCTCTGATCGAGGCGATGGAAGCGGATGCCTATTCCCGGAGCATATCGGTCAATCTCGGGAACCTCATCGAACGCACCTCAGAATGGACTGCAAAGCTCGAACGGATTTTCACTGAGATGAGAATGATCGCGGAAGAGAATGGAATGGACCTGAAGCTTCCTGCTGTCGCGCCGCTTAGCGAACGGAGATGCGATTTCGTTGAAGATGGAAGTGTCTTTGTCTCATGCAGGGGAGAGGTTCATCCCTGTTACTTTCTCTGGCACGGGTACTCATGCCACTTCCCCGGAAGGAAGAAATACGTGAATCCCCGTTCCTTTGGAAACCTGGCTGACCACGGATTATTGGAGATCTGGAACAGTAAGGCATTCAGCTCGTTCCGTCTGGATGTAACCAGGTACGATTACCCCTACTGTTCCAATTGCGAAGTGGTTCCGTGCGAATTTGTGGAGGCTGAGAAGTTCGAGCAGGACTGTTACGGTAACAGCATCCCCTGCGCCGACTGTTTCTGGGCCATGGGAATGTACAACTGTCTGCGCTGATATTGTCGACGCCTATCAATGCTTAAAAACAGGAGAGGAAGTATTATGTTCAAGGAGATCAAGATTGGTATCAAGCTGCTGGCGCTGATTCTGGTGCCGATTGCCGGGCTTCTTGTGTTTGGCGTCATTACGGTATCAGAACGCTTTGCCAACCTGCGCAATATCCGTGAGACCCAGGCAATGGTTTCCTTTTCAATCAAAGCAGGTAACCTGGTCCATGAACTACAGAAGGAGCGCGGTTTGAGCGCCGGCTTCCTCAAGTCGCAGGGGGCCAAGTTCAAGGACGAGTTGGCAGCCCAGCGACAGAAAAGCGACCAGCAGGCCGCACTGTTGACATCCTTCATCAAGGAATCAACCAGCCATACAACCCAGATAAGCAACGAGGTTGAAAAAGCGGGAACCGGCTTAGCCGGTCTCAAGGAACTGCGCGGCAAGGTTGACGGCCAGGGGATTCCTGCCGGCGATGCCATCAAAGCCTACAGCAACCTGATCCGTGCCTACCTGGACGCCATCGCCGTTATCCCGATGGCCAGCAGGAGCCGGGAAATTTCTTTGGATGCTGTCGGTTATCACGCGTTCATCAGCGCCAAAGAGATGGCTGGGCAGGAGCGTGCGACCATCAACGGCGGTTTCGCCGCCGACAGGTTCGAACCGGAACTGTACCTCAGGGTCCCCAGCCTGATCGCTGCCCAGACCGCCTACCTGAATGTCTTCAGCAAGTATGCTGATCCTGTAAGCATCAAAGCATATCAGGAACGAAGCAGCGCTCCCTCTTTCAAAAAGGTTGAAGAGTTACGCAAGATTGCTTTCGACAAGGGCTTGGCTGGAGGCATGGGCGTCAGCCCTGAAGAGTGGTTCAGCACCATCACCACCAAGATCAACTTGCTCAAAGAGGTTGAAGATCTGTTGGCCAGGAATCTCAATGACCTTGCCGACGAATTGGCAAGCAAAGCCCGCACCGCCATGCTGGTCAACCTGGGCGTTACCGCTACTCTGGTTGCACTATCGCTCTTGCTTGGAACGATCCTGATCAGGGGGATCACCAATCCGCTCCATGAACAGATCGACATGCTCAAAAACATCGCTGAGGGCGAAGGCGATCTGAGCAGGCGCCTCCCTGAAAATCGCACTGATGAGCTGGGTGAGGTTGCCTGCTGGTTCAACCGTTTCATTGGCAACATCCATGGCATCATCAGCCAGGTTTCAGAAACCACGGTCCAGGTGACTACCGCCTCCACCCAACTGGAAAGCACGGCAGAGCAGATCGCCACCGCGGCGGAAGAGGTTGCCGCCCAGTCAGCAACAGTTGCAACTGCCGGCGAGGAGATGTCTGCCACCAGCGGCGATATCTCCCGCAACTGTCTGATTGCGGCAGAAGGGGCGCAGCGGGCCGCGTTAACCACCCGGGATGGGTTTGAAGTGGTGAGGCATACGGTTGCGGGAATCCGCACCCGCGGGGCCAAAACAGAGGAAAACGCCCAAATCGTTGCACGGCTTGGCGAACGCTCGGACCAGATCGGTACCATCGCGGCCACAATTGAGGATATTGCTGACCAAACCAATCTGTTGGCCCTGAACGCAGCCATTGAAGCGGCCAGAGCCGGGGAAATGGGCAGGGGCTTTGCCGTGGTTGCGGATGAAGTGCGTGCCCTGGCGGAACGGACAAGCAAGGCAACCAAAGAGATCAGCGGTATGATACAGGCCATCCAGACAGACACGAAACAGGCCATTTCCTCCATGGAAGAGGGGGTCAGGGAAACCCAGAAAGGGGCCGCCGAGGCCGAACACCTTGAAGCGGCCCTGCAGGACATCCTCAATCGGGTGTCCGAGGTGACCGACCAGATCAACCAGATCGCAACCGCAGCCGAGGAACAGACCGCCACTACCGGCGAGATCTCGTCCAATATCCATCAGATTACGGATGTGGTCCAGCAGACTGCCACCGGGGCGCACGAAACCGCTGGTGCCGCGGCCAGCCTCTCCAGGTCGGCCCAAAACCTGGATCAACTGGTAAGCAGGTTCAGACTGTAGCCGCCATGTGTGCCGAGGCGCTGCCATCGTTCGTTGACAGCCGACGCCTTGCTGGTGCAGGGAGTACGAGTTCTTCACAGCATGGACAAGGTCGGCTGCTGCTGTAGCCCTTTTTTTCGGAAATTTTCGTGTTGTAGTTTGCCTGAATTCTGATATTTCCCATAGAGTGAGTATTTGCTCACATGTGTTTCAATGATGGAGCCCGATCATGTCCGCCAGGAAGAGGGAAGCTACAGGGATACGGCAGCAACAGATACCTACCAGAAGCTTGAGGAATTCGAGGACGATCTCCATAAGCACGTTCATCTCGAAAACAACATCCTGTTTCCGAAGGCGTCTCGGCGCTAAACAGTACTCTGCATGTCCGGCTGTGAGAGACTAAAACAAGTCATCCACAAACAACACAAGGAGGTCATTCATGTATTGTCATCAGTGTGAACAGACAGCAAAAGGGATTGCATGCGACATTAGCGGAGTCTGCGGCAAGAAACCGGACGTGGCGGCGCTGCAGGACAATCTTCTGTACGGCCTGAAGGGGCTGGCCATTTATGCCGACAAAGCGCGCGGCCTGGGGGCGAAAGACCCGGCGATTGACGGATTTGTCCTCGAAGGACTCTTTGCCACCGTCACCAATGTCGATTTCGATCCGGCCCGGCTCGAGGCGCTCATCAGGCAGTGCGGGGAGCTCAAGGAGAAGGCCGGCAATCTGTATGCAGCGGCTTTCCAGGCCCAAAACGGCACGCCAGCTCCGCGGATCACAACCGGCCCGGCTGCCTGGACGCCTGCGCCGGACCTGGTCAAACAGGGTGAAGAGCACGGCATCCCGGCGCTCCACGAGAACGGGGATATCCGCTCGGCCATCGAAATCCTCACCTACGGATTGAAGGGCATGGCCGCCTACGCCGACCACGCCAGGATCCTCGGTAACGAGGACGAGGAAGTGTACGCGTTTTTCCACAAGGCCCTGGCGGCCACCGCCGACCCTGCGCTCGGCCTCATGGACTACGTCGGCCTCGCCATGGAATGCGGTAAGGTGAACCTCAAGGTCATGGGCATGCTCAACGAAGGAAATACGGGACATTACGGCCACCCGGTCCCGACCGGGGTCCAGCTCGGCACCAGGGCGGGCAAGGCCATCCTTGTCTCCGGTCATGACCTGCGCATGCTGGAGGAGCTTCTGAAGCAGACCGAAGGCAAGGGGATCAACGTTTATACCCACGGCGAGATGCTTCCCGCCCACGCCTATCCGGGCCTCAGGAAATACGGCCATCTGGCCGGTAACTTCGGCGGGGCCTGGCAGGATCAGGCCAGGGAATTCCCCGATTTCCCCGGCGCCATCATCTTCAACACCAACTGCATCCAGAAGCCTGCCGATTCCTACATCGACCGCGTCTTCACCTGGGGACTGGTGGAATGGCCCGGAGTCAGGCACATCGACGGCTGGGATTTCACGGAAGTCATCAACAGGGCCCTTGCCTGTCCCGATCTGCCGGAGAATCCCGGCAAGGAGATCCTCACCGGTTTCGGCCACAACGCCGTGCTGGGTGTGGCCGACAAGGTCATCGAAGCCGTCAAGGGCGGCGCCATCAGGCATTTCTTCCTGATCGGCGGCTGCGACGGAGCGAAATCGGGGCGCAACTACTACACCGAATTCGCCGAGAAACTCCCCAGGGACACCGTCATCCTGACCCTGGCCTGCGGCAAGTACCGTTTCAACAAGCTGGACTTCGGCGACATCGGCGGCATCCCGCGGCTGCTTGACATCGGCCAGTGCAACGACGCCTACTCGGCCATCCAGATCGCCGTGGCTCTGGCGGGCGCCTTCAACTGCGGCGTCAACGACCTGCCACTCTCCCTGATCATCTCCTGGTACGAGCAGAAGGCGGTGGTCATCCTGCTGACCCTGCTCCATCTGGGAATAAAAAACATCAAGCTGGGACCGAGCCTTCCGGCCTTCGTTTCGCCGAACGTGCTCAACTTCCTGGTGGAGAACTTCAACATCGGCCCGATCACCACGGCCGAGGCGGACATCAAGGCGATCCTGGGATAAACGCTTGCGGTACGTCAATCATGATCAAACGCCCCGCGGCTGTCTGCGGGGCGTTTGATTTCAGGCGGGCAAACCGGACGGCGATGCCGGCTTGTGTTCCACAGTAGATTCACGAAATGATATTTTCCCGGAACAGGATTATTTGATCCTAAATTCGGCAGTTGGGGGGTCTATGCGGTTTTTAAAAAAACGGCTCAACGTCATGGTAATTCTGATGTTCGGATTCCTGGCGCTGGCGATTGGGACATTCCTGCTTTTCGGGCCGCCGCAGCTTCTGGCCAAGTCCGAATCGCCGGTATTTTGCTCCAGTTGTCATGTCATGGAGGAGGAGCACACCGCCTGGAGCCATGCCGGAGCTCATCGCCGCATCCGGTGCGTGGACTGTCACCTCCCCAACAATAACTCCATATCCCATTACGCCTGGAAATCAATCGACGGCATGAAAGATGTGATTTCGTTCAATACTGGTCTGGTGCCGGAGCGCATAAACCTCTCTGGTCATGGCCAAAAAACCGTCCAGGGCAACTGCATCCGCTGTCACGAAGAAACTGTTGCACAAATGGACACCACCCGGCAGTGCTGGGATTGTCACAGGCAGTTGCGCCACCGGCAAACCGGTATCGTTGCGACCCGATTTTGAACCCAAAAGAGGAGGCGAAAATGACCATTGTGAAAGGTTTCATTGCACTGTCACTGGTGGCGTGCCTCACGGCAGCTACAGGATGCGCCCCCGAGAAGCCTGAACAGGTCAAGACCGGTGAAATCCCGGACGGCACAATTGAACCCTCCCGGTGGGGGAAGGTCTATCCGGTTGAATACGAGCTGTGGAAAAAGACCGGCGAACCGTCGCCGGCAGGAAAAAGCAGGTATAAAAAAGGATCTGACGAGGGTCAGGAACGCCCCGACAAGCTGGATGAATACCCCTTCCTGGCGCTGTTGTACAACGGCTGGGGCTTTGGTTTCGAATACAAAGAGCCGCGGGGACATCTCTTTATGTTACAGGACCAGTTACAGGTGGACCCGGCCCGCTACAAGGCCGGCGGCTCCTGCCTGACCTGCAAGACCCCCTACGCCCCCCTACTCCAGCAGAAGATGGGAAAAAATTACTTTGCCAGGCCGTTCATGGAGGTGCTTGCCTCGATTCCCAAGGAACATCAGACCCTGGGCGTGGCCTGCATCGACTGCCACAACAACCATGACATGTCGCTCCAGATTTCGAGGGGCTTTACCCTGGGGAAGGGGCTGGAGAAGCTTGGAGTTGACCAGGCCAAGCTGACCCAGCAGGAGAAGCGGTCCCTGGTCTGCGCCCAGTGCCACGTAACCTACAGCATCCCCAAGGACGCCCGGATGCATTCAACCGATCTGTTCTTCCCCTGGCAGGGAAGCAAATGGGGTGGCATCACCATCGAAAACATCATCAAACTATTGCGCAGCAATCCGCCCAGCGGCGAGTGGACCCAGAGCGTAACCGGATTCAAGCTGGCCTTCATCCGCCATCCGGAGTTTGAGCTTTTTTCCAACAACAGCGTTCACTGGCAAGCCGGTGTCGCCTGCTCCGACTGCCATATGCCCTACACCAGAGTGGGAACGAAAAAGGTCTCGGATCACCGGGTCATGAGCCCGCTCAAGAATGACCTGAAGTCCTGCCAGCAGTGCCACACCGAGTCGCCGGACTGGCTGCGCAACCAGGTCTTCGCCATTCAGGACCGCACCATGTCACAGTTCATCCGAGCCGGTTATGCTACCGCCACAGTGGCCAAGCTGTTCGAAATGGCCAACAGGGCAACCGCCGGCGGCCGGCAGATCGACAAGGGGCTGTACGCTGAAGCCAGGGATCACTACGAAGAGGCGTTCTATCGAGTGGTCTTCATCGGCGCGGAAAACTCCACCGGTTTCCACAATCCGACCGAGACGCTGAGGGTGCTGGGCGACGCAAACCGCCATGCCGGCAAGGCTGAGGGGCTGCTGCGGCAGGCCCTGGCAAAAAGTGGCGTGGACGTTCCGGTCAAGGTCGATCTGGAGCTGGCGAAGTATGTGAATATGCGAGGCGCCAAAAAACTCATGTTCAAACCTGAGCACGAAATCAAGGATCCCTGGCAATGAGGCAGGGCGCAAGCGGCGCAAGCATATCCGGTCAGTCCCGGCGGACCGCTACTCTGACATCAACAGGCTGATGAATGATGTGCTGAATTACATAATGCCAGTCAGGTTGCAAAGCGATGCTTTCGAGAAGTAAACCGATACGAATCAAGCGTGTATACGATGCGCCGGAAAATGAGGATGGTCTCCGTTTCCTTGTGGACAGGTTGTGGCCTCGCGGAATCAGGAAGGAAAACCTCCAAGTGGATGGATGGCTGAAGGAATTGGCGCCCAGCGATGCGCTACGAAAATGGTTCGGGCATGATCCGGCCAGGTGGGAGGAGTTTATGCGCCGCTACCACACGGAATTAAAGGAAAACAGCAAAGCCTGGCAGTCTCTTCTGGAACTGACAAGGACACAGACCGTCACACTGCTCTACAGCGCCCGAGACGGATTATTGAACAATGCGGCGGCTCTCCGGGCATTTCTTGAATCGCAAACCAGAAACGGCGAAGGTTGAAGCTTGATGGAAATATTTAAATAATATTAGATCAATTCAGAAGAGGGGGTATTCACGATGGGAGTTCCAATCAACAGTGTGATCACATGGGTAGGCAAGGTGGACTGGGAGCTGCGCAGGTTCCACGGCGAAGAGTATTCCACATACAAGGGCTCTTCCTACAACTCCTATCTCGTCCGAGATGAAAAAACCGTTCTCATAGACACTGTCTGGGCTCCCTTTGCCAGGGAGTTTGTCCACAACCTTCAACAGGAAATAGATCTGGACAAGATCGACTATATCATTGCCAGCCATGGCGAAAACGACCACAGCGGGGCCTTGCCGGAGCTCATGCGCCTGATCCCTGACACACCGGTCTACTGCACCGCAAATGCTGTCAAGTCGCTGAAAGGGCACTATCATGAGGATTGGAACTTCAGGGTAGTCAAAAGCGGTGACCGGCTGAACCTCGGGACAAGGGAGATCATCTTTATCGAGGCGCCCATGCTGCACTGGCCGGACAGCATGTTCAGCTACCTGACCGGCGATAATACCCTGTTCAGCAACGATGCTTTCGGTCAACACTATGCCACGGAAAAATTGTTTAATGATCTGGTAGACCAGCCGGAACTGTTTCACGAATGCATCAAATACTATGCGAACATTCTGACGCCATTCAGCACCCTTGTTGAAAAGAAAATCAAGGAGTTCGTCGGCATGGAGCTTCCGCTGGACATGATCTGTACCAGCCATGGCGTGGTATGGCGCGACAACCCGCTCCAGATCGTGCAAAAATATCTTGAATGGGCTGCCGCTTACCAGGAAAACCAGATCACGATCATCTATGACACCATGTGGAACGGGACACGAAGAATGGCTGAGGCAATAGCCGGAGGCATCACCACGGCGGATCGGAATGTGGTGGTCAAGCTCTTCAACGTTTCCCGCGCCGACAAGAACGACATTATTACGGAAGTATTTAAATCAAAAGCTATTCTTGTCGGATCACCCACAATCAACAGAGGCATACTCTCGGCCATGGCCGCCATTCTCGAAGAGATCAAGGGACTGGGCTTCAGGGATAAAAAAGCCGCTGCGTTCGGAACCTATGGCTGGAGTGGTGAGTCACTGAAAATACTATCAGGGCGGCTTACGGAAGGCGGATTCACGCTTGTCAATGACGGGCTCAGAAAGATGTGGAACCCCGATGAGCAGGGGCTTAAGGAGTGCGCCGACTTCGGATCGGCATTTGCCAAGGCAGTCGTACTTTCTTAATCGCACGGCAACGGATTATGGGTAAATCGTATGAACAGAAGTAATTCGGCGACCAGGCAATAAACGCTCAAACGCCCCTGTTTCTGGATGGGGGTAGGTACAATATCCGTAACCACGGAGGACACAATGAAAACACATACGACTGGTCACGCACAAGAGGCGCTGGACAAGACCATTGGCGAATTTGTAACCGCTGACTACCGGACCTCAAGGGTCTTCGAGAAGTACGGCATCGATTTCTGCTGCGGCGGCAAGGTTTCTCTCTCGGCGGTATGCCGGCAAAAGGGTATCGACCCAAACACGATATTGAACGAAATCGAAGCGATGCAGCATACCCCCATTGATCGTGGACAGAACTATTCAGCATGGGGGCTGTCGTTCCTTGCGGATTACATCGTCAACACCCACCACACCTATCTGAAGGATAACCTGGAACCAATAGCCAGGTACGCCCGAAAAGTGGCTGGTGTGCACGGCGCCAATCATCCCGAGGTGATCGAAATTTCAAATATCTTCGACAAGATAGCATGCGACATGGCTGGCCATCTCCGCCATGAGGAAGAAGTCTTCTTCCCGGCCGTCAAACGGGCCGAAGATGCAATAAAATCCGGCGGCTCGCCAACCACTGAAGATCGCGAACAGATCAAATCATCCCTGGATAACCTCGGCCTGGAACATGATGAGGTTGGCGAAGCAATTCACACGATCCGTCACCTTTCAAGGGATTATACTCTGCCGGATGACGCCTGTAACACCTTCATGGTCACATATCAGAAACTGGAGGAATTCGAGGACGATTTGCATAAGCATGTCCATCTGGAAAACAATATCCTGTTCCCCAGAGCAGCTCGGTTGTAAAGACGTCCGATTGCTCATGAGCAAACGCAACGAACACTGTTGTGGGATATTTCAAAAAGCACAATTTTTCAGGAGAATCAAACAGCAAAGGAGAATATCATGGCAAAAAGCGCATGGGTTGACGGGAACGAGTGTATTGCCTGCGGGCAGTGCGTGGACAACCTTCCCCAGGTATTCCGGTTCGGAGCCGACGGCAAATCCGAGTGCTACAATTCCTCCGGCGCCACGGAGGAGGAGATCCAGACGGTCATGGACAACTGTCCGGTCGGATGCATCAAATGGAAGGAGCTACCGTAATGGATTATTGCAAGGGGAGAATGGTCAGGCTGCTGGTGGATCACTTCGAAAGCGACTTCCGGAGAATCAACCATGCCCTGGAGGTCATGAAGTACGCGGAAAACATCATGGAACAGGGCCAGGAATGCGACTACGAAGTCCTGATGGCCAGCGCCCTGCTGCACGACGTGGGCATCAAGCGCTCCGAAGAGCTGCACGGCTACAACAACGGCAAGACCCAGGAGGAGTACGGCCCGCCAATTGCCGAGGCCCTTCTGAACGGCATCGGCTTTCCCGCCGGAAAAACGGAGAAGGTCTGCCGGATCATCGGCAACCACCACTCCCCGTCACGCTACGACTACGTTGAACTGAAAATCCTCAAGGAGGCCGACCGGATCGTGAACCGGATGGAGGGGGACTGAGGGCAAGTACGCCAGATGACTACATCATTGACGTATGGTTTCCTATGAGACGGTTCTTGCCAAACGGGAGGCAAAAACTTGCGGGTAGAATGGACTACCGGCACGCAACGGAATCCTGACGCCCGTAAACAATGATCCATCTTGCCCATTGCCCGGAAAAATCAGGACAGGATCAGGATTTGCCGAGGCGTAGGTCTCCTCATGTAATCATGTAAAACCGGAGCAACAAAACGCACGTTCAAAACCACAGAGCAAAAAACGGACAAAAATGCCTACCCTGACTACACATGGTAGGCATTTTTGTGTACACAAAATTCACAAAACCCGGAGTCAAGAAAAAAAATTTTACCTTTAAAAAAAAATTGCATATAAACGGAATGACTCCGCTAGACGATGTTTTGAATAAACGAACCGGCGTGGTACACTCTCGCCCCGGCAACAAGTATTGCAGCTACACACTTGCTGGCGCATGCGCACGGATCCGTTCATGCGCATCGCAGGAGACACACCTAATTTCACTTTCAGGGATCTAACGACAAATGCACACTATACTCGTAAAAAAGGAATTAACGGAGCGGACGTGGCACATGCGGGTATCGGCGCCCCTGGTGGCGCGCAAGTGCCAGGCCGGACAGTTCTTGATGCTGCGCATCCACGAAGGAGGAGAACGGATACCCCTCACCATCGCCGGCTGGGACCGCGAGGCAGGCACAGTAGACATCTATTTCCAGGAGATCGGCGCGAGCACCAGACTCCTGGCCAAGCTGGAAGTTGGCGACGCCATCCTGGACCTGGCCGGCCCGCTGGGTAATCCCACCCACATCGAAAAACTGGACGGCGCCTTCGTCATGGTGGGGGGAGGTTTCGGCATCGCGGCGGGCTATCCCGTTGCCCGGGCCTTCAAGGAAGCGGGCAACCGCGTTATTGCGGTGCTCGGCGCCAAAACGCGGAACCTGCTCATCTGCGAAGACATGCTTAAGGCCATCTGCGACGAGGTTCATGTCGCAACCAATGATGGCAGTTACGGCACAGAAGGGATGGTCCCCGACGTTCTCCAGGCTCTTCTGGACAGGGGTGAAAATATCGGGCTCGTCTTTCCCGTGGGACCTCCGATCATGATGAAAGTGGTCTCCCGGATGACCCAGCCGCTCAAGATAAAAACCGTTGTCTCCCTCAACTCCGTCATGGTGGATGGTACGGGAATGTGCGGCGGGTGCCGGGTAACGGTGGCGGGCAAGACCCGTTTCGTCTGTTCCGAAGGGATCGACTTCGACGGCCACGAGGTGGACTGGGACGAAATGATGTCCCGGCAGAAAATGTACGGCAGGCAGGAGGCCGAAGCACTGGCGCGCCACCATGAACACGGCGCATGCATGGGAGGCTCCCGATGAAAAAGCTCACTGTCGCGGAGCGCTGCGCCATCCCGCGTCACCCGATGCCTCACCAGCACCCTGCCGAAAGGATCGGGAACTTTGACGAAGTTGCCACCGGCTGGGACAGGGAAACCGCCATGGAGGAAGCCGATCGCTGTCTCATGTGCAAGAATCCCCAGTGCGTGACCAACTGTCCGGCCGAAATAGATATTCCCGGTTTCATCAGAAAGATAGCCGACGGGAAACACCTGGAAGCGGCCCGCATCCTGAGGGCCAGTTCCGCTCTCCCCGCTGTCTGCGGCCGCGTCTGCCCCCAGGAGTCCCAGTGCGAGCTTTCCTGCGTCCTGGGGAAAAAATTCCAGCCGGTGGCCATCGGCCGCCTGGAAAGATTTGCAAGCGACTACGCGCTGTTTGAAGAGGAGCTCCCTCTGCCGCCCCCCGCGTCTCCAACCGGCAAGAGGGTTGCCGTGGTGGGCGCCGGGCCGGCCGGCATCACCGTGGCGGGAGACCTGGTGAAACTGGGACACGATGTCACCCTGCTGGAGGCTCTGCACGAACCGGGCGGAGTACTTGTCTACGGCATTCCGGAATTCCGGCTGCCCAAGAAGATTGTCCGGCTGGAGCTGGAAGTCCTCGGCAGGCTGGGAGTCAAACTGGTAAACAACTTCATCGTAGGCAGAACCGCCACGGTGGATGAACTGCTCCAGGAATACGACGCCGTCTTTCTGGGCAACGGCGCCGGCGCCCCCAGTTTCCTCAACATCCCGGGCGAGAACCTGAACGGCGTCTATTCGGCCAGTGAATACCTCACTCGCTGCAACCTCATGAAGGCCTACCAGTTCCCTGACCACACCACCCCGGTCATCAGCGGCAAGAACGTGGCGGTTTTCGGCGGCGGCAACGTCGCCATGGACGCGGTGCGAATGTCGCTGCGGCTGGGTGCGGAAAAGGGCACCATTTTTTACCGCAGGAGCCGGAAAGAAATGCCGGCCCGGCTGGAAGAAATCGAAAACGCCGAAGAAGAGGGGGTAAAATTCAAATACCTGGTTAATCCGGTCCGCTTCATCGGCAATGAGCACAACTGGGTCACCGGCGTGGAATGCCTGCGCATGGAACTGGGAGAGCCGGACTCCTCGGGCAGACGCCGTCCCATTCCCGTCAAGGGCTCGGAATTCATCGTGGATGTGGATACGGTCGTGGTCGCCATCGGCCAGAACGCCAATCCCATCGTGGCCTCCACCGCCACCGGAGTGGAAACGAACAGGCGGGGCTACTTCATCGCCGACGAAGAGGGGCGCTGCACCAAACCGGGAGTGTTCGCCGGCGGCGATATCGTAACCGGAGCAGCCACGGTCATCCTGGCCATCGGCGCCGGCAAGAAGGCCGCCCGCGCCATTCATCAGTATCTCAACGATGGAGCATGGCCGGTTCAGACGGCGCAATAACGGCATCGGGGCCCCGCAAGGCCCCGATGCCGAACCGGCAAAACATTCTCCGTTTCAGATCACAACCCTTACGTAGCCCGCCATGAAATTTCCGCTACGATATCTATTCAAAGAAGGAGGCAGCATGTCCTACGTCGAGTCCGTATTAAATTCCGTTGTTGCCAGGAATCCCAATGAGCCTGAGTTCCATCAGGCGGTAAAAGAGGTCCTCGAGTCTCTGGCCCCGGTATTCGAGCGCCATGCCAAATACGAGAAGCAGTGTATCCTGGAGAGAATCACGGAGCCCGAACGCATTATCATGTTCCGTGTGCCCTGGGTTGACGACAAGGGGGCAATCCGGGTAAACAAGGGGTACCGCATTGAATTCAACAGCGCAATCGGCGCCTACAAGGGCGGCCTTCGCTTCCACCCGTCGGTAAACCTCGGCGTATTGAAATTTCTGGGTTTCGA
Source organism: uncultured Pelobacter sp. (assembly GCA_964601865.1). GTDB lineage: Bacteria > Desulfobacterota > Desulfuromonadia > Geobacterales > Pseudopelobacteraceae > Pseudopelobacter. The sequence continues at coordinate 10,849 of CAZRPI010000029.1, read as the reverse complement.
ACAGGTTTTCAAGAACTCGCTGACCACGCTTCCCATGGGGGGCGGCAAGGGTGGCTCGGATTTCGATCCCAAGGGCAAGTCCGACAACGAAGTCATGCGCTTCTGCCAGTCTTTCATGACCGAACTGTTCCGCCATATCGGACCGGTTACCGACATCCCCGCCGGTGACATCGGGGTCGGCGGCCGTGAAATCGGCTTCCTGTTCGGCCAGTACAAGCGCCTGAAAAATGAATTCACCGGCGTTCTGACCGGCAAGGCGCTCGGCTGGGGCGGTTCGCTGATCCGTCCGGAAGCGACCGGTTACGGCTCAGTCTACTTCGCCCAGGAGATGCTTGCCACCAAGGGCCAGTCCATCGAAGGCAAGACCTGCCTGGTGTCCGGCTCCGGAAACGTGGCCCAGTACACGGTGCAAAAACTCCAGCAACTCGGCGCCAAGCCGGTTTCCCTGTCCGATTCCAACGGCACCATCTATGATCCCGACGGAATTGACGAAGGAAAACTCCAGTTCGTGCTGGAACTGAAAAACGTGCGCCGCGGCCGTATCGCCGAATACCAGAAGAAATACCCCGGTTCGAAATACCTGGAGAACCAGCGCCCCTGGTCGATTCCCTGCGACTGCGCCTTCCCCAGCGCCACGCAGAACGAAATCAACGGCGCTGACGCCGCCGAACTGGTGAAGAACGGCTGCAGGCTGGTCAGCGAAGGCGCCAACATGCCGAGCGACCTGGATGCCGTGAACGTCTTCCTGGAAAACAAGATTCTCTACGGCCCCGGCAAGGCGGCCAACGCGGGCGGCGTGGCCACATCCGGTCTCGAAATGTCACAGAACGCCCAGTTCCTGAGCTGGTCGCGCGAGGAAGTCGATGCCAGGCTGAAGAACATCATGAAGAACATTCACCACAACGCCTATACGACAGCCGCCGAATACGGCTGCCCCGGCAATTACGTAGCGGGCGCCAATATCGCCGGCTTCCTGAAGGTCGCCAACGCGATGATCGACCAGGGTATCGTCTAGCCGCGCGACTGTGCCGGAATAAACATCAATATGGAGCGGAAGAAGCGCTGAGCGGTTTCAGCGCTTCTTTTTTTGCTTACGTATCGCCCCGGAATCAGTATACTGCCGGGACAGGCAATCAATAAAGGAGGGGGAAACAGGTATGCGGCCCTACGAGACGGCATTTACAACGGGGTTGCCCTCGCTGGACAGGGCATTGAAGGGGATACTCCCCGGTGACAATATCGTCTGGCAGGTGGACGCCATTGAGGATTACCAGGCTCTCGTGACGCCGTTTGTGCAGGCGGGAGTGTTATCCGGCCGCAGGCTGGTCTATTTCCGTTTTGCCAGTCATCAGCCGCTGATCGCGGAATCCGAAGGGTTCACGAAGATCGAACTTGACCCTAACGCCGGATTCGAAACCTTTATCGCCCTGATCCACCAGACCATCGAACAGGTGGGAAGGGGGGCCGTCTATGTTTTCGACAACCTGTCGGAACTGGCGGCGGACTGGTACTCCGACCAGATGCTGGGCAATTTTTTCATGCTCACCTGCCCCTACCTCCTGGATCTGGAAACGGTCGCCTATTTCGCCGTCTTCCGCAACTACCACTCGTCCCGCGCCCTGAACCCCATCTTTGAAACAACCCAGCTGTTTCTCGACGTCTACCGTTACCGGGAAATCCGCTACATCTATCCGCTGAAGGTGCACCTGCGCTATTCAGCCACCATGAACATGCTCCACGAGTGGAAGGGGGATGAATTCAGCCCGGTAACTGCCAGCGCGCTGATCAGCTCGATTCTCTCCTCGGTCAACTGGACCGGGCTTGATTCGGATACCAGGCCGGGCATCTGGGAACGCGCCTTCGCCGAAGGAGAGGACGTTCTCGATGAGATCAACAGGGGGCGCTGTTCACCCGAAAGGGAAAGCGAGATGTTCAGGCGGCTTTCCCGCATGATGGTGTCGCGCGATCCGGGCATGCTCAGGCTGGTGTCCCGCTACCTGGGTCTGGAGGACCTGCTGGATATCCGCCGGCGCATGATCGGCTCCGGTCTCGTCGGCGGAAAAACCGTGGGGATGCTGCTGGCCCGCCGCATCCTCCAGAAACACTCCGAGCGGCTTTCGACGCTGCTGGAAGCGCACGATTCGTTTTACATCGGATCGGACGTCTTCTTCACCTTCCTCGTCCGCAACGGCGCCTGGTGGGTCAGGGAAAAGCAGAGAAACCCCGAGACCTTCCTGGAAGGCGCCGAACTGGCGCGCCAGCGGATTCTGACGGGCAAGTTTCCGGACTATATGGTGAAACAGTTCGAACAGATGCTGAGCTATTTCGGCCAGGCGCCCATCATCGTCCGCTCCAGCTCCCTGCTGGAGGACAATTTCGGCAATTCCTTCGCGGGAAAGTACGAGAGCGTCTTCTGCCCGAACCAGGGGCCACGCGAGCGCAGGCTGGAAGACTTCATGTCGGCGGTGCGCACCATCTACGCCAGCAGCATGAGTGAAAGAGCGCTGCGCTACCGGAAACAGAAGGGGCTCCTGGACCAGGATGAGCAGATGGCCCTCCTGGTAATGCGGGTGTCGGGCGCGGTCCACGGCCGCTATTTCTATCCCCATGCCGCCGGGGTCGCGTTTTCCTATAACCCGTACGTCTGGAACGAACACATCGATCCCCTGGCCGGGGTGGTGCGCCTGGTGTTCGGCCTCGGAACCCGGGCGGTTGACCGTTCCGACGACGACTATACCCGCGTGGTCGCCCTCAATGCTCCGGACCGCCGGCCCGAGGTGAATTTCGAGGAGGTGCGGCAATACGCCCAGCGGCGGGTCGACTTTCTCGATCTGGACGCCAACCGGCTTGTTTCCGGCCATTTCCTCGATGTCATCTCCGCGAGCCCCGATGTCCCGGCGCGTCTTTTCGCCTCGACTGACGACGGCACCGGATGGGGCATGGAGCACACCACCAGCCCCTCCTGGGTGCTGACGTTCGACAAGCTGCTGGGTACGACCGATTTCGTGGCGGACCTGAGGGAAATCCTGCACGTACTGCATGAGGCCTACGATTACCCGGTTGACGTCGAGTTTACGCTCAACTTCCTGGATGACCATGACTATCGCATCCATGTGGTACAGTGCCGGCCGCTGCCGGTAAAAGGCATGGACACGACCGCTCCCGTGCCGCTGGACGTTCCCGAAGGGAACCGGATCATCTCCGCCTGCGGCGCCGTGATCGGTCACAGCCGCCATATCCGTATCGACAGAATCATCCATGTGCTGCCGGAGGTCTACGGACACCTGACAATGCAGGAGCGGCACGAGATCGCGCGTCTCATCGGGCGCCTGAACCAGACCGTCGACACGCATCAATCCGAGAGGGTCCTGCTGATGGGACCGGGAAGATGGGGCACCAGCTGCGCTTCCCTGGGCATTCCCGTAAACTTCTCCGAGATCAGCCACGTGTCCGTAGTCTGCGAGATCGTAACCATGCGGGAAAACCTGGTGCCGGACGTGTCGCTGGGCACCCATTTTCTCAATGAACTCATTGAAATGGATATGCTCTACCTGGCGCTGTTCCCGACGAGGGGGGGCAACTACCTGAACGCGGAATTCTTCCGCGAGACTCCCAACCGGCTCCTGGAGTATGCGCCTGAGGCAAAACGGTGGGCCGAGGCGGTCAAGGTCATCAAGGCCGACGATATTGCCGTGGAGAGCGGAAAAATCTTTCTCGCCGCCGATTCCCTGAAGCAGAGGGTGAGCTGCTACCGCGGCTCCTGATCCGGCCGGAGACGCAACTCCGGGAGCGGCATGCGGCGGACACCTCCCCCTTTTGCCCAACAAACCGGCATTCTTGACTTTCCCTTTTCTTTACCCCTATGATACCCGGGCACTTCAGGATATTTCACGTGTCCGGCAGCGGATGCCCCGCCGGTCGGGGCCAGGGTGGGACGCCCCATGAAACCTCTGGGAAACGAGCTTCCAGCTCTTCAGAACAAGATTGCAAAATACGGCAAGGAAAACCTCGAGGAGATCCTGTTCTCCGTCGCCGAGGGAGTACGGCTCGTGTCCGGCGAGGAGCTGGTGCGGATCTACCTTGAGGATCTCACGGGCGGCACGCTGTCGTGCGCCTACGCTTCAGGCCCGTGCGCGGAACTGATCAGAAACACCCCGTTCCCCATCGTCTCCCATCACGCCATCGTATCCACGGTATTCGCCAGCCAGTCACCCGTCGAGATCACGAACACCCGCAAACTGGACCTGCCGCTGGACATAAAGCTTACAAAAACCTGTGCCATAGGAGCCACCTGTCTTCTTCCCATCGTGAATCAACTCCGATCCATAGGGGTCATGTGCGTGGACCAGGATGCCCCCGGCGAAACCATGCCCGAATCCGCCAAGGAGCAGCTCGCCGGCTTTCTTGACGCCATCGCTCCCAGCCTGGATCAGGCACGGAAATACCAGCAGCAGATTCTCCTTACCCGCCGGGTGGAGGAGTACAAGAAGCGGGAGGCCGCGGCATTCATGGTCAAATCGGCGGTCCGTCTCATCGACCGTCTCTCCCTGGCGTCCGTGCTCGTGCCGACCATCGGGAACCACGGAAAAACGAAAATGGAGGTTCTTGCCAGCTACTCGGCGGACCCCAGGCTCAAGGCCCTTTACGATGACCTGGGCTCCATCAAGCTCGGACGGGGGCGTTCACTGGTGGCAAAATTCGTCGATGACGACGGCCGCATTGATGACGATCAGCTCCTGAAACCGGTCTTCATCCCCGACCTTACCCAGCAGGTCCTGCAGAAACGCGCCCTGACCGAAAAAATGTCACTCCGCTCACTGTACATGGTTCCCCGGTTCGAGCCCGAGACGCGCAAGGTCATCTGTCTGGTGAACTACTACTCCAGGGAGAACTACCACTTCTCCGAATTCGAGGCCGGGATCCTCCAGACCCATGCGGAGATGGTGGAACGGGTCATACGGGAGATCGGGGATGAGCACCTGGAAATCCGCGTCCTGGCCGAGATCACCGATCTCCTCCAGGAGCACAACGAACAGCTCCAGACTTTTCTGGCCAAGGTGCTGTCAAAAGCTACGAAACTTATCGGCGCCGACACCGGCAGCATAGCCGTGGTTCAGGAACGGGACGTGGAAAAGTGGCTGGTGGTGGAGGATGAGGCAGGGGTAATCGTCGGCGCCAAAAACAAGGAATGGCTGAAGAAAAAAATCCCGCCATTTCGCATCGGCGGGCCGGAACTGCAGCCGGAAGAGAGGAGCCTGACCGGCTACGTGGCCTGGTCCAAGCAGCCCAGGATCATCTCCGACGTGGAAGAGGAACCGAGCCACGAGGGATTTCATTATTCCACCAGCGAACTGATCAAGAGCGAAATCGCCATGCCCATCATCTGTGATGATATGGTGCTGGGAGTGATCTGCCTCAACTCCCTGAAGAAGGGTTATTTCACCGAAGAGCATAAACGGATCCTGCAGATCATCGAGAGCCTGACCTCCCGCCACATCTCGGATATCCAGCAGATCGAGACCCTTCAAAGCCAGGTGGCGCGCCTGACTCAGGACGTGGCCTACAAGGACCCGCTGGTTTCCTCCTACCGCCTGGGAAACATCATCGGCAACAGCCGCAAGGCCCAGGAGGTGGTGGACTTCATTACCAGGGTTTCCGTCCCCATCTTCAACCGCATTATCTTCTGGAGCACCAATGTCGTGCAGGAGGCAACCCTCGGCCTCCCCTCCATCCTGGTGCTCGGACAGACCGGGGCGGGAAAGGAGTTCTTCTTCAACAATCTGTACAACAAGCTGAACGAGATGTACCGGGAGAAGGTGAACCCGACGGGAGAACTTCCCGTCAGGAAGACCAACATCGCCGCCTACAGCGGCGAACTTACCTACTCCGAGCTGTTCGGCCACAAGAAAGGGGCGTTCACCGGCGCGTACAGCGACCGGAAGGGGATCCTGGAAGAGGCCCACGGCGGGATCGTCTTCCTCGACGAAATCGGCGACGCGGACCCCAAAACCCAGGTGCAGCTGCTCCGTTTCCTGGACAACGGCGGCTTCATCCGCCTGGGGGAAAACGTGGAGCGCTACGGACGGGTGCTCCTCGTGGCCGCCACCAACAGGAATCTCCAGGAGGAGATCGCAGCGGGCCGCTTCCGCGAGGACCTCTACCACCGCCTCTCCGAACTCTCGGTGCGCATCCCTTCGTTGAGCGAACGGCGCGAGGATATCACGGACCTGGCGACCCATTTCCTGGGCAAGCTCTACCGGACCTATCGCGGCAAGGACGACCCCCAAGACAACGCCCCCGCGCTGACCGAAGGGGCAAAAGCAATCCTGGTCAACCACCAGTACAAGGGAAACATCCGCGAGCTGCGCAGTATCCTGCTGCGGGCACTTTTCTTCCGCGGCGGAAACATCATCACCGAGGAAGATATCCGTCGCGCAATCCAGGACGGAAACCGGGAACAAAAGGAAAGTACCCAGACAAGACTTCAGGACCAGCTTGCGGAGGAACTGCTTGCGGAGATCGAGACGGGCAAGGATTTCTGGGAGGCCGTCTACGGGCCGTATTCGAAAAACCGCATTTCCAGGGACATGGTCGCCCTCGTCATCGAGCGCGCCAGGGTCAACGCGGGCCGCACCATGCCCCAGATAGCCAGGTACCTGAAGGCGGCAACCGGCGACATCCAGAAGGACGCCGAGGAACGGAAAAAATTCTTCAAGTTCAAGAACTTCCTGTACAAAACTATAAGAGTTTGAAGGCTTGTGAAGAATTGCGAAGAATTGAGAAAGATATATAATAATCAGCAAGATAAGTCTTTTTTTGTACTTTGAAACCTGCTAACCTTTGCGAAGGATTTAGCAGGTTTTTTAATTCTGTTCGTACCTATATCGTACCTAAAATCAATTTTTGAATTCTAGGTACGAAAAAGACAAAATCAGTCCTGTATCAATCGCCTGAAACAGTGATGCCCGTTGTCACAAATTTGGCAGACAACAGCGGGCCGCCTCGGCCATGGGGCACAAAAATGGTGTTCTTATATAAAATATTATTTCGTGGGGAAAATATTATTTCTTTTAATAACAACAGGTTACAGCCTTGCTTTACGTCGGGTTTTTGACGTTTCCCGGCGGTTTTTCTTTCTGGATATTCCTGGTCCCTCAATCAAAGCGTGATAATATCAAAAAGCTTTAGCTCTATTGATAATCGTAAGGCGATTAGGCTTCCGAAACGCAATATAAAGAAAATATAAGAAAAACTGTGTTTCAATATGTTAAGCGGTTTGACCAGATAAAAATATATATGTGTGTGTTTTGCGGTGTTCTTTGTGTTCCGGTGTTCTGGTATGAAATTTATTATTTATTTCAGTATATTGCGTGGAACACCATGGAGCAAATACCGGAACACCTTTGCATTCCGGTGTTCCGGCCTTTACCCTTTCCGGGGTTATCAATAGGCTACGCTGGTGCTTATTGATAGATTGAATCGCTTGTTTCATCCCGGCGATTGCGCTGCTTCAGCCAGGGTGACACATCAAAGTGTTTCGCGTAAGATAAGCAGCTTAGAGCTTTTTGTTGCGGGGGTACCGTCATGCCGAAGTTGAAATTCACGAAAACCGCGCTGGATAAGATTCCGTTCCCGGCTTCCGGCCAGGTTGATTACTTCGATACCGAGACGGCTGGTCTGGGGTTGCGGGTGGGCGTGCGAAGCAAGACGTTCTTTGTCAAAACGGAGGTGCGCGATTCCAGCAAAGAGAGCGGGTTCCGCGCCGTCCGCAAGAGCCTGGGGAGGTTTGGCGAGATAACGCTTGAACAGGCCCGCCGTGAACTCCAGGGGTATTACGACAAAGAGGCGGGATTCGTGCCCGGCAAGCGGTTACTGCTCAAAAACGGGGATGTATCCGGCGACGGGACGCGGACCACGCTGGACAGGATGATTGACACCTACTTCGATGAGAAACGAAATCGTGACGGCCTGCCCCTGAAGCCGTCCACCGTGCTGAACTATACTCACATCCTGCGCTATCATTTCGAATCGTGGTTTCCGCTCTCACTGACTGAAATCCTCAAGAGCCTGACACCCGAGGTTGTGATAGAGCGTTACAAGATGGCCGAACGGGAGCATGGCGCATACGGAGCCCGCAACGCCTTTGTGATGCTTGCCGCCGTTCTCAACTATGCCCGCGTGAAGTACCCGCACATCATTTCTTCAAATCCGCTTCAGGTTCTCCGGCTTGGAAAGCACATGCGCAAAATCAATGCAAGGAAAGACCGTCTCGAAGGGAACGATTTCCAGACCTTCTACAACGGGATACAGGGATTCAACGAGATTATCCGCGACTGTTATCTGGTATGCCTGTATCAAGGTTTGCGGAGTGAAGAGGCGGCCTGCTTGCGCTGGGAACATGTCGATCTTGAAAAGCGTACTCTTCATATTCCGGATACCAAGAACCGACAGGCGCTTTATGTGCCTTTAAGCCGTCAGTCCATGGAAGTGTTGCAGGGCCGAAAATCCGGCAATCCGGAGGGTTCGCCCTGGGTATTCCCGTCACTGTACCGGCCACAGAACCAGAACAAGAGCGGTCATGTCCGGCTTGTGGCCGCCAACCTGCGCACGAAAACCGGCCTGGAGGGAATGACGATTCACGGGCTCCGGCGGACGTTCATCACGACCGCTAGGAAGCTGAAAATTTTTGAGGACGCGGAACGCCTGACCAACCACGTTGACAATACCGTGACCGGCAGGCATTACGACGGAACCGGCGTTGACGATCTTCGGGAGCCGTTGCAGAGGATTTGCAACGAGATAGAGCGACTGATGATCGAGGGAGTTGGGGCAAAGGTAATCAGTATTGGCGGCATAAAGAAGACATGACGCAAGTTTAGTTACTGCGTAACACCAATACCCCGAGGGGTTTCCACCCTTTTGGGTGAAAACTACGAACCCGTCAAGTACCCGTCAAGCTCCGCCGATCCGGGAGCAAGCGTTTTCAAAACAGCATCATCCGCATCAAGGATGAGCTTCTCCAACATTTCACGCTGCGATATACCGTAACGTCTGGATAGGCGCCGGAGAGCAAAGACCGCCTGGCTGCGCAACCAGACATTAAGCCGCATGTCTCCATCCTTGTTGTTACGCTCGTTACTGCGTAAGCGGTACTCCCGCTGCCTTTCGGCCCCTGTCTTTGCCATACGACCCCCTTTGTTACTGCGTAACTACACTGTATCATTGTTACGCAGTAACGGCAAGCAACAAACCGGCCCCACGCTTCACGACGCGGGGCCGTTGACATTTTGCCCTCTCTTGCGGCCTTTTCCTTTTCCGGCCATACTCACCCATGCCCCGCTACCGTTCGCGCCGCTTGAATGTTCACAGTTCGCCGGGCGGGCATTTTCATGCTCAACATCACCCATCAAAATACAAAACCATTGACGATGTATCAATAAATGGTACATTATCAAGCATGGCATGGACGGTACAAACCCATAAACAGGTTAAGAAGCAAATCGAGAAGCTGCCGCAAAAGATACAGGATATCGTTGCTCGGCTGATGCTTGAGCTTGCCTTGTCCGGGGCCGTTCGCGGTAATTGGCCGAATTACGGCAAGCTGAGCGACACGCGGCACCATTGCCATTTGAAGAAGGGGAAACCCCCGTACGTTGCCGTGTGGGAGTTGCGTGAAAGCGAGATCAGGTTAATCGAGGTGGTGTATGTTGGAACGCACGAAAAAGCGCCGTATTAATCAGGCCGGACATGTGGAAGCCCGCTTTGCCGGAACGCCGGAAAGCATCCGGCGCTTGCGTGAGCTGGCGAGGGAAACCGGTGTTGAAGATATTACGGACATGCTTTCCATTGAAGAGGTATTTCCTGAGCTGCAAACCAACAAGGGCGGGGTTGTGCTGCGAGGTTCCCGCCACAAAGAAGGCATGACGCAAAAACAGTTGTCGGAGATTACCGGAATTCCCAGGCCGCATATTTCCGGCATGGAAAAAGGAGCGCGGCCAATCGGCAAGGAAAACGCCCGTAAGCTGGCCGCCGCGCTGCATTGCGATTACCGGCTGTTTCTGTAACCCGAGACTTCGTAAAGCTCCCCCAAAAGGGGGAGGTCGCGCTTCATTGCGATTACCGGCTGTTTCTATAACTCTCTGGATTGCATCTCCCGATAAATCGGACTTGTGATACCGACGGCGGGCAGCGGCCCCCAGCCCTGCGATGACAAGCAGCCGGGGGGAACTTGTAACCGGCCCCACGCTTCACGACGCGGGGCCGTTGACATTTTGCTCTCTCTGGCGGCCTTTTCCTTTTCCGGCCATACTCACCCATGCCCACGCCACCGTTCGCGCCGCTTGAATGTTCACAGTGCGCCGGGCGGGTGTTTTCTGCTCTGCGTTTCATCAGTCAATAAACATCACCAGCTTATACAACGAAAACAGGGGAATATTGCCGATGAATTTTGGTGTTGTGCTCCTGGTTGGCTATGAACGCAACAAAGGCCGTCTTTGACTTGAGAACTTAGCCGAGTCCAATTCTCGGCAGCCTCAAGACAAATCGGCCTTTGTAATAGTAGTTTGTATGATTCGGCATAATTTGTCAAACGATGGTAGCGTACAAGGTACTATTTGCCGGAGAGCATGGCTGTCAATAATAATTGACACCCCTGATTGCTATTGACAGCTCATCTAGTCTCACGTATTCCGGAATGGAAAACGGAAAGAGACGTTTGCTCAAAATCCATTGACACGCCGGATGGTAACGGTATATCGTTTTACGCAAGCGACTCTCAATCGCGAGTACTACAGGCGGCCCCCCAACTTTAACACCTGAATTCCGCTAATATGCTGAAGTTGTTGTTGGA
>CAZRPI010000028.1:0-31820 GCA_964601865.1 uncultured Pelobacter sp. | reverse complement strand
GTGAAATCCCAGGACAGGGACGGAAGCAGAACGCCCGAGGAATCGGAGAGGCTCTGCAGCACCTCGAAGGCCGCGCTCCACCTCTCGTTGAACGTGTACGCCGCCTGAGCGGCCAATGCCTGCCGTCCCAATATCTGGGTGTCCCCCCGGCTGATCCTGTAGCGATACGAGGGGGTGGCGAGAAAAGCCGGAAGCGACCGGAGATCGCCGACGCCGAAGCCCGAATAGTGGTACTCCAGAAGGACTTTCAGACCGGACCCGAGGTTGAAGTTGTTGGACAGGCCGAGCACGGCCTTGGGGATCAGTCTGCGGTTTCCGAACAGTCCCGGACAGGCGACATCTCCCGGGGTATGGAATACGGCGAATTCCCCATGGACCTCGAAATCGCCGAGGGCGGCCGAACTGGTAATGCCGTACAGGTAATCTTCCCCCCTCTTGGCAAACAGGAGCTCCCCATCGATGGGTCCCCGGAAGCCGCGGAGCCGCACTCCCAGCGCCGACCGGTCCCAGCTCGGCCCCCAGGCCGCGACCAAGTCAACGGACGCCGTAGCGGAGATCCTGATGTCGGCGCGCACGGCATCCACGCCCCGCCGCCATTCCCGGTTGATTTCCAGGGGGGTGAACGGAGCGAAGATATCCACGGCGCTGAAAATGGCGCCGCGCCCCCATCCCACGGCCTGCCTGCCGACGGTCAGGCTGAGCCCGGCGGGCTGATAGGCGAGGAAAGCCCGGTCCAGCTCGTTGTAATCGACGAAATTCCGGGTTCCGGAAACCACCCCGCCCACCTGCCCGATCCGGAAGGGAACGGCCGAATACGAGGGGAGAGCGGCGCTGATACCGTTCGACCTTCCCGATCTCCAGGTCAGACGGTTGTCGTAGGCGATATCCAGCTGCAACTCCCTGTTCACCTGGTAGATCGCCTCGAAGCGGGCCTCTCCGAACAGCGATCCGCTCCCCCCCCGTTCCTGGGTGGAGTGGCGCAGCGGCGCAGAGACGAGCCCCATGCCGATAAGGGAAGAGTTGAGCCTGAGGAATGAGTCCCCCGTATCGGCCGTCCAGAGGTCCCTCGCGCAGACGGTGGAACAGACGGCCACGTCCATGACTAACAGGAACGACAGGATATGCAGGACTGAATTCATTGGGGTTGGTCACGGGTGATAACGCCGTCGGTCAGGGTGATGACCCGTCCCGCATGGCCCATCATGCGCTGATCGTGGGTGGCGAACAGAAAGGTCATGGCGTGACGCCCGTTGAGCCTCAACATCAGCTCCATCAGCGACTCCGCGTTGGCGTGGTCGAGGTTAGCGGTGGGCTCGTCGGCCAGAACCAGCCTGGGGCGGGAAACCACGGCGCGCGCCACCGCCACCCTCTGCTGCTGGCCGCCCGAGAGTTCGGAGGGGCGCCGGTGGGCCAGTTCCGCCAGCCCCAGCTCACCCAGGATTTCCATGGCCCGTTCGCGCTTCTCCCTCCCCACCCCCTGGAGTTCCAGGACGAATTCCACGTTCTCCACGGCGGTCAGTACCGGCACCAGGTTATAGGACTGGAATACGAAACCCAGGCTGGAAAGCCTGAGCCTTGCCCGCGCCTCCTTCGAGAGCTTCGAGATGTCATGGTCCAGCACCATGAGTTCTCCCCCCGAGATGGAGTCCAGCGCGCCGATCAGGTTCAGGAGCGTGCTCTTGCCGCTGCCGCTGGGGCCGACCAGCGCGGCGAACTCGCCCTGCCTGAGCCGGAAATTCACCCCCCGCAGGGCATGCATCTCCAGATTGCCGATAGTGAATGTCTTTTTGAGGTCCTTCGCTGCCACCAGGATCGGGTTGTCCATCAGTTCATCCTCAAAGTTTCCGCGGGATCGAGACGAACGGCGTACCAGGCCGGGTACAGCGAGGCGGTTACCGTGGCGAGACAGGAGAGTACCGCGGCATAGAGGAAGAACCAGCCGCCGAAATCCCCGTAGATTACGGGGTCCACAACCGTCCCCAGCGCGGTCATGGTTTCTCCGTTCCCGAGAACCGTGATGCCGACCCGCGAGAAGTAGAGAACGACCGGCCCGCCCAGAACCATGGCGCCCAGCGCCGAAAGGGCGCCGAGAGCCAGCGCCTCGGTGAAGACAAGCCTGAAGATGGAGAGGCGTCCCATTCCCAGCGCCGAGAGCATGGCCAGTTCCCGCTTGCGTTCCAGCACGGCCGTAAGCTGGGAGCCGGCAACCCCCAGCAGGGCCACCAGCACCAGGATCAGGGAAATGATAGCGGAAAACACGTCATTCAACCGGACCGCCTGCTCGCTCTGGGGACTGACCTGCATCCACGTCCAGGCGGTGTCTCCGGCCGGCAGGATGGCGCGGATCCGGTCCCGGAAACGTTCCGCGTCGGCCGGGTTCCTGAGCAGAACCGATATTTCCCCGGCGCCCGGAGATCCGCTCAGCTTCTCCGCATCCGGGAGCGTCACGTGACAGACCAGACTGTCAAGACGCCGGTTCCCCAGGCTGACGATCCCGACCAGGTCGAACATGTCGCTCCTGGCGCTTCCCGAAGCGTCCACGACCGTTACGACAACGCTGTCGCCGACGCCGATCCTTAGGCGATCCGCGATGGATTTTCCGATCACCATGGCGTGACTCTCGCCCTCCCTGAGATACCTTCCGGACTCCATGGTCCGGACATACCGTAAGGTCCTCGGCTCCACCAGAGGATCGACCCCGCTGATCATTACTCCCGAAACCCGTGTGCCCATGGCGAGCATCCCCTGGATTCTGAGGCAGGGGGCGGCCACGGCGACTTCCGGATCGTTCCGCACCCGTTGCAGAGTATTCCGCCACTGGCGCAAACGGAGTCCCGGGTCGCGGTTGACGATCCAGCTGCCGGGGACCACCCGGACATGCCCGACTCCACCTTCCGCCACGTTTCTGACGAACATTTCGACCTTGCCCCTGGTGAGGCAGATGTTGACCAGCGCGATGGAGCAGCCGACAGCTATCCCCGCAACCGACAGCAGGGTACGCCTGGAGTTTCTGGTCAGGTTGCGGACCGCGTAGCGGGTGGTGACGGACAGACACCCCATCACCCGGGCAAAAGTGTCATTCATGGACGCATGGCCTCCACCGGCTCCAGCCTGCTGATCCTGCGCGCCGGCCAGAGCGACGCCAGAACCGAGGTCACGCAGACCGCCGCGACGCCGCCCGCGATATCCTTCAGCTTCAGAATGGGAAACACCTTCATGCTCAGGCTCATCCCCTCGAAGGTGAAGTTCGATCCCTGCCCCACGCCGGCCAGCAGCGCCAGATCAATCCCGTGGCGCACGCCGTGCAGGGTGAGCGCCACCCCGATGACGGTTCCGGCTGCCACGCCGACTGCTCCCAGGGTCAGCGACTCGATCGCCAGCACCCGGATCAGCCTGGCGGGAGTGCATCCCAGAGCGAGGAGCATCCCGAATTCGCGGCTCCTCTCGAAGGTCGCCATCAGCATGGTGTTCACGATACCCGCAACGGTTGTCAGAAAAACCAGGAGCAGGATCAGCCAGTTCACTTTCCCCGACATCCTGAGCAGCGTGGCGATGGAAGGGACGATCCGGTCCCAGCTCAGGATTTCACAGGACCTGAGGGGAGGAAATCCGCCGAGTTCGGACAGCACCAGTGGGATCGACTCCCGGCTTTCGGCCCGGATCAGCATTTCGTGGACCTGGTCGGTCATGGCCAGGAACTCCTGGGACAGGGGCAGATCCATGACGATTCCGGCCTGGTTGATCTGATCCACCGGGGTCTCGATGACTCCCCTGACGCGGTACAGCCCGCTGGCGATGGAGCCGTCCACGGCCTGCCCCATGAGCGCCAGAGTGTCCCCCGGCCGGACCCCCATATTCAGCGCCAGCCCCTTCCCCACCAGGATCTCGCGGCCGGCCGGAATCCGTCCGGGGCCCACCCCTTCCAGAACGCCGCCGGCCTTCGTTTCCGCCCGGACGTCCATCCCGGTGAGGCCCGCCACATGCCCGGTTTCCCTGAGGGAGACAAGAACCGGCGCGTAAACCCTCGGCGCCACCCCCCGCACATGGGGTAGTCCGGCGATCCGGCGGGCCAGTGATGCGGCATTGCCGATGACACGCTCGATCGCCTCACCGTCCCGGTATCCGGGCGCATGGATCTGGATGTGGCCCAGCATGGGACCGGTCAGGACCTCGAATACCCTGGCCTCGTGTCCGTTCATGAAACTGTTGATCCAGATCAGGGTGACCTGGGCAATGGCAATGGCGAAGCAGGCCAGGAGGGTCCTGATGCGGTTCCTCCCGAGGTTGCGCCACCCCATGCGGACATCGGTACGGAATCCGTGGAAAGGTCCCATGTCAGCGCCTCTCCAGCTGGGACAGGCTGAACATGCCGTCGGGAAGCCTCTGGTCGAATCTCATGTCCAGGTAGCGGAGTTCGGTGAAATGACCGGGCTGGTCGACCGTCTCCAGTGTCACGCGGGTCGGGATCCGGCGTCCCCCCATCATTCTCACCTCGCTGAAACGCATGGTCCGTGCGAGCCGACCCTTGCGGTCGAAAAAACGCGCCAGGATCGGCAGGGTAGCCTCCTCGTTCACGATCCACTCTATCCTCTGCCACCGCCCCACGGCTCCCGGCTTCACATCCATGATTCCGGTCCACCCCTTTGGCTCGTCGGAGTGACCGGTGATTCTGGTATCGAAATCCCGCTCATAGGAGGTGTCCTTGACCAGGTCGTCATTGGTGAAATCGGTTCCCATCCAGGAACTGAGCATCATTGATGGTGGAATACGGATGGTGCGGGATATTTTGGGGAGGTAGTTCCAGAGGTTGTTGCCGACCTTGAGCGTGGCGGTTCCCGCCTCCCGCGGCGGCTCGTCGATGATGATCAGCGACCTGTCCTTTCCCTTGGACCAGACCCGCATCTTCAGATGCCGCGTCAGGGTCTCGGTTCTGGAGATCAGCTCCACGTGGCCGGACGAGGCGGACGTCCGGTACAGATCATCCAGGCGACGCACCACGTCCTCAACCCTCGGCATGCCCGCCGCGAAAGCATCGGCGGCGAGGATGGCGAGGCTGGTCATGCAGCAGAACAGTATCCATCGAAAAACCGGACGGTTCACCCTAACCTCCATCAATTCTTCTAGGAATATTGTACCTGCTGAAAATGGTTGCGCAAAAAAACTGGCGGCGTCTCTCCGGAAACCCTCAACTGCCGTCAGATTAATTTTTTAATTGGCCCAAGAAAACGAACCTCAATCACCCCCAGACTCCTCTTTACGCACAGCAGCCAGGGTATGTCGCAAATTTCCGTTGACTCGTTCAAAACAATACCTACAATGAAATGTAAGGAATTATGAGAGAGGTAAGTAATATGCTTTCTACCGTGACTTCGAAGGGACAGGTAACCATCCCCAAGGATATTCGTACCCAGCTCAACATCAGGACCAACGACAAGGTCGACTTCGTCATTGAGGGAAACCGGGCGGTGCTTGTGCCGGTCAGGTCGTTGCGTGAGCTGAGGGGCGCCGTGCAGACCGCCGGGACGGGCGATCCCGCCGTGGAACGCGCCACGGCCAAGAAAGCCGTCGCCAAACGGGTGCGTGAGGAAATGGAATGAGCCGGTGCTTTGTCGATACCAACCTGTTCATCCGCTATCTCACCAGCGACGACAACGAGAAAGCCGACCGGGTCGAGAAGCTGCTTGACTCGGCCGCAGCCGGGAAGGTGCAACTGGTGACTACAGAGATGGTCATAGCCGAGGTTGTCTGGGTGCTTGAGTCATCATACAGGCTGACAGCCGTATCGGTGGCGCCTCTCATCCGGGGCATACTGGCAACACCCGGTCTTGAAGTGCTCAACGGCGGGCTGGTGGCGCGGGCGCTGGAATTCTACGAAGGGCAGAACATTGACTTCATCGACGGCTACATTGCCGCCGTTATGGAAAAACAGAGCATAACGGAGCTGTATTCGTTCGACAAAAAGCATATCTCCCGCCTTAAGATGATCTCAAGGAAGGAGCCGTAACGCGCTGAAAAAAACAATGGCGAATGGTGAAAACAGAAAAACAGGAAGGGCGCCGTGCGAAAGCCAGGATCGGAAGAACCTTCATTTCGCATGTTCCGACTGACAAAAACGGCATAATCCATACCCCTGACAATCCGGTTAGCCGCTCACCCCGGTTCGACCTGGGTCTGCCTTCTGATCTGCTCCAGCATGGATTTGAGCTTCTGGCGATAGGCCAGAATGCTGACTTGGGCGGTGGTGTAGGTTGTCAACGCATTGAGGTGGGAGAGAGGAGGAGACGGGGGGGCGGGTTTCGATCCGAAATCAGCGTAGATTATGGCTATGACGGTGTTTGCCCGTATCAGGGGGAAAACCAGCACTTCCGGGCTGTCCGGCCTGCCAACCAGCCGGTAAAGGTGATGCGGCCAGGTGGAATCGCTGTGGAACCCGTAGTACATCTGACCGGACTTGACCACGTCTTCAAAAATTCCCTGATCGTCGATCGGAAGACACAGGTTGGCAAGGGAAGTGATCCCATCCGCCTTGGCCCCGCCGACCCCGAAGGCGAGTTCCGCCGCAAGCCCCGCTTCCGTAACCTGAAAGACGATGGCGCGTTCGAAAAGTTTCATCAGATAATCAAGAACGTTCAGCGCCACTTCCGCGGCTGTCTTGCTGTCGCGCAGCCGGGAAACAGAGGCAAAGAAACGCTGCTCATCGTCGTTGGCGCATTCGGAGGAGAGTGTTCCGAGGAAAGCCCCGAAACCGGAGCAGAAAACCAGCGCCTGTTCAGCCAGAGTCGCTTCTCCGCATTCCCCGCAGGGCCTGGGAATGATGGCGCGCACTCCGGAACCCAGCGCCCGCAGCCCGAGCCTGTTCCAGAAACGCGCACAGGCAAGCAGGACCACCGACGCCTGGGGGTACTTCTGCAATTCCCCGCAGATTTGCAGGGTATCCTGGGCCGACTCGTCATGGGGAACATCGAGCAGAATAACCAGGCGGAGCATCTGGCACAGCAACAGCCTGATCTTGATATCAATCGAGGCGATGTCGTCGGTGGCGATCGCGTATATCCCTTCCCGGCAGCAGATGGATCGCGCCATGGCCGACAACAGCCGTGATCCCGTTATCACGATCACCGCAACGCCTGAAGGTCCGGCCGGGCTGTTTTCATCCGCCACCGGCGCCGACAGGATCGACAGCAGCTCAACCTTCTGTCCGTTGGCGGCGTGAGGTAATTCCTCGACGATCAGCTCCCTGATGGCATCCGGTGATCGGTAACTCTGATCGCTGCCGCTCTGCAGCATGTTCCGCTGTTCCGTCAGCAATCGCTGGAGCTCATCAGCTTTGCGGTCATCCGGCCTGGAGACGGACAAACCGTTTAATGTCTGCTCCACATCCAGATCCAGACTGTCCACGCCGGCAATGCTCAGCAGCTCAGCCATCTCGCCATCACGCACCCTCTCATCCAGGATACGCAACGATTCCATGAGAATTCCCTGGGAGTTCAGCAGGATCCTCTGGGGGAATTCCATCCCGGAATAATGGTAGCCGTTGACGCTATTGCCGTCGGTAATCTCCAGCGAAAACTCCCCCTCTTTCCAGGTCAGCGCCTCCACGATCGTCATCTCGATCAAAGCTTCCAGGCCGTTGTACGCCGCTTTTTCATCAACCATGTCATGCTCGAGCAGTGTGATGACCAGCGGCTTGCGATCGTCCCCCGCGCTGTTCTGGATCTCCAGCGCCCGGGCCAGCTGTTGTTCCGTGATGGCGCCCGCGCTCACCAGCACCTGCCCGATCCGCACGCGGTTATTGAGGTAGTTGGCGCTGACAAGATCTCCTTCATGAAAAACCAGCTGACTCTCCCTGTTTTCGCAGGCAATCCTCAACACACCGGTTTTGCGGGAGCCGTGAAGGAGCTGGATGACATCGATTATGGGGAAGTGTTTCAGGTCGCCTTTGAGTGACATGTTCCCTGGGTCTCCGGAAGAAGTTGCTTCGGTTTTGACGCTTCTGTTGAGGGTCTACCCTTATCACAAAACCGGTATAAATTCCATGAACGCTTTTGCCGCGTCAAGTGTTACCGCACAAAAAAGCGGAGAATATGGGGCGGATAGTAACGGTGAAACCGTATTTAAGGCGCCGGGCCGGAAGCAGGGTTTCACGCATAAACGCGTCAGGGGCGCTCCGTGAGGAACGCCCCTGACGCGTTTGCCATGAAAAACATCGGCCGCCACGATCAGCCCACGGCCTTCAGAATCTCGTCCGCCACCCGGCGCAAAGGCCTGCGGGTATCCATGGCCATCTTCTGCATGGCCCGGTAGGCGCAGGCCTCGCTCAGATGTTCCCTCTCCATAATCAAACCCTTGGCTCTCTCTATGACCTTACGGTTTTCAATGACCTCACGGAGATCCTCGATCTTCTCCTTGAGCCCCTCGACCTCTTCGGAGTGGGCCGCGGCAATCTCTATTGTGGGAAGCAGATCCTGTTCCCGCAGAGGCTTGGTCAAAAAAGCGGCAACTCCGCATTCCGCTGCACGTTTCACAGTCTGGGCGTCGTGACAGTTGGTCAGAAGAATAATGGGGATCTTGAGCTGTTCCCTGATCTTCATCGCGGCGCTGATCCCATCCATTTCGGGCATGGCCACATCCAGGGCCGCCATGTCGGGATAGTCCGTCAACGCCATCTCCACGGCGCTTTTGCCGTCTCCGCACTCCAGTACCTCATCAAAGCCCAAATCGAGAAGCATCGCCTTCAGACTCATCCTGACAACCGGTTCATCGTCACATATCAGTATGCTTTTCATAATAACCTCCTCCCGGCAGCTACCAGATTCAGACAATTTTTG
This sequence comes from uncultured Pelobacter sp., assembly GCA_964601865.1. Lineage (GTDB taxonomy): Bacteria > Desulfobacterota > Desulfuromonadia > Geobacterales > Pseudopelobacteraceae > Pseudopelobacter. Next base: position 22,992 of record CAZRPI010000028.1, on the reverse strand, counting down.
CATCTAACATGCCATTGCACTGCCGGCACGGTCCCCCCGGGCTTTTTTCGTTGACGCTCCATGTCTCAGGGACTAAAACTGACAGCATGGATTTCGTCAAGAACCTCAATGCGCACCAGAAAAGCGCCATACTCCACGGTGAGGGCCCACTGCTGATCCTTGCGGGGGCCGGATCGGGCAAGACCCGGGTCATCACCCACCGTATCGCGCACCTGATCCACGACCTGGGAGTCCGGCCGTGGAACATCCTGGCGGTGACCTTTACCAACAAGGCGGCCCGGGAAATGTCCGACCGCGTCGGCAGACTGCTGGGCGGAGGGGAGATTCCGCTGATTGCCACCTTTCACGCCGCCTGCGGACGCATCCTGCGCCAGGAAATTCACCATCTGGGTTTTGCATCCAGTTTCGCCATCTACGACGACCGCGACTCGGAGCGGCTCATGAAGGACGTGCTCAAGGAACTGAACCTGGACGACAGGAAGTATCAGCCGAAGGCCGTTCTGGCCAGAATCGACGACTTCAAGAACCGCGGCCTCTTTCCCGAGGACCTCGACCCTCCGGCCGGAGGTGATACGTTCGACCCCAATATCGTCAGAATCTACCGCGCCTACCAGGAGCGCCTCGGGAAATGCAACGCCCTTGATTTCGGGGACATGCTGCTCCTGACCGTCCGGCTGCTGGAGCGTTTTCCCGAGGTGCGGCAGAGGTGGCGGGAGCGCTTCCAGTGGATCATGGTGGACGAGTACCAGGACACCAACCCGGTGCAATACCGGCTGATCCGGCTTCTTGCGGGTGAACGCAAAAATCTGTGCGTCGTTGGCGATGATGACCAGTCCATCTACTCGTGGCGCGGGGCGGATATCCGCAACATTCTCGAATTCGAGAAAGACTTTCCGGGCGTGACGGTTGTGCGGCTGGAGCAGAACTACCGCTCCACCACCACCATCCTCAGGGCCGCGGGCGCCGTGGTGAGCCGCAATATCGGCAGGAAAATCAAGACCCTCTGGACCGAGAATCCCGAAGGTGAAAAAATCCGCTACCGCAGGGTCGAGTCGGACCGGGAAGAGTCCCGTTTTGCCTGCCGGGAAATCGCCTTTCTCCTCTCCCGCAGCGTTCCGCTCCATGAGATCGCCGTCTTTTACCGCACCAACGCCCAATCCCGCCAGATCGAGGAGGCGCTGGTTTCCGAGGGGCTCCCATACCACATAGTGGGTGGCGTCCGCTTCTACGCCCGCATGGAAATCAAGGATATTCTCGCCTATCTGCGGGTACTGGACAATCCGGCGGATGAGGTCTCCCTCAAACGCATCATCAACGTTCCGGCCCGGGGGATCGGCATGGCCACGGTGGATCGCATTTCCGGGCTGGCCGCATCCACCGGCGCCAGCTTTTACGCCGCACTGCGGGAAAGCTGTAAAACCGGTTCTCTCGGGACCGCTCCCCGTTCCAGAGTTGCGGCTTTCGCCGACATGATGGAGAGCTTCCGGGAAACGGCGGCCGGAAGCTCCCTCACGGAGCTGTGCCGGAACGTGATGGAAGAGAGCGGTTACCTTGCCCGTCTGCGGGAAAGCCGGGATCAGGAGGACAGGGATCGACTGGAGAATCTGGAGCAGCTTCTGGCTGCCGTGGAGGAATTCAGCGGAAACAACCCGGATGCCGGTCTTTCGGAATTTCTGGAGCAGGTATCGCTGGTGTCGGATCTGGAGCAGGGGGAGCAGGGACGACAGTCGGTGACGCTGATGACGCTGCATGCCGCCAAGGGTCTGGAATTCAGGGTGGTGTTCATGATCGGCATGGAGGAACGGCTCTTTCCCCATGCCAGCGCCCTGGATGATCTGGACGACATGGAGGAGGAACGCCGTCTCTGCTACGTCGGCATGACCCGCGCCCGGGAAAGGCTGTATCTGGTCAATGCCAGACGCCGCTATCTGTTCGGCCAGGAGCAGAACAATCCACCCTCCCGTTTTCTGAGGGACATCCCTCACGAACTGCTGGACGAAGAGGGAGAATACGGTCAACCCGGACTTGGCCTGGGGGCAGCCCCGGGACATCCCGGGGGCGGGAGTCTCCGCCCCGGCGCCACGCCTCCGGCGAGAAGAGGCGCGGCGGACGGATCAGACCATCACCCGGGTGAAGCCAGACCACGATCCGCGGCCGGCCACAACCTGGCACAGGTGCTTTCCGCCTGCGACGAAGTAGAAGTCATCCCCGAGCCTCCCGAAGAGCACGACGGGGTCTTCATCGGCATGAAGGTTCGTCATCCCAGGTTCGGCCCGGGCTCGATCCGCAAGATAGAGGGGAACGGTGAGGCCAGGAAGGTGATCGTATGGTTCAATTCCGTTGGGCCCAAGAAACTCATGCTCAGGTTCGCGGGGCTGGAGCGGGCCTAGGGGCAATGCTGTTCACTTAAACCGTTCATGCTGAGCCTGTCGAAGCATGAATGGCTTACCCGCTCACCCTTTCCCTTTCGACGGGCTCAGGGCGTACGGTTACCACCAAGCCGAACGGCACTGTTGTTACGACAGATAATCCAGCAACGACAGCTTCAAAACCTTGGAAGTCGCCGACAGTGAGGCCTCATAGGCGGTTTCCTGCAGGCTCAGTTCCACCGCGAGTTGGGTGGTATCCGCGAGTTGGGTGTTGCTGATGATGTTCTCAAGGGTGTTCTTGTTCGTGGTCAGCAGATTGGACATGCTGTCGAGCCTTGTCAACCTGGAGGCGACTTCCGTCTGGAGATTGGTGATCTGGTCCGCTCCGGTTTCCAGATCCCGGGCGCCGGCCTGGATGGCGCTCGCATTATTCGAATTCACGGCGGCAATCAGATTATCCATGGTTTGCAGGATATTGACCCCGGCTCCCGATGTCAGTACCTGATCTCCCGTGATGTTCATCTCCTCGGTGGCCGAGCTGTCGATTGCGATGGAGTTCACCGTCGTGTCGCCACTGTAGGTGGTATCGCCGACGGCCCGGTTAAAAGGCTGGGTCGAGGTCTGGGATCCTGAAAAGATATACTGGTCCTGATACTGTGTGTTGCCCAGATCGGCAAGCTGCTCACGGAGGGAGGTCAATTGGGAAACGGCACTTGCCCGAGCCGTTGCATCGCTGCTGCCGCTGGTGATGGTGGCCACCAGAGACTTGGCCTGAGTCATGGTATCGGCAATCCCCTGAAGCGCCGTACCGGTAACATTCAACCAGGTGTCCGCCTTGGTTACATTGCTCTTGTACTGCTCGATGGCCTGCAGACGGTCGTTCGTCGTCAGGATCAGGTTCGTCGCGATCGGATCGTCGCTGGGGCGGTTGACGTTCAGATGGGAGGCGATCTTCTCCGAAATGTCATCCAGCTTGCTGCGCCCCTGCTGGATATTGTACATGGCATTGTAGGCCATCGAATTTGCGGTAACTCTCATGATCAATCTCCCTGTCCGGTTTTCATCCGGAGTCTCCGGATAAAACTAGCTAATCATTCCCAAGGCTATGTCCAGCATATCGGTTGCGGTAGTAATGAGCTTTGCCGACGCCTGATAGGATCGTTGATACATGACCAGATTGGCCAGTTCCTCGTCCAGCGAGACCCCCGAATAGGAATCCCTCAGGGTATCCAGTTGTTTGACAAAGGCCGTATCCTGCGTCACCACGGTTTCAGCCTGCTGGACATCCAGGCCGACCTGGGAAACGAGGGCGCTGTAGGAGGAGCTGAAACCGGACTGGAGACCGGCGATGGCCCGGGCATTCCCGTTCCCGCCGGGTGATGTGGCCGCGCTGCTGGCGGCGGCGATATCATCCGTATCGGTGATGGCGACGTCAATGGTGCCGGCCGACGTACCGGAGAAAAAGGCCGTGCCCTGTCCGGCCGGACTGTTCATGTCATAGCCCGCCTGATGCTGCGAATTGACCTGGGAAATCATGCTGGAAGCCAGGGTATCCAGCTGGTTCAGGTAACCGGGAATGGTGACGTCCCGCAACTGCAGGGTGGCCCAGAGCGTGCCTCCATCCTGTGAAGTGTAGATACCGCTGTCAACTGCCGTCGCATTCCCGTTCACATCGTTTATCGTCACGGTCCGGCCGGGAGACGTGCCACCGAGACTCAGAGAGCCCGCATTGCTTCCCTGCACCAGATAGTACGATGTCGCCGGCGACGTCGAGGCATCCTGTACGTAAATGTCTGTAGTGCCATCGGAATTCTCGGTGTAATTTATCCCCATCTGCTCCGACAACTGCTTTACCAGCAGGTCGCGCTGGTCCCTGATCTCATTGGCGTTGCCGCTCACCTGTTCGATCTGCCTGATCTGGCCGTTCAGGGCCGCGATGTTGGTCAGCTTGTCGTTGATGTCCTGGGTGAGGGTGGTCAGGGAAGCATCCTGGGACGCAATGGTGTTATTGAGGGTGGTGCTGATGGAGTTGAAGTTGTCCGCGAGAACGTTCGCCCGGCTCAACACGGCCTGACGTTCCGCCGTCCCCGAAGGGTTGGTGGCAAGGTCCTGCCAGGCCTGAAAGAAATTCGCGATGGCCGAACCCAGTCCGTCCGTCGTGACTTCATTGAACGACGGCTCTATCTGCTGCAGCACCGTTGACATGGTGGTATCGTAGCCCGAGGTGGAACTGGCGGTTACCAGTTGCTGCTGCATCAGTCCGTCGTAATACCTCTCCACGGCGGAGATCTTTACCCCGGTGCCCAGCGGAAAGCCGTTACTGGTCGTGGGAGGCGCGCTCTGGAGCACGACTTTCTGGCGGGAATAGCCTTCCGTATTCACGTTGGCGACATTCTCGCCGGTGACCTCAATCGCCGTCTGGTAGATGTTGAGGCCGGTCTTTCCAATGAGGAGCGTAGAGGTGAGTGACATGTCAGGCCTCCCTGTTGATCATGACGGCGCCGGAGGGGCGCCGCTGGAAACCGCCCCTGGCTTCGTACACGTTGGACTGGTTGATCAGGCGAGCCATAAGATTGAGTGAATTGGAGATCGTGGCGGCAAAACGTTCCGCGATTTCCCGGTTCATGGCGCCAACCCGCCTGATCCTTGCGGCCGTTCTCTTGAGCGAGTTCTGCCTCTGCTGCAGCTCATTTTGGCCCTTCTTCGCCAGGTGTTTCGCGATCGCGCCAAGGGTGGCGTCGGAAGGCAGACCCTCAACGGCCGCCGCCGCGGCAATTTCCCGCTGCAGGACCGAAGAGTGCCGGGAGATCTTCCCGATCAGCTCTTCCTTTTCCTGATTGGTCCGCGTCATCGCGTCAATCTTCACGTTGCTCAACTCCGCGGTCTCCCTCTCAAGAGATGCCAGCAGTCTGTCCAGCAATTCGGCCTGTACGGCAACAGCGTCAAACAATCCCTTCAATTCCATGGGCGTCATCTCCAAACGCGAACTAAACTATTTCAGGGTATCCACCTTGGGCGTAACTTTCCGGCTTTCCTGCCTGATAATATCCTTTTCGATCAGTTTCGCCAGTCCGAACCCGCCCCTCTTCACAGACGCCGCGACGTACTCCTGATCGAGCATTGAGCGGTAGATCTCTTCTCCATGCCCACCACCGGTGAGTTCGTCTTTTCCCACCGTTTCGCGCATGGCCTTGAACATCATGCCGATAAAAAGCCCTTCAAAGTCCTGGGCGACCTTCCTGGCCTGTTGGAGCTGTTTCCCGGTCAGACCAGCCGCGCCGGCCCTCTGCTTCTGCAGCGCTCTTGCCTTCTCCGCGGCATCGTCTCCAACCGAGGGGAGGTTCTGTGGAATTCCCATATCCATTGCGAGCTTCCTTCTTGGTACCCTAGAAATCAGATTATCGTCAATTCGGCCTGAAGAGCTCCGGCAGCCCTGATGGCCTGTAGAATGCCTATCAGGTCGCGGGGTGTCACTCCCAGCGTATTGAGCGCCCTCACCACGTCACCAATGGTGGTTCCCTCCGGCACAAGCATCAGGCGGCGCGCCTCCTCTTCAACCTTCAGCTGGGTGCGGGGCACGACCTTGGTCTCCCCTCCCGTGCTCAGGGGAGAAGGCTGGGAAACCCGCGGGGTTTCCTTGATCACCAGCGAGAGATTGCCGTGGGATACGGCAACCGTGGAGATGCGCACCTGTTCCCCTATGACGATGGTCCCGGTGCGCTCATTCAGCACGACCCTGGCAATGCTGTCCGGCCGGACATCCAGAGTTTCCACCGCGGCGACAAAATCGATCATCCTGGTGCCTAATCCGCCGGGGACCTGGATGGTCACCTCACCCGGATCAGCTGTTGAGGCGGTCCCGTCGCCGAATTTGGCGTTGATCGTCGAGGCGATCCGTGACGCCGTGGTGAAATCGGCCTGCGCCAGATTGAGACGAAGCCGGGACTTTCCGGCCAGCGAGTTGGGCAGTTCACGCTCAACCAGGGCTCCGCTGGGAATCCTGCCGGCAGTGGGGTGGTTCTTCTGGGCGCTGGCGCCCTGTCCCGCGAAAGCAAACGAGTTGGTGAGAACGGAACCCTGGGCAACCGCGTAAACCAGGTTGTCCGCACCCTTGAGAGGCGTCATGATCAGTGTTCCGCCGGCGATACTCTTGGCGTCCCCCAGGGAAGAAACCGTAACATCCATCTGGTTTCCCTGCTTTGCAAACGGAGGGAGTGTAGCGGTCACCATGACCGCGGCCACATTCTTCAGCTTGATGGTGTTGGCGCTTACCGTGACTCCCATCCTCTCCAGCATGGTCGAGACCGACTTGAGCTGCAGGAGAGCCTGATCGCTGTCACCGGAACCGTTCAGGCCCACCACGAGACCGTACCCCACCAACTGGTTCTCACGCACCCCCTCGAAGGAGGCCAGATCCTTGATGCGGACCGCATGGGAACTGGTTGCCAGCATGAGGATGAGCGTTGCGGCGACAATAAACGTCTTCATGATTATTCTTCCCCTTACAACCACGGCATCCGTTTTCAGAACGGCCACAGCTTGTCCACCACGTTCATCAGCCAGCCCGGGCTCTGCCGGTCGGAGATTATTCCCTTGCCTCCATAGCTGATTCTGGCGTCGGCAACATAGATGGAATTAACCGTGTTGTCCGAACCGATATCGCTCGGCCTGATCGTCCCCTCGATAATAATCACCTGATCCTCATTATTGACCTTGACATTGCGTCGCCCCTCGATCAGAAGGTTATTGTTCGGCAGCACGTCAATCACCTTGGCGGAAATAGTGGCGTTGAGAGATTCCTTGCGCGAGGTGGAGCCGGCCCCCTTGTAGGTTGATTCCACATTGGCGTTGAGCAGTTTGCTCAGATCTACGTTGTTCTTGATGACGCCAGCTTTTTCCAGCCCCATGAAATAGGGAATACCGGCGTTTATCGTCGAATTCCGCGAGGTATCGGTGTTGGCTTCCTTGGACGCGCTGGCGGTTTCGGTTATTACGATCGTAACGATGTCACCTCTCCGCCTCGCCTTGAAATCCTCGGTGAAACCGGAGGAGTGGGCCTGCCAGATGGAACCGCTGGAGTAGTCGGTCTGCGGTCGCGGCAGCTGCTGATCGAAAGTGGGGGTTTTGACCTGTACAGTCTGGGTCACGCACCCGCCGAGCAGCGCGGCGGTCATTGAGATAAAAACTGCTGCGTATTTCATGGTTTCCAACCTCATGTTGCATCCCTGCCTTGAAGCCACTGTCACCGGGCGTCGCCATCCGTGCGGCATGCGCCCTCTGGCGCTAGAACACTATCTGCACCGTGCCGGCGTCAATCACCCGCGCCGGCAATTCCTTGAGGGAGTTCAGATTCTGAACGATGATCGTATCCCCCTCGGCGCCCGAACTCCTGGCCTTTCCGGTCACGGTAATTCTCATGCGCTCGTTCTCGGCCACGATGGTTACCAGCTGTCCCGGCTTGACCAGCGGAATCTTCTCCAGCTGATCACCTCTCAGGGCGGCATTGGCCTTAAGCGTGATCCTGTTTTTTTTCCCGACCGCATCCTCGATTCTGGCCAGATATCGGCCCCGCACATCTGCCAGATCCCGTTTCTGCACGGCAAGATCGGCGGCCGACAGGACGCTGCCCCGGTCAATCTGGCGGCTGGTCACAACCATTTCGGCAAGCGCCTCAACTTCGACCCGTACGGAAAGGTTTCGGACAATCCGGTCGCCCTGGCGGACGATGATGCCCATACCGACTCCACCCCACCCTTCCCACTGCTGGGGGGCTATCACCTCGTAATCCAGGGATCCGGCGGGGAAGGTGGGATCGCCGTTGATGACCAGACGCTTGATACGCGCCTCGCACCCTAGGCTGGAGGTCTTCTGCCGCACGAATTCCGTGACCGTCCCGCGGATCTCCGCCTCCCGTTCCCGCGTCATCCGTAAAGTCTGGGCGGCGTCCGCCACGATCGCCAGGTTAAGCAGCAAGAGCGTAACAATCACTACGGTTCGCATATCGGTACCTGCGCTTACCTTCTCAGGTTGTTGGCGGTCTGCAGCATTTCATCCGCCGTCTGCACCGCCTTTGAGTTGATCTCGTAGGCGCGCTGGCCAACGATCATATTCACCATCTCTTCCGCCACACTGACGTTGCTCATCTCCAGATATCCCTGGGAAATGGTGCCCAGACCGTTCTGGCCGGGGGTCCCGGTGGTTGGGCTTCCCGAGGAATCGGTCTGCTGAAAGAGGTTCTTGCCCAGGCTGGAGAGCCCCGAAGGGTTGGAGAACAGCGACAGCTGGATTGAACCGACGGTGGTGGCGGTGGTCTGGCCGGATTGGGTTACCGATACGGTGCCGTCGTTGCCGATGTTGATCTTCGTGGCATTGCTGGGAATGACGATTTCCGGCAGGAGCGGGTAACCGTCGGAGGTAACGACACGCCCCTGGCTGTCCTTCTTGAACGCCCCGGCCCTTGAATAGGCCGTGGTGCCGTCCGGCTGCTGGATCTGGAAGAAGCCGTCACCCTCAATGGCCATATCCAGTTCATTGCCGGTCTGGGTCAGATCGCCGGTGGAAAATATCTTCGAAACCGCCGCCAGCCGTGTCCCGAGGCCGATCTGGACACCGGTGGGCACCTCGGTGGAACTGGTTGAAGGCGAGCCGCTCGATTTGAGGTTCTGGTAGACCAGATCCTGAAAATCGGCCCTGCTCTTCTTGAAACCGGTAGTGTTGACGTTGGCAAGATTGTGCGCCACCACGTCAATGTTCTTCTGTTGCGCCTGCATACCCGAGGCTGCAGTCCAGAGTGCACGCATCATATTATCAGCTCCTTTTTCCGCCCATGCTGTCAGGCTTGTGACATCAGACTCTCTACAGCTTGCCCAGATCGTTGGCGGCCTTACCCGTCATGTCATCAAAGCCCTTGATGACCCTCTGGCACGTGTCGTAATAACGGTTGGTTTCGATCATCTGCAACATCTCGGTGATGGTCTCCACATTGGAACTCTCCAGGTGTCCCTGGCTGACGCCGCCGGCCGCGGGCTGAGGCGTCACCTGCGCGTTCTGCGGAACGAAACCGGCGCTGGAGACCCTCGTCAGTCGGTACGGCTTGGGAAAGTCCACGACACTTATGGTCCCGGCGGCCGTACCGTCAACCGTCACGACCCCCTTGGAATCTACTTCCACATGGCCCCCCTGAATCCGGATGGGGGCGTTCTGGCCCATGACCGGGAAACCGTCGGAGGTAACCAGCGTTCCGTCGGCTGCCAGGCGGAAATTCCCCTGCCGCGTGTAAACCCGCCCCTGGGGCGTCTGAACCACGAAAAAGCCGTCGCCGTCGATGGCAAGATCCAGGGCGTTGCCCGTCTGCACGACGGTTCCGGCGGAATAATCGACGAACACGCTCTCCCTCTGCAGCAGAGGATCAGCCGTGGACGCCTGAGCTACGGCCGGCGGATTGACGGCACCTGCCAGCATGCTCTCGAAAAGCATTTTGTCCTTCTTGTACCCGGGCGTGTTGACGTTCGCCAGGTTGTTGCTGATGACGTCCATGCGTTTCATGGCCGCGACGCTGCCCGACAGGGCTGAATACAGGCCGCTATTCATATCCGTCTCCCTTGAAACAAACGATCTCTTTTCCAATCCGGAACACTGATGGGTATCTTCACTTCCGTAGCATTTTTCGGGCCAAGAAACTCCCGCTTCAGCCCCTGTGAATCCTCATCTTGGCCTTGAGCCGGGCCATTGCCTGACTGAGGATCTGGGAAATGCGCGACTCGGTCAATCCTATCACTTCCCCCACCTCCTTCAGATTGAGGTCTTCATAGTAGTAGAGCGTGACGACCAGCCGCTCCCTTTCCGGCAGTGATTCGATAGCCCGCCCCAACGCCTCGGCAAGCTGCATCATCATCACCTGCTGCTGGGGACTCTTGGCGTCACTTTCACTGAGCACGTCGGCCAGGCAGAGCGTATTTCCATCGCTGTCGTCCCAGCTGTCATCCAGACTGATAAAGGAAAACACATGCACGTCATCCAGCAGGACGTAGTATTCGTCAAGCTCCATGCCCAGCGACTCGGCCACCTCCTCGCTGGTCGGGTTCCGTCCCAGCTGGTGCTCCAGGAGCGTCAACTGGCGTGTCAGCTTCTTGTGCTTGTCACGCATGGAACGGCTCAGCACGTCGTGAGAACGGAGCTCATCGATGATCGTTCCTCTCACGTGCTGTTCGGCAAAAGTCTTGAACATCACTCCCCGGCTCGGATCAAACCGGTCCGCCGCATTGATCAGCCCCACGACGGCAGCGCTCATCAGATCCTGCTGATCCAGATGGGAAGGCAACTGGGACGAAACCTTGCTCACCAGATACCGGACCATCGGCATATGCTGCAGGATCAGCTCATCACGGGTAGGTGATCCGTCCCCTGCTGATGTATCCCTTTGAATCTTCACCGATCAGTCACCCGCGGGGCCTTCGAGCACACGCCGGAAGAAAAACTGTATATTCCCCTTGAGACGCTTCTGGCGGGTATTCTCGATCACCCTCTTGGCAAGAGTTGCAAAGCAATTGGCCGCTTCCGACTCTGGAAACAGCTCGGATACGGCTTTCTGTCTCTTTACCGCCTCCACGACCTTGTCATCCTTGATCACGCACCCCAGATAATCCAGCGAGATGTCGAGGTAACGTCCCGCAACGTTGGCCAGCTTGCGGAACACCTCCAGTGCGTCTTCGCTGTCCTTGGCCATGTTGACCAGCACTTTGAAGTGGTGTTCGGAATAACGGGTAGCCAGCAGCTTGATCAGGGCATATACATCGGTGATGGAGGTGGGTTCGGGGGTTACCACGACAACGATCTCCTGGGCGGCCACGGAGAAATAGGTCACGTTTTCCGAGATCCCCGCTTCGGTATCAACGATCATGATATCGAACTGTTCCTCCAGCATATCCAGTTCGTCCAGCAGCCTGAGTTTTTCATGCTGACCCAGACTGGTGAACTCCTGGACTCCCGAGCCGGCAGGGATGATCTTGATCCCGGCCGGTCCGTCGATGATTATCTCCGAGAGGCTTTTTTCTCCATTCAGCACGTTGTTCATATTGTACGGAGGCGATAGTCCCAGAAGCACATCCAGGTTGCCGAGACCAAGGTCCGCATCGAGGATCAGCACCTTTTTTCCCTGCGCGGAGAGCGCAATGGCCAGATTGGAGACGACATTGCTCTTGCCGACCCCCCCCTTGCCGCTGGTCACGGCAATCACCCGGATTCCCCTCGGATCGGGCTGCAGACCGCTATGGGATTCGAAAGTCTGGTTCTTGGCGGCCGAACGGGCCATCTCCCGCAAGGTATCCGCCTGGTCACCCTTCAGAGTTGCTCTAGTCATTTGGCGCTCCCCTCAAAATTATGTCCGCCAGTTTGGCCGGGGTGGCCACTTCAATGTCTTCAGGTACCCGCTGTCCGGTGGTAAAGTAGGCTATCTGCAGGTTGTCCCTCATCAGCAAGTTGACCATGTTGCCAAAACTCTCGCTTTCATCAATTTTGGTGAATACGATTTTACTGATCTGGAAGATGCTGAACCGCTTGAGAATTTCTTCCAGCTCCCGGTCCTTTGTCGTGGCTGAAAGGCAGAGATACACTTCGAGCGGAATCTTGTCCGCGAAAAAATTCCGCATCTCGGTCAGCTTTTCATTGTCCTTGTGGCTGCGGCCGGCCGTATCGATCAGGATCAGATCGCAGTCGGAATAGCTTTCCACCGCCTTTTCCAGCTCCTTGGGAGTTGAAGCCACTCCCAGCGGGATACCCATGATGCGGGAGTAGGTCTTGAGTTGTTCAACCGCCCCGACCCTGAAAATATCCATCGTAATCAACGCGACTTTGTTGCCGCGATTGAGGGCGTACATGGCGGCAAGCTTGGCGGTGGTCGTAGTCTTTCCCACCCCCGTAGGTCCCACCAGCGCAATGATGCGGGGCGAATTCTTGCGCATCTTGAGGGTGCCGGCAAATTTGAGCAGACGCCCAAAAACCTCGCCCAGGCGGCTCTTGAGTGGCTGGCTCTCTCCCTCGGACGGCATTGTTTTCAAGGCATCGGCGATCGTTCCGAGCACCTCGGCTGATACGCCGCTCTGTTTCAACCCCTCGATCAGCGGCGCATCGTCCGGCGGGACGTCCAGTTCAGTCGCGGCCGGCGCCGCCGACGCCACCGGCGTTTCCGCCGCGACCGGCCATTGCACCGCCCTGACCCCGCCATCCTGACTCTTTGTCAGGTTATCCAGCAGGAGCTTCTTCAGTTCTTCCAGGTCGGACCGCGGAATGTTCCTGAAATCAAATCCTCCTCCCCTGGTATCGGGGTTGTCCGGCTTTTTCTCCGGCGGCAATTCACTGCGGGTCTCTTCGCGTCTTACGAGCGATTCGACCCTTTCACGCAGTTCCCGGAGTTCACGGGCCAGGGGCGCCAGCATGGAATTCTCCAGGTCTTCCTTCGCGGTCCGTTGGCGCTCGGGCGGTTCGCGATATGCCGCGGGTACGGATGGCGCCACCGATGGAACCGCCTTGTGCGCGGGATCGATGGCGGCAGTCACCCGGTACACGGGCTTGCGGAAAAAACCGAGGATCCCCCCGCTCTTTTCCTTTTTTGTCGAAAGGATCATGGCGTCGGGACCAAGCTCCGCCTTCACCAGGCGCAGGGCCTCCGCCATGCTCGCCGATTGAAAGGTTTTAACCAACATTGAGGCTCACCACCCCCAGGGACTGGATTTTGATGTTCTGTGGAATCTCGTTGTGCGAGAGCACCGCCATGTGCGGCACGAAACGTTCGATCAGCCTTCTCACATACCGGCGTATGGATGGCGAAGCCAGCAGCACCGGTTGCGCTCCACTCAGACTGAAACGGTCGGACATGGTGCGGATGGCGGTAATAATGGTCTGGGCGGTATTGGGTTCGATGGCGAGGAAACCGCCCTGGTCCGAGGGCTGAATCGCCTCCGCGATGATATCTTCGATCTCCCTGTTCAGGGTGATCAGGCAGAGGGTATCATCGTCCAGCTTGTACTGATCGACGATAAAGCGTCCCAGTCCCTGGCGGACGAACTCGGTCAGGACATCGGGATCCTTTGTGAGGCCGGCGTAGTCGGCCAGGGTCTCCAGTATGGTACGCAGGTCCCGGACCGACACCCCTTCCTTCAGGAGATTTTTGACCACCCGCAGCACCGTCCCCAGATTGAGCAGATTGGGGATGAGTTCCTCAACGACCTTGGGCGCCGTAAGCGCAAGATTGTCGAGAAGTTGCTGCATCTCCTGGCGTCCCACGAGTTCATGGGCGTACCGCTTGACGATCTCGCTGATATGCGTCGCCACAACCGTGGTGCTGTCCACAACCGTATACCCTTTAAACTGCGCGTCGTCCCTTGCCTCCGAACTGATCCAGATCGATGGAAGCCCGAAAACGGGCTCCGTTGTCTTGACCCCTTCGATGCTGCCGGAAACGGCGCCGGAATCCATGGCCAGGTACTGGCCGGTCAGTTCGCTGCCGCCCACTCTGGCGCCGCGGATAAGAAGATTGTACTCATACGGCTTGAGCTGCAGATTATCGTGAATATGGATGGGGGGGACCACAAAACCGAGTTTCTGGGCGTACTGCCTGCGGATGGAGCGGATCCGCTCAAGCAGCTCACCATCCTGAGAGGCGTCAACCATGGGCACGAGTCCATACCCCACTTCCAGCTCCAGCACATCCAGCGGCCGCACGACGGAGGCCTGATCAACGGCCTCCTCCCCCTCGGCGGTTTCGGGCAGAGCCGCCATTTCCTCAACGACCAGCGCCTTTTCCCGGGCCATTCTGCCTCCCAGGAGGGTAACGCCGGAGAGGAGCAGAAACGCGAAATGGGGCAAACCGGGGATCATGGCAAACAACAGCATGACGCCGGAGGAGACGTAGAACGCCTTGGGGTAGTTCAGGAACTGGCCGGTTATTTCGTTTCCGAAGTTATCCTCGTCAGCCGAGCGGGTCACGATAATGCCTGCGGCAGTGGAGATGATCAGCGCGGGGATCTGTGCCACCAGCCCTTCCCCGATGGTGAGCAGGGTATAGTTTGTGAGGGCGACCTGAATGGCCATTCCCTGCTGAAACACCCCGATAACAAGGCCACCGAAGATGTTGACCAGCATGATCAGAATGCCTGCTATGGCATCGCCCCGCACGAACTTGCTGGCGCCATCCATGGAGCCGTAAAAATCGGCCTCGCGGGCGATTTTGGTGCGCCGCGCCCTGGCCTCTTTCTCGGTGATCATCCCGGCGGAAAGATCCGCGTCGATGGCCATCTGTTTGCCCGGCATCGCATCCAGGGTAAAACGGGCGGTAACCTCGGCGACACGACCGGCGCCCTTGGTAATAACCACAAAATTGATAATCACCAGGATCAGGAAGATAACCGCCCCAACCACATAGTTTCCTCCCACCACGAACTGGCCAAAAGCCTTGATGACCGCGCCGGCCGCTTCGACCCCCTCACTCCCGTGCAGCAGTATCAGCCGGGTGGAGGCGATGTTGAGGGCCAGACGGAAGAGCGTGGTGACAAGCAGAATCGAGGGGAAAACGGAAAAATCGAGAGCATGCTTGGTATAGAGACAGACCAGCAGGATGCAGAGGGCCGTGGTTATGTTGGCCGCGAGGAAGACGTCGAGCATTAAAGAAGGGAGAGGAATGATCATCAGCGCCAAAACCCCGATAAGGGCCACGGCCACATAGATATCGGAGTTCTTGCGGATGCTGCTCAACCCTGCTGTTTTGACGGATTCGTTTGCCATCTCTGCCCCACTTCTCACGTTACCTGCGCGCAAAACAACCTATTTCTGCAAATATCATGCCTCAACCGGCGACGCCATCGGTTCACACCGGAGAGGGGAAAAACGCGCAAAAAGGTGATTTCCGCCTCACATCCGGCGATCCGCGCATGCAACGTCGGCAGAGCCTGTCAACGAATTGAATGTTGTCAACGATTTGACTTGTTTTCTGGGAGTAACTGGGGAAAAGGAGGGCGGCGGGATTCGATGCGATGGTCCATCAAACGTTGCCCTTCAGACGGTAAACATACGCCAGTACCTCCGCGACGGCCGCGTACATGGACTCGGGAATGGCCTCATTCTCATCCACCTGCTCATAGAGTTCCCGGGCCAGAAAACGGTTTTCCACCAGAATGACCTTGCTTTCCTGGGCAATCTTCTTGATGGCCTGAGCCATGATGTCCACCCCCTTGGCCAGGACCACCGGTGCGATCATGCGCTGACGGTCATATTTGAGCGCCACGGCATAGTGGGTCGGGTTGGTAATGACCACGTCGGCGGTGGGTATGATCCGCGTCATGCGGCGGCGTGCCGCCTGAAACTGCATTTTTTTGATCTGTCCCTTGATTTCGGGATTCTCCTGCTCCTTCTGTTCGTCCTTGACCTCCTGTTTTGTCATTTTGAGCTTTTCAATATAGCTCCACTTGACATACAGCAGGTCCAGGACCGACAGGACCAGCATGATACCGCAGGTATGAACCACGATCTTGAAAGCCACATGCCCCATGTAGGTGAAGATGGTGGAGATGTCGGCTTCGGCCAGCAGAGGGATGTTCTGGACTTCGTCGGCGAGAACCCGATAGGCAACCCAGCCGATCACCAGAAGCTTCAGAAATGATTTCACGATCTCGACAAGGGCGGTCTTGTTGAACAGTCGGTTGAAGCCGTTGAGAGGATTCAGCTTTTCGATGTCCAGCGTCAGGCGCTCCCACCGGAACTCGAACCTGCCGCCGTCCTGAACCATATGGGAGGTGATCGACGTGACCATAACCGTTACGACCAACGGCGCCAGCACGACGATCAGGAGCAGAAACAGCCTCAGGACGAGCTGGTAGACATTTTTTTCCGTCAACTCGAAGCTGCCGACATCCGCCAGGATTTCCCGGCTCTGCAGCGACAATGCGGTCACCATGAAACTGCCGAACACGTACAGACAGATCATCCCCGTCAGCAGGGTAAACGTGGAGGTCATCAGGATGCTTGTGGGTGGAGGACCTTTTTCCCGGGATTTTTCAAGTTTCTTGGGAGTCGGCTGTTCGGTCTTGGAATGCTTGTCGTCATCACCGGCCAATGGATCATCCCCCCCTTGCCGTTAAACTGAAAAGGGTCTCAATCTGCCCCTTGACGGACCCGAAAGACACTTCCAGAACGTGAAAGAAAATCGACAGTGTCATTCCCAGCACAATAAACCCTATGCCTATGTTGAGGGGAAAACTGATCATGAAAACATTCATCTGGGGAAATGCGCGGGCCATGATACCCAGGGTCACACTGGTCAGAAGCAACGCCACCATTACCGGAGCCGCAAGCCGGACACCGATGATAAAAACATCCGTCGTCGCCCTGGTCAGAAAGGATATTACCGCTCCGTTAAGGTGCCAGACACCCATGGGAATGATCCTGAAGCTATCGATGATGGTCCGTATGAACAGGTGGTGAATGTTCAGGCTCAGGAACATCAGCGTGGCCAGCAGACTCTGCATCACCGATATGACCTGGGTCTGGTTGCCGTTGGCCGGATCGATGATCGATGAGATGGTAAAGCCCATCTGCATTCCGATGATCTGGCCGCTGTATTCAACCGCGGAAAAGAGGATCTGGGTGACAAAGGAAAGGGCAACGCCGACCATGGCCTCACGCAGCGCCAGCATACCCAGGGTGATGGTGTCGCCCGGCATTTCGGGAGGGGTGAGGACCAGGATGGGGTAGCAGGACATGGTGACAGCCATCACGGCGAAGACCCTGATGCGGAGAGGGAGACGCCTTCCCCCGAAAACGGGCAATGCGGCGAACATTCCCGCGACCCGGCTGATGACGAGGGCAAAAAGAATCACCTCCCGGGCAGAGGGAAAGGGAAGCAGGGGAAACATGGGATCAGCGCCTCATCAGGGCGATAAAGGAGTATATCTCCCGGGTGAAGTCACTCATGTAGGTCATCATCCAGGGGAAAAAGATGATCATGGCTA
This sequence comes from uncultured Pelobacter sp., assembly GCA_964601865.1. GTDB lineage: Bacteria > Desulfobacterota > Desulfuromonadia > Geobacterales > Pseudopelobacteraceae > Pseudopelobacter. The sequence goes on along the minus strand of CAZRPI010000028.1, from coordinate 5,624 downwards.
TCATCACGGCAACTATTTTCGGGGCGAAGGCCAGGGTGGCCTCGTTGATGGAGGTAACGGCCTGAAAGATGCTGATCGCGAGGCCGACCACCAGACTGAAGAGCAGCAGGGGCGCGGAGAGCAGCAGGGAAGCCTCAAAGCTTCTTCGGGCAAGCTGTATTACCAATTCTGGCGTCATTGTGAAATCCTCCGGCAGCAGGGTTGAAAACAGACAGGACGCATGTAAGGATCGATTCCGGGAACCCCTCTGATCTCAGGCTGTCATCACCCGAAACTCTTGACCAGGGAACCGATGACCAGCCCCCAGCCATCCACGAGAACAAAAAGCAGGATCTTAAACGGAAGGGAAATCATGACCGGCGGCAGCATCATCATCCCCATGGACATGAGCACCGACGCCACAACCATATCAACCACAATAAAAGGGATATAGATAAGAAAACCTATCTGAAAGGCGGTTCTCAGTTCGGAGATCATGAACGCCGGGATAACGGTGAGCGTCGGAATATCCTGGGCATTTTTGGGCTGCGGCAGTTTGGACAGGCTGACGAACAGGGCCAGATCCTTCTCTCTGGTCTGGGAAAGCATGAACTTCCTCACCGGCATGACGGTCCGGTCGATGGCGAGTTCCTGGGAAATCTGCTGAGCCTTCCACGGCTGGTAGGCATCCCGGTCGATCTGCTGCCAGACCGGATTCATAATGAATAAAGTCAGGAACATGGAGAGCGCCAGTATGATCTGATTGGAAGGGGCGTTCTGGGTGCCCATGGCCGTACGGAGAAATGAGAGTACCACCACGATCCTGGTAAAAGATGTGGTCATTATCAACAGGCCTGGGGCCAGGGAAAGGACGGTCAGCAGCAGGAAGATCTGAATCGTGGTAGCCATCTGCCCCGGCTTGGTTGCCGTACCAACTCCGATATTCAGCGACGGGAGCGGCAGCGGCTCGGCATGGGACACCCCCGCCGTCAGCACGATCAGCAGGACGACAACGCCGAACAGCAGCCATCTGGAACCGGACAGAGCCCGCATCTCAGCCCCTCCGCCTTCCCTTGTACCTGTCCCAGAACCCCAGAAGTCCCGACCTGTCACCGGCATCCCCATCCACGACTTCAATTTCCTCATAAATTTCAACCTGTTTAATCAGACTGAGCTGGTTTTCGGTACAGGACAGCAGAAGGTATTCGCCGCCAACTTCAATCAGGATCAGTGATTTTCTCGGGGCAATCGGACGGGTTTCGACCAGACGGATGTGTTTTGTGCCAAAACTGCCGGCAAGCCTGCTTTTCAGGACTCTTTCGGAGAAATGTCTGGCAACGAGAATCAGCCCGATTACGATCGAGAGGGCCGCAATCATCTGAACGAAACTGGAAAGGAAGTTGTATTCCTGGCCGGGCAACCTTTCGGCGCAAGCCGGTGATGGCAGGATGAGCAGCAGCGCGAATAACGCGCCTTTCACAAAATCTTCTCCACCCGCTCGTTGGGACTGACGATATCCACCAGGCGGACCCCGAACTTCTCGTTCACAACCACCGCCTCGCCCCGCGCCACCAACTTCGAATTGACGAAAATATCCAGAGGTTCACCGGCCAGTTTGGAGAGTTCCACAACCGCCCCCTGATTGAGTTGCAGCACATCCTTGACCAGCAGCTTGGTCCTTCCCAGTTCCACCGTCACCTGGAGAGGTATATCCAGAATGAATTCGAGGTTTTTCGTATCAAGGCCGGCCTCGTTCTGCTCAGGTTTGTCGCTCACCTCTGCCCCCTTTTCCGCTTATGGCACTGATCTGGATCGCCCTGTTTCCATGACGGATTCCGGGAATACCCCAGTATTTTGTTTCTCCCTCGACCTTGACCATCAGCTCACTTGAGCATGGTTTGTCAAGCATGATCGTATCTCCGACCGCAAGTTCAAGCAGCTCCCGCAACGTGATGTCGGCGTTTCCCATCTCGACGGAAATTTCGAGGGGCGCCTCCATGATGCTTGATGACAACCGGGAGGACCACTGGGGGTCGATTGCCATCAGATCGAACTGCATCCCCGCCTTCAGTTTGTCCCTGATCGGATCGATTGTCATGTATGGAATAGCGAAAACCATGTTGCCCGAGATATCCTCAATCTGGATTTTCAGGGACATGGTTACAATCTGGTACTCCGGAGGTACGATATTGATCAGGCGGGGGTTCATCTCCATACGCAGCAGATTCATGTGGGTCGAGTAGAGCGGTGCCCACGCCTTTTCCAGATCCTGCAGGATGTCCTTGGCGATTTTTTCCATCAGGCGCAGTTCGATGGAGGTGAAGATCCGGTTCGTTATCGAAATTCTGTTCGTTCCGGTTCCTCCGAGCAGGCTGTCCACCAACGCCATCACCAGCGTACTGTCGAAAGAGATCAACGCCGCTCCCTTGAGCGGATCAATCTTGAAAATGGCCATGCAGACCGGGGAGGGAAGGGTCTGGATAAAATCGTCAAATTTGTAGGATCGGGCGCCGACCTTCTTGATTTCAACTACCTTGCGCAGGCGGTTGGACAGATTGACCCGGTTATAGCGGATATAGCTGTCATAAATGATATCCAGATTGGGAACGAAGCCCTTGTGAGCCTCGGTATTGAACAGGTCATAGGTGGTAATGACCCCTTCCGCCCTTGCCAGTTCTTTCTCAGGCTCGATCCGGCCGTCGAATACGGCGTTCAGAAGAGCTTCGATCTCTGCTTTGGTGAGGATTTTTTCCATACTGCCCCGGAAGAATTCCTATTGGACGACAAAATCGGTGAAATAGACTCTGGCGATTTTTGCGGGATAAATTATTTTGTTGATCGAAATCAGGATTTCATCCTTGAGCTGGTTCTTTCCCTGAAGGTCCTGGATATCCTGCAGGGTCTTGGAACTCAGCAGGACCAGTATGGCGTCACGGATCGGCGCGAGCCTGGCGTCCAGATCCCCCTTGACGGCGCCGGCCATCTCCATCTCAACCTTGACCTTCAGGTATCGCAGCTCCTGCCCGTCGTAGATGTTGACGATAAACGGCTCCAGCGGATAGGTAGTGGAGGCGGCGGCGCCTTCCTTGCCGCCGGCCGCGGAACCGCCATGTCCCCCCTCGCCCTTGGTTTCCGACTGGGCTTCGGTCTTGGCGGCTTCTTCCTTGCCCTTTTCTTTTTTATCCCCCTTGCCCATGAGCATGAACGCTACGACGCCCAGAACCAGAGCAACGGCAACCGCGGCTCCGATAATAATATACATCTTCTTTTTGCTACCGCCCTCTTCAACTTCCGCAGAGGCCTGCTCGTCCTTGGCCATGCCGTTCCTCCATGGTTGGGTAATAAAATCAATGGATTGTGCCTAGGTTACTATTTAAAACGATTTTGCCGTTTTTGCAACCAATTAAACTTTTCAGAACGAAAACCTCCGGAACATATCAATCATCCCGGAGGTTTCCTCTCTCCGCCGTCAGGCCGGACTACCGCTTGAGATTCAGCACCTCCTGGGTCATCTCATCCGCCGTGGTAATGGTTTTGGAGTTGGCGGAATAGGCCCGCTGGGTGATGATCATTTTGACGAACTCACTGGCCATGTCCACGTTGCTCTGCTCGAGGGAGTTTGAATTGATCTCGTTGCTCGCGGTTGCGGCGGCAACGGTTACGGTTCCCGACTCGGTTGTCGCCCTGTAAAGGGTGCTGCCGAGCTGCTCCAGCCCGGACGGGTTCGCGCAGGTGGCCATGCCTACCGTGGTCGCGAATGTATGCGTGGCCCCCCCAGTATCGGCCCAGGTTATGGTGCCATCCTTGTCGATCTGGGAAATTTTCGAAAAATTCGTACTACCGCTGAAATCCAGGGCAGCTCCATTTGCGCCCACCAGCCGCAAACCGTCGGAGTTGACGAGATACTGTCCGGACGAATCCATATGAAAGGCGCCGGCGCGGGTATAGTACGTCGTAGTACCGTCGGTTACCGCGAAGAGTCCGTCACCCTGGATGGCGAGATCGGAAACGCTTGAGGTGTTTTCAAAAGAGCCCTGACCGTAAAGCATGCCGATTTTCTCAATTTTGGTACCACGGCCAACCTGGGAGTTGTTGCCGATGTTCGTGTAGAGCATGTCGGCGAACAGCGTGCGGCTGCTTTTAAACCCCGTGGTATTGGCATTTGCCAGATTGTTGCCTATGACGTTGATGGCCTCCGCGTTTGCCAAGAGACCGCTGACACTGGTGAACATCGCTGATGTAATACTCATTTGTTGCCTCCTTGCTCGTATGAGCGAACTGTTGCGAAACGCGTCAATCGATCGGCGTTTCCGAGGGCTTCCTCACGGAGGGCCGGCCCTGCCTGGGTTTCAGATAATTATTGCCGAATCAATGTTGGTAAAAACGTTACCCTTCATCTGCGACCTGTCCATGGCGGTCACCACGGTGCGGTTCTTGACGCTTACCACCAGCGCCGCGTCTCCCATCATGACCAGCGATTCCTTGCCGCCCTTGTTGGCCACGCTGTTTACGGCGCCCTCCAGATTGGCCAGGTCACTGTCTGAAAAAGTGATGTTGCGGGCCTTGAGGCGATCCAGGGCGTGTTGTGAAAACTTGACCCCCTGGGCCGGAAGCTTGGAATCAAGAACCGTGGCAAAAGACGGTCCGGAAACCTGGTCCGCGCCACTCTTCCCGGTCGCCCGAGCCTGGTCGACCTTGACCGGTTTGACCGGATTTGGGAAAAAAATCTGATCGACCATAAGCCTACGCGCCTGCCACGTTTATGACATCCGTTAAAGGCACCTGAATCGAGCCGATGGTAAGATACAGGGTGCTGCCCGAATAATTGACGCCGTCAACGACACCCGTCGTATAGGTTGTTGCCGTTAAGCTGGAGCCGCTGGCGGACGTTCCCGATACGGAAAAGGTATAGGCTCCTGCGGGTACGGCTGAGCCGCTGGCGTCACGGCCATCCCAGGTGTAGCTGAGATCCCCGGCCGACTGCGCCCCGAGGGTAACGGTTCTGACGGTCTCTCCGGAAGAGTTTTTGATGGTAAGAGTCGCTCCCGAAGTTGCAGCGGAAAAGTTGTACTGCAGTTTGGCCGGTGTGCTGCCATCATAGGACAGATCATCACCGTTTGCCTTGACCGTTTTGCCGATGAAAGACACCGACGACATGGCCAGTGAATTGCTCTGTGCCGTCAGCAGATTATTCAGCGCCGTGTTGGTATTATACGACTGCTCCACCAGGGTTATCTGGGCAAGCTGGTCCAGCATCGCACTTGCGTCCTGCGGACTCAATGGATCCTGGTACTGCAGCTGGGTAACAAACAGCTTCAGAAAATCGTTCGAATCCAGGCCGAAGGTCGACTTCATCGTGCTGGACGAGGAGGTCGAGTCGGTTGTCGAGGTTACGCTGGATATCATCTGCAATCACCTTCCTTTCTAGAAATGGACATCAACCATGGAATACTCGACTGGATTCCGGTAAATCGGGGTGTGCGCATTTTCAGCCGAATCACCGGCGCGGTAGCTTCCGGAAAAGTTCCCCGCCACCTGCTGTTGCCGTTGCGCCAGTTCCCGCCAGTCCCCCTTTCCGTATGAGGTTGATCCATTGCCATTGCTTCCCGTGGAAACATCAAACATTTCCATGGAAATGTTCTGGC